>DAOUEW010000364.1:0-6465 GCA_034430275.1 Anaerolineae bacterium | reverse complement strand
TCTGGCGGTACCAGGACGGGAAGATGACCAGGTAGTCCACGTCTCTTGCCTCCAGGAAGGCCAGTATTCTGTCTTCGTCTCCGATGAAGGGGATCACCTCGGGCGTGATCAACCCGGCGGTGTCCACCAGGGATCGTTGAGAGAAGTAGCCAATCGCGCCGATGTCGTGAGCGCCAATGACGGCATCGGGCGGTGTGTTATCAGCGATCCATCTTCCTGCTGCCGCCAACTCGCTGTCGATGATTCGTACGTCTGTGGCGTACTGTTGGGCCCCTCGCAACCAGAAGGCCAGTGAGAGTATGGGTATGGAGATGTATAGGACGCGCCGCACAATGCGGTGGAGTCCTGGCATATTCATCGTACCCCAGACGCCCAGCAGGATGGTAATGGGTATGGTAGGTATGAGGTAGCGACCGTGTTGGTAGGAAACAGGCAGTCGTATCGCATAGATGGTGACCAGCGAGAACCACCAGGCCAACGGTAGGACTGCCCTCCTTTGCGCGAGGGAGAGGCTCTTGAACACGGCGTACAGGCAACCCGGGACCAGTAGCACCTGGGCGCCCACCAGGGTAGGTAGTGCCACGCGTGCCCATCGTGTCCACAGCGGAAGCGAGGCCACCACTTCCTGATACTCGGCTTGCTTGGCATAGAATGTGTTGGGCCAGAGATACCCTGTGACTGCCAGGTTGAGGGCTAGGTCGGGTGCTAATGGCACGAAGAACCCCACTGTGAGGAGAAGGGCGTGTATGCCCACCTCTCGCCAGGTCAGCGAACGGGCTCCACGGCACTGGCGCCAGGTTGTGTCGAGCACGAGAAGAGGCAGCACGATGACACCTTCTGGCCTTGTGATCGTGAGTAAGCCAGCGATCAGACCGGTCACGAGAGGCCGCTCTCCCGCCAGGTGCCGCTCCAGCGCCAGGAGTGACAGAAGCACGAAGAGGATGGTCTCCATGCCCGAGAACGCGGCCCAGGCTATGTGCCATTCCAGCAGGTAAAACGCGGTGGTCAGAACGGGGACGAGCTCGCCGCGCGGGAACAACGCCTTGCTGAGACGGTAGACCACCCAGCCCGTGAGAGCCAGGAGGACGGTGCCCAGCAGGTAGATCCACAGTCTGGGCTCGATGTGTAGCGCATGGGCCGGGGCCAGAAGCATGGTCCAAAGCGGAGAGGTGGAACCCACGCTGGGTTCGCCCAGATTGTAGGAGAACTCGTGATGTGTGCCGAGGTTGCGAGCATAGGTTTGGTGGATCCAAGCATCGTCGAGAGGGAAGCCTACATATCCGAAGTGCAGCGAGTAGCCCACATAGAGCAGACAGCTAGCGAGGGCGAGAGCTACGCACAGAGCAAGGGGCGAGAACAGTCGCCGCATCCCCGAATCATCTCCCGATTGTGTAGATCTGGATCAGTTGCCCAGACTCGTCCACCAGAGCGTGCTGTAGCAGCAACGAAGGAGATCTCTCCCCTCCGTAGAGTGCGTCAAGAGAGGCCACGTGATCTTGCTCCAGGATCAGATACTCGGCGTCGTAGCGATTGGCCACCTCAACGATTCCGGGCACGTCCTCGTTGGGAATGACGATGGCTCGCCGGTGAGTGAAGTAGTAGTAGGCAGGGGGGTCTACCACCATTACCAGCGTATCGGCGGACGCATTCTCCTCCAACCAGGCAGCAACTGCAACGTAGCCGGTATTGGCCCGGTTCCAGAACGGCTGGAAGCCCAACGGGTCGAGAGAGAGGAATACGGCCTGGGAGTAGTCGAACAGTGTGATGATCACGACCACCGCCGTGAGGCCGACTCGGAAGACTCTCTGGGCGGTCCGGGGATGCCAGGTTCGTCTGCGGACTGCGACCCAGCCCACCGCTGCGTCTATGCCTGGCACTGCGGCGGCGAACAGGAAGGGGAGAAGGGCCCCTGTCGAGTGTAGCATGCTGGCATGTGTGCTAGGGAAGGTGAAGACCAGCGTCATGGCCGCGTACAGGGTGGCGGCATAGGCGTAGACTGGTACGTACTCCCTCTGCCTGCGCGCCTGCCACAGACCCACCACGGCCATAGGCGCAAGATGGAACTGGAGGGCGCCGCCCAGCACTGCCAGGTTGTGAAGGGCGGCCGTAGCCTTAGAGCGGAGTATCGAGGGCCAGCCCCACTCCAGGTAGCTTCGCCAGGTGAGCTCCCCTGAGTAGCTGAACAGATCGGCGTAGCTGCGCAAGAAGATAGTCTTGGTGCCAGCGCTGGACAAGGGAGCGCTGATCAGCCTCCAGTTGCGGTAGAACCAGGGCATCATCACCACCAGGTACCCGATCACCGCCAGGAACAACCATTGGACGCAAGCGGTCAGGGTGATCCGCGGTGAACTCCCGGCGAGCGTGTCAGTGCCCCTCGAGCTCGTGAGGCCGCTGTAGAGGAAGGCTATGGTCAGGACTGCCGCGAAGGCCACCCAGAGCAGGACTCCATCGGCTCGCGAGAGATGGCTGATGCCGATGAGCAAGCCTGTAAACAGGGCGTAGCGTCGCTGCCGCTTCCTCTCCAAGAGATACATGGTCACCAGGCTCAGCCCAGCCGTGACCGCGAAGGGGGCGAAGTTATCGGGTGAGGCCCAATACTTCAGATAGAAGGGGGCGAAAGTCGTGAGGATGGCGGTCAGCCAGGCGTGCTCGCGCTTCCTCCACACGTGATAGGATACGAAGTACGCCAGCACAGGAGGGACCGATGACAGGAGTATGAATGGAATCTGGGCGGCCCGATATGACGGTCCAAAGACAGAGAAGGAGCCCCACGCTATGATCGAAGACAGAGGTGTCCAGTACAGGTTGCTGACGTGCGTGACCTCAGTTGGCGAGTCGAGGTAGTTCCAGATGAAGTCGACCACGAACCCGCGGCCGAGGTAAAGGTTCTCAGCGACGTCGTAGTAGTAGTAGGCGTCGAAGTAGTGGGGCTGCTGTTGAGGCAAAGCCACCAGGGTCCTGACAACCACGGCCAGCAGAAACACGGCCAGCGGATCCCAGGACTTGCGACTCCGGCGGCCAGCGTCGGCTTCTGCCTTCGGCCCGTGCTCCGTCAACTGTCCAGCCCCTTGACACGGTATATGGTCACCACGTCGTTGGCAAAGACGGGCGTCAGGTAGTCGGCTGTGTCAGGGTCGAATGCGCCCACCATTCTCTCGCGCGGACCAGAATACACGTAGGCTATGTCATATTGCTCCAGAGTCTGTACCCGCCAGGAATCGGGTGTCCCGACCCGGAAGAAACGATCCACGATGCCGAGCTTCGCGTCGAAGTTGGCGGTCTCAGCCCAGTAACCGACGAAGACCCTGTGATCGATGCGGGCTGGTATATAGCTCCCTGTCCCGTAGGCACTCAGCAGCGTATCTCTGTACTCGGTCTCGCTGGCCAACCAGTCGATGGCCTCGTTCTCGGCACGCTCGTGGAAGAAGGGATAGGGGTGCTGGACCACGGTGGCTGTGAGGCTGGCCAGGATGTAGAGGTTGGAGGGCAGAGTCAGAACCAGGATCAGGTAGATGGCGAAGTTGCGCAGCCCGTGCCTGGAGTAGGATCGTCTTCTCAACGTCACAAGCCTTCTCGCCAGTCTCGATCCCTCCAACCGGGGCAGATAGTAGGCGAACAAGCTGCTGGTGGCCAGGAGACTGAGGGGGATGTGTACGCCTTCCACCATTCGTCTCTGTTGCTTGAGCGGTGTATAGACCAGAATTGCCACCACGACAACCCAGATGAGGGGAAGGCTGCGATCTGGATCGCCTTCTCGCGCTTGCTGGATCATGGCTGGGACGGCGAGGACGAGAAGTGGGCCGTATGCGATCAGATAATGGAGAGGGTGGGGCGAAGGACTGCCGGACTGGGCGGCCCAGGCGCCGAACGCAGGATTGAAGGCGAAGACGTACAGATAGTAGACCAACGCTGGCAACGCCATCCCTCCGATGATCGCGGCGCCTGCCAACTCCACCACGGGTGCGCGTCGTTCCTTGTAGAGGATGAGGAGGAGCCAGATGGCAAGCGTAGCGGCCACGATCAGCAGATTGTAGGGATGCACCACAGCCAGAACAAGGCTTGCCAGTCCTGCCACTACGGCGTATCGCCAGCGCCGGGTTCTGCGAAGTTGAAGGATCAGCACTAAGATGATCAGCAGCAGGGTGGCTCCCAGAGAGAAGTGGGGGAACGTGAGAATGGTGAAGAAGGTGTGGGCCTCGGGCATCTTGAAGTCTATGAGGTCGAAGCCCAGAATGGAGAACTGTCCCGTCAGCAGCACCACCCAACCCAACCCAGACGAGAGACAGGCCAGCAGATAGGCAACGAGACGTTGCTTGGGGTCCTCTAGGAAAGCGGCGATGAAAACGTAGGCTGACAAAAGAAGAACACAACCGAACACCAATCTGGACAAGTGCCACATCCAGATAACCGGTAGACCCGTCAGTGCGCAGATCCAACCCAGCGCCAGGAAGAATCCGCCGACGAATGCCCCCTCATGCTCTTCCGAGGTGAACGGTATCTGGTAGGTGAGCCTGCCCGCTGCTCCCTGGTTCATCTTGGCCAGATAGCCGTGGGCGTCCTCGAAGTTCATGACTACACCACCGAAGGATAGGCGTGGCGACTCCGAAGCGTAGGCCAAGAGATAGGGAGAGTTGGCGACACAGATGGTCAACGCAGCTATCAGTACGGCCGTCCACTTCTCTCTGCTGGACATTGGCGCTCCTCTGCTCCTGGGTCCAGATCTAGCACTGCACCGGCGCGCTAGTCATTGACTGGTTGCCGGCCTCCAGACGAGGTTGTCGCTCGGCCGAGTGGGCCCGGCGATGCTCTCCCTCGGGCGTACCACCACAAGAGGCCGATCATGGGCGGGACCGCGGCGAATGCGACATCCCGGTAGCTGACGAGCCAGACAAAGGCGGCGAAGATGTAGGTCAGGAGAAGTGAGACAACCACCGTACGTCTCTGCACCGCCAAAGAATCCAGTGACCATTGGACTGCCTGGAGTACGGGGATCAGGAGCACTACCTGGTCGGTGGACCAGCCAAACGGGGCGGTTGGTAGCCCAAGGAGTAAGGAGAGACTGGCGAGGTCCGGAAGATCGGTCTGGCGTCCTCGCAGCCAGACAAGAACGAGAAAGATGGCCAGGCAGGCCACGGATGTCCAGATCCCTATGTCAACGCCCAGGCACGCTCGCAGCACGCCGCGCGCGGTGGGCGTCGCGTAAGTAGTAGCCCCCAGAGGAGAGGCCGCGACGTCAAAGAGAACTAGGTAAGCCACCGCCCAGCGCGGATAGAGGCAGGTCGCCACTACGAGCAGAGAGAGGAGGGAACCCATGAAGCCAAGCAGGATCCTCCAACGTCCTCGCAGCAGGGATACAAGGAGTAGGGCGGGCACCAGCAAGTACGAGATGTGAGGCTTCACAGTGACCAGTACTAGTGCCGCCCCGGCCATCGTGTCTCTACGCCTGATGCTGAGAGCGACGAAGCCAGCGCAACCCAGGAGAATGAGCGTGTTGACTTGCCCCTCGAGAATCGCGTGCAGCGTTGGAGAGAACAGGAAGGCGGTCAGCAAAGCCGCCACCAGGCCCAAAGCGTGCTTCCGGCTGCTGAACGTGTCCCAAACCAGGAGGACGCTTATTCCTACGACTAGAGGGGCGATCACAAACCAGAGAGCGGCCGCCGGGCGAAACGGGAGTACGCCGAGTGGTAGCAGAAGGACATGCAGCCAGGGGGGGTTCCAGGAAAAGACCGGATCGTCCCCCGCCCACCCCTGATCTTGCTCCAAGGACAGCATCGCTGTCTGATCATAGGGGTTCTGTCGCTGCGCCAGCAGATTCGCCGCTGCCCAGTAGCCCAAGAAGTCGCTCGCTTCGTACACACGGGTAGGCATGTTCAGCACAATCGCATACACTGAAGCTAGTAGGACGACAAGGGTGAGAGCCAGGCCCAAGGCCCTCACGCGGCCCGCGGAGGTCTTCTGGCCAACGGGGGTCTTCAAGTCGACATCCTCCCGTCTAGCGCGAAGCCTGTTGGGGCACCGTCCCGTCCGCACGTCCACGGGACAGATGCTGGTTGGGCAGATCATACATTCACCGGCCTACCTTGGCGGAGTCCATTCCCGGACGACTTGCTGCTGCCCGTTCTGCGGACATGACGGGCAGGGAACTGAAGATCTTCACATGGCCGATCCCGGTCAAGCATGATTTGCTCTGAGCAGTGCTCCCTCTCGGATCATGATCAGCGCATAGGTCATCCACAAGATCAGCAAGCCGTAGAAGGGTAGGCTGACAAGCAGGGGACTACGCAGCAGTGTGGTCTGCAAACCACCGAGGCCCCCGATTGTGTCCAGGAAGCGCGGCGAACTCACCAGCAGTGCGCTCGCCACCGTACTCGCGAGTACCGCTCTCTTCCACCTTGGGCTGAGATAGCTGCATTCCCTGTCTGAGAGTCGAGGCGACTCTGATCGGCATTCCGAGATGTGTGCGAA
>DAOUEW010000363.1:0-2035 GCA_034430275.1 Anaerolineae bacterium | reverse complement strand
TCAAGGTTCCCAACTCTTCCTCGGTGGCCACGTAGAAGAGGATGTCGAAGTAGTTGGAGGCGCGGTAGGCATCCACCAGCTCCCGGCTCTGCGACGTGCGGTCCAGGTCCAGCACGGCAGTGGGGAGGTGCTCGACGTCCGTGGTGGCCGTGTAACCCAGGAGGATGAGCTGGATCATGGGCATCAAGAACATGATGCCCAGCGACCTGGGGTCCCTGATAATATGGATGATCTCTTTGCGCGTGATGGCAAGTGTGCGTCGCAGCATCAGCGCTCAGGCCCTCTCATCGGCCGGGCGGACGCGCAGGCCATCCAGGAACAGCCCGACCACCTCCGAGACCAGTTCCTCTTGTGATCGTTCGTCTAGCAAAGAAGGCTCCCGCAGCCAGAGGTAGCCGAAAGACATCACGGCCCCGATCATGGCGCGACCTACGATGTCTGTCTTGACCTGGCGGAAGACACCGGCCTTGGTCCGATCCTCGATCAGCGCGCCCAGGTAGGCAACGGCTGGGGCGAGGACTTCCTCTGTGTAGACTTTTCTCAGATCGTCGTCCACCAGGACCTCGGGCATCAGCGCTCGAATCAGGTCCATGTGCTTGATCAGCAACTGGAAGCGATTGGTGACCACGGCGGTGATGTAGCCCCGTACGTTCTTCTCCGGTGGCAGGGCGTCGAGTTGATGGAGTGACTCCAGGGCCAGGCGCTTGGACATGGCGATGAGCAGGTCATACTTGCTATCGAAGTAGTTGTAGATGGTGCCTTCGGAGACGCCGGCCTCGGCGGCGATCTCCTTGGTGGTCGCGGCGCGGAAGCCCTTGCTGGCGAAGACCCTGGTCGCGGCGTCCAGGATCTGGGCTTCCCGCTCCTTTCTAGGGAGCCGCCGTCTCGCTGGTTTCCCTTCCTGCTTGGCCATCGCTCGCCACCTCCTGACTCAATGTACTGAGTGAGCGCTCACTCATTGTACTTCACTGGGAAATGCCTGTCAACCAGGCAAAGGCCGCGAGCACGGAGGAGAGGTCGAGGCTTGGTACCTTGCCAGGCTTTCCCCGGCTACAAGACCCAACGCGCAGCGGGGCAAACAGAGGGCGCGGTGACTTGAGGCGGAAGGTGGCGACGAGCGGTTCACCAGAGCGGGGATGGCGACAGGGGGCCGATGGTGTTCTCGATGGCTCAGTCTGGACGGACGCCTTCGTCGGCCGCTTGCTCGAACTGGAACCCTTTATGCAACAGGAGCCTCAAGCAGGCATCCACCACCTCTGCGTCATAGAGGGTTCCCCTGTTCCGAGAGATCTCCTCGAGGGCTTTGTCCATTCCGAGGGCAGGCCTGTAGGGTCGGTGGGAAGCCATGGCCTCGACCACGTCAGCCACGGCAAGGATTCTCGCTTCCAGCAGAATGTCCTCCCCGGACAAGCCTTGAGGGTACCCGGAACCGTCCATCCTCTCATGGTGCTGCAGGACGATGTCAGCAACGGGCCATGGAAAGTCGACGGTCTTCAGGAGGGCGTAGCCGAACTGGGGGTGTGCCTGGATGATGGCGATCTCCGGCCCGGTCAGCCGGCCTGGTTTGGTGAGGATCTCGGCGGGGACATGGATCTTGCCGATATCGTGGATCAAGGCTGTCATATGGAGGCCCGCCGCCCGGTGGCTCGGGAGGTGCACCTCCTCGGCGATGGCCCGCGCCAAAGCGGCCACCTTCCGCTGATGACCAGCCGTATAGGGATCTCTGACCTCCACCACCCCGGCCATGGTATGGATGATGTCCACCATGGTTTTCTGGAGCTTGTCAACACTCCGCTCGAGTTCGGCCTCCGCCTCCTTTCGTGCGGTGATGTCCCTGGTGATGGCAACATACGCTTGTGGTTGTCCCGAAGCATCTCTAATCAAGGCCGCGCTCAATTCGCCGGCGAAGAAGGTATCGTCGTTCCTCAGGAGGGTGTACTCCACGTTTCTTAGGATGCCTTCTTTCAGCGTCTTCTGGAGGTTCAGCTTTGCCCTTTCCCGCTCTTCGGGGAGGATGAGGTCTAATGCGCTTCTG
>DAOUEW010000362.1:0-1640 GCA_034430275.1 Anaerolineae bacterium | reverse complement strand
TGCCCACTGCGAGCCGGGGCCGGGTGGCGGTGGAGCCCACGTTACAGGTGCCCGGTCACCCGGAGGTGTACACCATTGGGGACCTGGCCTACTTCGAGCAGGACGGCGAGATGCTGCCCATGGTGGCGCAGGTGGCGCTACAGGGCGGCGAGACCGCGGCCAGGAACATCGAGAGGCAGTTGGCGGGGCAGGAGCCCTTGACCTTCCGCTACCGGGACCGGGGGACGATGGCTACCATCGGGCGCAACCAGGCGGCGGCCGTGGCCTACGGTCGTTTGTTCACCGGGTTCCCGGCCTGGGTGCTATGGCTGACCATCCACCTGTACTACCTGATAGGGTACCGCAACCGGCTGCTGGTGCTGATCAACTGGGCACGGATGTACCTGTTCAGGGAGCGCGCGGCGTGCAGGATTCTGCCTTCGCAGCCTGCGGCGCGTCAATGAGCTCGGATGATCACGCTGTGGGGAGACGGACCTGCGGGTGGGGATGTCACTCGTCACCTGACCACGCATAGCGACCGTCGTATCTCACCGAGGTGATACGCCGTGTGCGCCAGAATGGCGAGTGAAGCGCCAATATCATCCTCGCCTTCCCAACGGTCAAGCCCCTTCATGGTCGTCAATACACTCTGATGGGCGTCTCTGAGTTGCGTCTTGAGAGCCTCCCATTTCTCTGGTGTTACCTTCTCGAGTTGCCAGCTTTCCTCCCAGTCCACCTTAACACTCGGTTTCCTCTGTATGACGCGCTCGAGCACTCGAAGGTAGAAGCAGACGTGGTTCACCTGAGCAGCAATGCAGGCGCATTCCGCCGATATCGGGCGAGAGGCCTCCTCAGCAGAGATGGTTTCCAGGGTCTCGAAGAGCGATGTACCCCGATCGAGATAGATGCCATGGACCTGCTCGAACGTCTCGTCCAGCAGGTCAAAGAGTTCAGTCGTGAAGCTATCGCTGGGGATTTGTGTAGGCATGTCTTCTCCTCAGAGTCTCTGCGGCAAGAGAGGCGAGACGAGGGACGATCGGGACCGCTTCGTCTTACGGCAGTTCGAAGGTGTCGTTCAGAGCCGCTACGGCATCGTCGAGACGCGAACGGTCTATGACGCAGCTCACGCTGGACATGGAGGTGCTGATGGACAGGATGTTGATACCAACTTCCGCCAGGGCCGTGTACATCATGCCGGCGACGCCGGGCGTCTCTCTGAAATCGGGCCCAAAGACCGAGACTATGGCCACCCCGGCCCGGTGTGTCATCTTCCGTCCCCCGAACCTCTCCCTGACGGGTTCAAGCAGGCCCAAGGCCGTATGCACGTCCTTGCTGGCCACACAGAAGACGATGTGGGTGTTGTGGTCGAGATCGATGGCCTGAGCGATGGCGAGGACGTTGATGCCCCTCTGGCCCAGGGTCCTGAATACCGCCGCGGCGAGTCCCGGGCGATCAGGGACGCCCATCATTCCCACCAGGGCCAGGTTCGTGTGCTGGAGAATACCGCCGATCTTCACCTTGCTCAAGGGTTTGTCTCTGGGATCATGGAGTCAGATGCGACGCGATGCTGCAGGGACCGGATCTAGAAGCGCTCTACCTCAGATCCATTTAACCCCCGTGAGCGCTGCAAGTCAAGGTCGTCGACCGCGGGGCAAGACGAC
>DAOUEW010000361.1:0-1504 GCA_034430275.1 Anaerolineae bacterium | reverse complement strand
TGGACAGTCTGGACCTCGCTATCAGGCGAGGGGAGATCTTCGGCCTCGTGGGGCCTGACGGTGCTGGCAAGACGACCACCATCCGCCTGCTGTGCGCCATCATGAGTCCGAGCGATGGTTCCGCCACGGTAGCGGGATTCGACGTCGAGAAAGATGCGGAGGAGATCAAGAAGCGTATCGGCTACATGGCCCAGCGTTTCAATCTGTATGGGGATCTATCGGTCATGGAGAACCTCAACTTCTTCGCCGACATCTTCGCCGTGAGCGGTGAAGTGCGACAGGAGAGAATCACACAACTGCTGGCCTTCGCCCGCCTCACCGAGTTCAAAGACCGGCGGGCAGCGCAGCTCTCGGGCGGGATGCAGAAGAAGCTGGCGCTGGCTTGCACCCTCATCCACGAGCCCGAGGTCCTGTTCCTGGATGAGCCTACCACTGGAGTGGATCCCGTTTCGCGCCGCGAGTTCTGGGATATCCTCTCCGACCTGCACCTGCGAGGAGTCACCCTCTTCGTCAGCACACCCTACATGGACGAGGCCGAAAGGTGTTCCCGAGTGGGCTTGATGTTCGAGGGGGACATGATCGTCTGCGATACTCCGGAACAGGTGAAAGACCTGATCTCGGGTGAACTGATCGAACTACGACCCGACGACTTGAGGCGGGCACGGGACCTGGTGGCAGAGCTGGATGGCGTCCTGGAGATACAGACCTACGGCGACCTGCTCCACGTCTTCGTCGACAGTGCGGAGAAACGTATGTCGGCCCTGGAGGACCGACTCAAGAAGGAAGGGATCGCCGTCTCAGGGCTGCGGCAAACGAGACCTCGCATGGAAGAGGCTTTCATCTCCCTCATTCGCAAGAGGATAGCAGAGGGACGAACGAACAACCCTGTGTCTTCGGAGAGTGACTAGGCAGGGGAGAGTGTCAGACCCCTGGCGGAGATCAGCCCGAAGACGAAGGAGCTAATGGTATGGAGAATGAGCACTCTGTCGTAGCCGAGGATCTGACCAAGGAGTTCGGAGACTTCACGGCGGTGGATCACATCAGCTTCCGCATCGCCACCGGAGAGATCTTCGGCTTCCTGGGTCCCAACGGATCCGGCAAGACTACCACCATTCGGATGCTTCTGGGGCTGTTGCGCCCCACCAACGGCAGCGCCACTGTGTTAGGCTATGACATAGAGAGGGATCCTGAGCAGATACGCAAGAGAATAGGCTACATGTCGCAACAGTTCAGTCTCTACAACGACTTGACCGTATCCGAGAATCTGAACTTCTACGGCGGTACCTACGGTGTGACGGGCAAGCGGCTGCGCGACCGCAAGGACTACATCCTGGAGATGGCCAATCTCAAAGGCAGAGAGCGCGAGATGACCAAGAACCTCTCGGGGGGCTGGAAGCAGAGGCTGGCCCTGGGCACGGCCATCATCCACGAGCCAGACATGCTGTTCCTCGACGAGCCCACGGCGGGCGTTGATCCAATCTCCCGTCGCGCCTTCTGGGACCTG
>DAOUEW010000360.1:0-6694 GCA_034430275.1 Anaerolineae bacterium | reverse complement strand
CCAGGGCTCCCTTCTCCACCACGCTCCTGGCCAGGTCCCGATGCTCGGAGGGATAGACGATGTCTATGCCACATCCCAGCACGGCGATGGTCCGTCCTCCAGCCCGCAGAGCTGCCCGATGACCCAGAGAATCGATACCTCTGGCCAGACCGCTGACCACGGTTATGCCGCCGCGTGCCAGGTCCCCCGCAATCTCTTCTACGATCTGCTTGCCGTACCGGGTAGCAGTGCGCGTGCCCACCACCGCCACCGCCCATTCGTCCCGAGGCTCGATCTCACCCTTGACGTAGAGTACAGGAGGGGCGTCGTGAATCTGGAGCAGCCGAGGGGGATACCGTTCGTCCTCCCAGGTGATAGCCTGGGCGCCTTCTGCACGTACGCGCTTTAGCTCCTCGTCCGGATCCAGCTTCTGTCTCGCCGCCAGCAAGGACCCCGTGGATCCCGAGTCCAGTCCCGCCGACTGGAGCTCTGCTGCGCTAGCGTGCCAGGCAGTGCCGGGATCGCCGAAGTATGCCAGCAGTCTCTTGAATCGTGCTGGCCCTATCCCGGATACGATATTGAGTCCGATCCAGTACTTGACCTCGGTCAATACCAGGTCCTTTCACACTCTCTCAGCGAGAGGGCTGAAGCGCCCCGGCTCTCACCGCAACCCCTCGGGGAGGCGCACCTCGATCCGTCCCGCCTCGAGATCCACCTTGATCACCACGTCCGAGAGCGCCGGGATGAGTATCTCCTGTCGCCCATTCCTGACCACGTAGACGTCGTTGCTGCCTGTCTCGATCACCTCCACGACGTGGCCCAGGTACTCTCCCTCCGTTGTCCTCGCCTCGAGCCCCTCGATCTCGTGCAGGTAGTACTCGTCTTCTCCCAGAGGCACGGCCTCGTCGACCGGTACCTGGACCAACTGACCGCACAACTTGCGAGCCTCATCCCGACTGTCACAACCCTCGAGTCTGAGGAGAGCCTTCCCCCCGCGCGTCCGGCATCCTTCCACAGCCACAGCGTCGAGTTCCTCACCGAGGTACACCCTCTGGAGCAGATCAAAGCGCTCCGGGAAGTCGGTCAGGATCTCGACCTGTACCTCCCCCTTGACCCCGTGAGGACCCAAGACGCGCCCGATCACCAGATAGGTGGGCGACTCTCGACGGTCGCGGGAGCCTCCCAGTCCCGGACTCCGTCCCACCTACACGATCTCCAGTATGGCACGCTTTCCCTGCTTGGCGGCGGCAACCTTCAGCAAAGTGCGCATGGCATTGGCTACACGTCCCTGCTTGCCTATGACGCGACCCATGTCCTCCCGTGCCACGCGAAGCTCGAAGATCACGGAGCGGGTGGCGTTCACCTCGGTTACTTCCACCTGGTCGGGGTTGTCCACCAGCAATCTGGCCATATACTCTACCAGTTCCTTCATGGTGTTCGCGCCTCCTTGGTTCGACCGTCGGAGAAATAGGAAGGCGGCCCCAGGCAAGCCAGGGAAACCGCCGCACTTGTGCTAGTCCATAGCAGAAACACTGGATTCAGTCGTCAGCCGCGCTGGCAAAGCAACGTCCCGCTAGCCCAGCAGACCCCGGCTCCGCAGGGCCTCTTCGATCTCCTCCAGGGACTTCTCCCCCAACCCTGGGATAGCCAGCATCTCCTCCCTACCCTCGTTCAGCTTGTCCAGCAGAGCCTGGATGGCGTGGATTCCCGCGCCATCGAGGGCGTTGATCACCCGCGTAGAGATCTCCAGATCTTCGAAGGACAGCTCGGCCGCAGGCTCAGCGACCTTCTCAGCGACGGCCGGCTCCTCTTCGACCTCCTTGGGCGCCGCAGGAGCCTCCGGCTCTTTCACAGGGGCAGGCGGCTGCTCGACGACCTCAGCGAGAACTTTCTCCAGCGGCTCGCCAGCTTTGATGCGCTCCAGTTTCTGGGACGTACCAAGCTTGTCCAACATACGCCCAACCGCCTCGGTGGGCTGAGCCCCCTGCTGAAGCCAGTATATGGCCCGGTCTTCCTTCAGCGTGAACACCGGCGGGTCCTGACGCGGATCGTAGTTGCCGACTATCTCGATGAAACGCCCATCTCTCGGGGAACGGGAGTCGGCGACGACCACCCTGTAGTACGGTTGCTTTTTCGCCCCGACCCGGCGCAACCTGATCTTGATCATCTGTACTCCTGTCTCTCCTCTCCGTGCTAGTATTACCTGGTCTCGATTGTGAAGAATCGGTCTACCTGAACATGGACAAGAGGTCCGGCACACGCCCCTTGCTCATCTGCTTCATCATCTTCTGTATCTGTCTGAACTGGCTCAGCAGTTGGTTCACGTCCTGCACCGAGGTGCCGCTGCCTCGAGCGATACGACGTTTCCTGCTTCCACCGATGGTACGAGGGTTCTCGCGCTCAGCGATGGTCATGGAACTGATCATCGCTTCGATCATCACCAGTTGCTTGTCCGTGACCTCCTGGGGTATCTGCCCTGCTAGCCCAGATAACCCCGGTATCATGTCCAGCACCTGGCTCATGGGCCCCATCTTCTTGACCTGACGGAGCTGATCCAGGAAGTCCTCCAGGGTGAAGGTCGCCGTGCGCAGCTTCTCCTGCATCTCCAGCGCCTGCTCCTGATCGAAGACCTCCTCCGCCCTCTCGATGAGGGTCAGCAAGTCGCCCATACCAAGAATGCGCGACGCGAGACGGTCCGGGAAGAAACCCTCCAAGTCGCCGGATTTCTCGCCGACACCGAGAAACTTGATGGGCACCCCGGTCACCGCGCGCATGGAGAGGGCTGCGCCTCCCCTGGCATCGCCGTCCATCTTGGTCAGTATCAATCCGGTGAGCCCGACGCGCTCGTTGAACTCCTGGGCCACGGTCACCGCGTCCTGGCCCGTCATGGCATCTGCCACGAGCAGAACCTCGGCAGGCTTCACCGCGTTCCTGATCTGCTCCAGCTCTGACATCAATTCGTCATCGACGTGCAGGCGCCCTTGGGTGTCCATGATCACCACCGTGTAGGCGGCCTCCCGGGCCTTCCGCATAGCGTGGGAGCAGATCTCCGGCGGGGAAACAGCGGTCCCCTCGCTGTGGACCGCCAGGTCCATTTCCTTGCCCAGGATCTCCAATTGCGTGACGGCTGCCGGTCTGCGTGTATCCGCCGCCACCAGGAGCGGCCTCTGCCTTTGCTTTCTCAAGTAGAGCGCCAGCTTGGCCGCCGTCGTCGTCTTGCCGGAGCCTTGCAGTCCTACCAGCATGATCGCGTGCGGCGGCTGCCCCGAGAGATCGACCGATGTGGGCTTGCCCAGGAGCGCGATCAACTCCTCGTTGACGATCGTGATCACCTGCTGTGCCGGGGTCAGGCTGCGCGTCACCTCAGCCCCGACCGAGCGCTCTCGAACCTTGGCCACGAAGTCCTTGACCACTCTGAAGTTGACGTCAGCCTCGAGCAGCGCGATCCGAACCTCGCGCAGCCCTTCGTCTACGTCCTTCTCGTCCAGGCGGCCCTTGCGAGCCAGCCGGTCGAAAGCGCCTTGCAGCTTCTCGGTTAGTGTCTCGAACATCAGACTTCAGCCAGAGATAGTGATCGCGGGCAGACTCACAGGCCCGCCAGATAGATATACGTTCATGTATTCTACGGCAGTTCATGGGTTTCGTCAAGCAAACCGTGTAGATATGCTGCACCTGAGGCCAATACCGTCCGGGCAGATGACGGTAGGGTCGGGGTGCGCCGGGTCACCCCTCCTGCCCGCGCTGCCGTCAATACTTGCCGATGCGGAGGGCGCTCGACCTCCGCCTCTGCTACTTCGAAACCACCTGTGATAGAATCACACAGAGGTGCATCGACAGTGGATACCCTCGTCACCATAAGAGAGACCGTTTCCAGCCAGCAGATGTTCGTCCGCGGTGACACCATCGTCGTCGGCGTGTCAGGCGGGCCGGACTCGCTGTGTCTCCTCCACGTTCTGAAAGAGCTTCAGCAGGAACTCGGCGTGGGCCTCCACGCCGGCCACCTCGAGCATGGCATCCGAGGAGAGGAGTCGAAAGCGGACGCCCTCTACGTCGAGGAACTGGCCCGGTCCTGGGGCATTCCCGTCACCGTGGAGCACGGCGATGTCCCTGCCTACGCGAGGGAACACAAGCTAGCCATCGAGGAGGCTGCCCGCAAGGTCCGCTACCTGTTCCTGGGTCGAGTGGCCCGAGAGGTGGGGGGCCGGTGTGTGGCCGTGGGGCACAACGCGGACGACCAGGTCGAGACCATCTTGATGCACTTGATGCGGGGCTCGGGACTGGGAGGGCTTCGCGGGATGCTGCCGGTCCAGACGCTGGGCGCAGAGGGGTGGTGGCGCGGGCCCACCCTGAGGCTGGTGAGACCTCTGCTGGAGGTGCCTAGGGAAGAGATCGAGGCCTACTGTGACCAGCACGGCCTGGAGCCTCGTTTCGATCGCTCGAACCTGGATCTCACCTACCACCGCAACCGTATCCGCCACGAGTTGATCCCCCGGCTGGAGAGTTTCAACCCCCGTTTTCGCGAGGTCCTGTGTCGCTCAGCACGCTCGATTGCGGATGACTACGACTACTTGCAGGATCAGAGCCTGGCCGCCTGGAACGACCTGGCCAACCAGAGCGAAGGCGCTTTCACGTTCCCGCTGGAGCCGTGGCTGGAGCTGCACCCCAGCCTGCAGAGGCTACTCCTGAGGGAGGCCATCCGCCGCCTGCGGAGGTCACTCCGAGATATCACCTGGACGCACGTGGAACAGGCCAGAAAAGGATTGGAGGAGAAGGGTGCCGGCGTCAGGATCACGCTGCCCCAGGGGCTATTCCTCTTCAAGGGTTACGATACTGTGGTCATCGGGGAGGAGATCCCATCGCCCGACCTGCCACTTGTCCCCGACGCTCCACTGATCGTCGAAGTGCCAGGCACCACGGAGATCCCCGGGAGCGACTGGAGGCTCCAGGCAGACGTTGTGGACAGTGAACGCATGCCCGAGGGGGCGCTGCGTAATGCAGACCCGTGGCAGGCCTTCCTGGACCTGGAACGAACGGGCGATCAGTTGATGCTCCGTGCGCGGGAGACCAGGGATCGCTTCCAGCCTCTAGGCATGGACGGTAGATCGAAAAGCATCAACGCCTTCTTGATCGATGCCAAGGTCCCGCAGGACGTAAGAGACCATCTGCCGCTGGTGGCATCTACCAGCCACATCGTCTGGGTAGCCGGTCAAAGGATCGACGAGCGGGCGAAGATCACGAACCAGACACGCCAGGTATTGCACCTGCGCTTCCTCAAGGAGATCTGAGCTTACAGAGGCTCTTCCTCCGTCACCTGTCGGACGCGCACAGTCTGAATGGGATACGGCAGGTTGATCCCCCCTCGTTCCGCCGCCTCCTTCAGCGCCTTCACCGCTTCAGAGGTCACGCCAAACAGGCTCGATTCCGTCTGGTCGATCCAGAAGTACGCTGCCATCTCCACAGCGCTGCTGCCCAGGCCCTTGCAGTAGATGGCAGGCTCCGGATCCTCCAGCACCCCTTGGACCTTCCGGATCGCCTCCAGGAATACCTGCTGCGCGTTGGCAGTATCCTCCTCGTATCCCACTCCCACCGTCAGGGTGATCCGTCTTGCGGCATACCCGGAGTAGTTGGTGATGGGGCTCGTGTACACGTCCGCGTTGGGTACGATGACCTTCTGTCCATCCCAGGTCTTAATGGTCGTGGCGCGGATATCCACGTCGGTCACCGTCCCCGAGTAGTCTGAGACCTCGATAACCTCGCCTATCTCAAACGGCTGTTGGATCAAGATCAGAATCCCGGCCATGAGGTTCTTCGCGATGTCTTGAAAGGCAAATCCCAGGGTGAAGCCCACCAGACCAAGGCCCGCCACGAAGCCCGTGACGTCGAAGTTCACCTGGTCCAGCGCCACCACCGTGCCCACCACGACCGTCGCCACTGTAGCTAGCCTGCTCAACAGTCTGACGAGCTCCTCATCTGCGTTTCTCGCCGCCCGCGCCACACCTCGCCCTGCGAGTTTGGCTCCCAATAGAGAGAGTAGGAAGACCACGATGGCCACGGTGAGCCTGGGCAGGAAGTCGATCGCCTGAACCAAGAGGTCGAGAAGCCGTTCGTATATCACGTCCATGCTATCATCTCCTCCCACTGCTCGTGCTGTTTCTGCGCAGGTTACCGGCCGATCACTGGCATTCTACCAAACCGGACTGGCCGAATCAAAGAGACATCACTGGAAGGGAATCAAGAAGCGCCCGTCAGACGCTCGCGCCGGGACCACCACGCCCGCCGACACCCAAGCTTTCTCTCTGCATCCCACTGCTGTGCTTGACCACACTCCTCTTCTGTGTCATAATCGCCGTCAAAGCAAGGAGCCAAGCCATGCCGCTGGGGCGACGGTTTGTATCGCACCCTCATCGGAATCAGGCTCTCGGAAAGCTCGACACTCTCACCCCAAGTTCGACTTCTCAGGAGAAGGTCTTATGCAGAACGATGTTGACGAGGTCATGATCACCGACGATCGAATAAGGGAGAAAACCGCAGAGCTCGGGCGCAAGCTCACGGAAGACTACCGGGGCAAGAACCCTCTTCTCATCTGCGTGCTGAAGGGCGGCTTGATGTTCCTGGCAGATCTGATGAGAGAGATACGGATCCCGGTGGAGATAGACTTCATGGCCGTCTCCAGCTATGGTGACGCCACCGAGTCCAGCGGCGTGGTCCGTATCCT
>DAOUEW010000359.1:0-6727 GCA_034430275.1 Anaerolineae bacterium | reverse complement strand
GCGAGAATCCTCCCGGTGTTCCCCCATGGAGAAGGCGCGCCAGCCCTCAGGAAGGTCCGTGAAGGGCCATCGTGTTTGGTCTCGTCAAGAGGTGGCAGTTGAACATACTGGTAGTCGCATTGCGCGGACCCTCGAACCGGAGGAGGTCTGATGGAGGCAGGGAGATCATCATGCACCTCGGCCAGCGCTGGATTGAGCAGGGTCACCGGGTCAGGGTCTTGTGCGTCTGTGAAGGAACCCAGTTCCCTCGCAGAGAGATGGCATGTGGGGTGGAAGTGATCCGGTCGGGGGGCTTTCACTCGGCCCTGGCGGTCCTGCCGCTCCTCTATACAACAAGACACAGGGATTGGGCGGATGTGGTGCTGGAGAACATTCTGGCCTATCCACTCTACGTGCCCCTCTACTCCCGGCGGCCTACCTCCGTTCTGATCCACCACATCATGGGGCGCTCGTGGTTCGAGGTCCTGCCTTTCCCCAAGGCCTTGTTCGGCTACTTGACCGAGAAGTCCATCGGTTACCTCTACCGCCGGACAAGACTAGTGGCCATCAGCGAGGGCACACGAGACGACCTGCTGGCTCTGGGATCGTCACCAGACCAGATCGTCGTTGCGCCGTGTGGAATCGATCTAGAACGGTACGTGCCAGGCCCGAAGAGCAGGGATCCGTTGCTGTGCTTCGTCGGAGATCTGCATGACCGACGAAAGAGAGTCGAGGACATCATCGACGCCTTTCCCTACATCGAAGAGCAAGTGCCAGGCGTTCGGCTGGTGATCGCGGGCGACGGACAGAGAGAGGCAGTCCTCAAGCGGCGGGCAGCCGCGTACGGCAACGTGCAGTTCGTGGGCTACATCGCAGAAGACAGGAAGATAGAACTGTATCAGCGAAGCTGGGTGGGTGTATTCCCGTCCGTCAAGGAAGGCTTTCTGCTCACTGCCCTGGAATCGAGCGCCTGCGGCACTCCTCCTGTGATCTACGAGCATGCGGGCCTCAAGACGGTGATCGATGGAGAGACCGGACTGGTGCTGCCTGAGGGCGGGCCCCAGCCACTGGCGAGAGCAATTGTCTCGTTACTCCAGGATCCGCAGAGAAGGCTGGAGATGGGGAGGAAGGGGCGGATCCACGCTCGCGGATTCAGTTGGAACGAGATGGCGAATGCCATCTTGGATACTTTCTCGACGGACAGCGGGCAGGAGACACGAGGGCCCACAGGTTGACCAGCAACCCGCCGCAGTGTTGCTCGGTCTTCCTCACCCTGCCAGGTAGGCGGCAAGGGGAGCAGCTCCTCGGAGAGCGGCGAAAATGAGAAACATGGACCTGCATGGCAGGTTCGCACAGAAGAGCATCGGCGCAGCCAGGAGGCACGGGCCCGCTTTGGCGCTGCTGGTGGCGCTGACCCTCGTGATGTGCCGCAATCTCATCCTCTACAACGAATTCCCGGGCGGCTGGGACGCCGCAGCTATCGTTCGCCCCATCACCTACTTCGCCAAGACCGATTCCTACTCCAGTCTCTGGGACGACAGCGGGAGCGGCTGTGTGACCCCTATCGATCTGTTCCGCCTGCTCGCGTTCGTGGCCGCCGTCCTGGGAGATCCCGCGCTGGTTTCCCGAGCTGTGGTTGTGCTGCCGGTCCTGGCCGCGGCACTGCTGATGTATCTCTATGCCTGCACGACCACCCGCAGCGTGCTGGCTTCTCTGGCAGCGGCAATCATCTTCGCGACGAGCCCGTGGTTTGCGGCCAACGTGGCCAGCGGGCATGGGCTCCTGTTCATCGCCTATTCTCTCACTCCTCTCTTCTTCTGGGCGCTGGAGAGGGGCCTTGAAAGACCGACGCTGTTCCGTGTGCTCGCGCTGGGCCTACTAGTGGGCTTGCTTCCGGCTCTACGCATGGACCCCCTGGCATACATACTCCCCTTCGTGGGCTTGTTCGCCATCTGGTGGGTGGCGATGGCTGGGAGGGCGTGGAGGACCGCGGCGGCGGATGCGCTTCGGCTCTTGATACCTGCCTTGATTCTGGGGGCGGTGCTCAGCGCCTACGTGTGGCTGCCCTTGCTGGTGACAGGTACGAAGCACGCGACCCTGCAGTTCAGCCTGTCACAGATAGGTGAGGACACTCTCAGCTTCTGGCCTACACTGAAGGGACAGGGAGTGATCTACAGCTACCTCTTCTGGCGAGGCGGCACGAGTTACGACACTCACCAGTTCCTGCCCCCCCTCGTCTACGGAGCCGCACTGCTGCTCGCTCCGACCCTGGCGTTCGCGCAGGTGCGGTTGCGGGGCAATAGAAGGGTCAGTTTCTTTCTGCTTGCCGCTGCTGTCTCCGTGTTCCTGGCCAAGGGGCCGTGGTCACCTCTGGGCGAGGTGTACGCCCTCCTGTGGCGACAGGTGCCTATGGTCGATCACCTACACGTTCCCAACCGTTGGCTGATGATCACTTGGCTGGCCTACGCTTTCCTCGCTGGACTAACAGTGGATGCCGCCTATCGCTTTGTGAAGGACAGGTTGGAGACCATCGGCCGTCGCACTGTCGCACGAGGGGCGGCAATGGCTGCCGTGGGTGTCCTACTCCTCGGCTGCACCATTGGCGTATCCTACGTGTTCACCGATGGCTATCAGACCTGGGGAATGGCAGAGGAGGAGCTAGCACCGCATCAGTGGCTCGACGAGAATGGCGGAAGCGGCAGGTATATGGTCTCACCCTTCCGTGGAGAAAGAGCCTTCGTGCCTGGGGGCTGGCTACAGCATGACCTGGGCTTCCTGGGCGGCATCTTCAATGGACTGTCTTCGTTCGACGAGGGATACTTCCACGGCTACGCGGACGACATTTTCGGATACGTGGGTGATTTGATGGAGGAGAAGACAGGAACACTGGCGAAGATAGTGGGCGCCTACGATGTGAGATACTTGGTGGTCCAAGGCTACTCCGGTAACGCGCTGGCTTCCCATCCTTTGCTCTACACCGACGTGCAGCCTGTCGTCGTGGACCAGGATTACGAGGAGCACGACTTCTTCGCCGGGCTAAAGGGTCTGAGGCAGATCTTCCAGGGGCCAGAACCCGACTACACAATGCTGGTGGGGGAGGTACGAGAGAGAGACCTCACCTACGAACAGTTGGGGCCCAGGCTGTGGCCGCTCGAACCCCAGAGATCTGCCATCGTCTACGAGAACGACTACTGGGTGCCCAGAGTCTTCGTGCCCAGCAGGAAGATGCTCGTCGTAGGTGGGCTGGAGTCCTTGGAGACCATCGCCGCGTTCGATGAACTGAGTTTTGAGGACTGGGATGTACGCTTCGCATCGCGAGCTTTCGTTGAGCTTGGGAGAGAGGGCTTGCTCGACGCCGTACGCCAGACAGACTTGCTGGTTTTCCACAACAGCGAGTTGCTGGACCTGGCGATGATGATCGGAGAGCGTGCCTCGGCGGACATGGGCGCCGTTCGTATGGAAACAGACTCACTGTGGACCAGGGTCGGTGCGCCTTCACTCCTGACCAACGGGCAGGGGGTCCTACGGACGCGGGAGAACCATGCGCAGGTCAGACTCACCATCGACCTGGACAGGGGACTGCCCGCGCAGGAGTATGAGTTGTGGGCGCGGGTGTTCTATGGGCCCAAGGCCTCCCTGGTCCAGTTCGAGCTCAACGGACAGTTGGTGGGCGTCTTGTTCCCCAGTGCTAGCACCGATGTGGGCTTTGTCTGGGAGAAGGTGGGCACGGCTACCCTCGGGCCAGGACCTCACGAGGTTGAAGTGACCGCTCTGGCGACCGCTGGGGCCTTCGAGACTCGTCTGGATGAGGTTGCCCTGGTCAGCGCGGGAGCCATGGACGAGGCTGGGGAATTGCTGGCCGCCATCATCGAGGAGACCCAAGTAGATGTGGTGTCTCTGGCGGAAGAGAGTCGACTCTGGCGCCCATCCGGGTCTTCTACTCAACTATCGAGGTTTGACCAGTGGGAGATACCTCTGGAGCACCTGGAGGAGGCGGGCGCACGACGCGCGCTCTACGGAGGTCAGGAAGAGCTGCCGCGATTCCTGCCCGGGGGGCGCTTCCTCGTGCGGGAGGGGAAGCCAGCCAGCGGGTACACTCCGATACTGCAACTGGAATTCGAGGAGCCGCAAGATTGGACTCAGTCCAGCTATCTCCGTCTCGATTTCAAGGGGCTGGATAGCGGGGAGGAGGTCCGTGTGCGTATCACCTTCGGCGACTCTGGCAGGGCCGTGTACTCGTTCAACGACCTGTACTCCCAGTGGGAGACCGTGAGCATCCCTCTCCACGACCCCGACGATACCGAAGGCATCGTGCGCTGGGACCAGGTCTCCTCGATGACGATAGGCATAGGTGGCACAGATGTGAAGGATGGCGTCGGTATTGGGACCATCACTGTGGTGGAAGACAGGCTGAGTCTGGAGTCTCCGGGTCCCGCTCCGGGGGTGGAGACGTTTTTGCTGTCTCCACAGCACCCCACCCCGGCGCCGGTCGCAGAGCTTCTCTCGGCGCTGGGCGAGAGGCCGGGGGAGATCCTCGAATGGCAGCAGACTAACGCTTGGCTCTACCGTCTCCGAGTGGACGCCACCGCGCCCTACACGCTGGTCTTCTCGACCCCCTACGATCCGCTCTGGCGTGTGCTTGTCGACGGAGAGGAGATCAGTCCTTTGCCCAGCTACTACTTCGTCAACGCCTACACTATCGACAAGGTGGGAGAGTACGAACTCACCCTGGAGTTCGTGGGCCAGAGATATCAGTGGTTGGCCTTCGCAGTTTCAGGCCTGGGTTATGGCGCCACCTTTGCTGTTATGGGTGTCTGCCTGCTCAAGTCCTGGAGGGAGAACCGGCGGGCGGATCGTTCCGCAGGTACGCGGGAAGCGAAGAGTCAGGTGGGCCATGATCGGTGATACCGGCGTTCGCACCCTGAGCATGATGAGGCGGAGACTCCCCGCTCAGATCGCGCAGTCCTGGGGGCTCGTCTTGGCCATGCTGGCCAGTCACGTGTTGAGCTATCTATTCCAGCTCGTCATGAGCAGGAGTCTTCGAGCCTCGGATTTTGGGCTGCTGAACGGTCTGATGTCGTTTGCACTACTGATCACTATACCGGTGAGCACCATCAAGCTCACGG
Organism: Anaerolineae bacterium; assembly: GCA_034430275.1. GTDB lineage: Bacteria > Chloroflexota > Anaerolineae > UBA7937 > B3-Chlor > JAUVXJ01. The sequence continues at coordinate 1,622 of DAOUEW010000359.1, read as the reverse complement.
TAGCTCGCCAGACAGCCGAGATGGTCGTGCGAGGCGGGTACGACCAGGTACGTCGATTTGTGCGTGAGGATCTGCGCCGGACCACGCTGATCATACTGGCCGGTATTGCTGGCTATCTCGTCGTCGCCCCTTACCTCTCCTCCTTCTTCCACACATCGCTGCCGCCCATCTGGCTGGCGGGTGCACTGTGCCTGGTTTCCCTGTACGTTCCATTCGCCGAGGGCGTGCTACAAGGTACACAGCGGTTCAACGTCCTGGCGGCCGGCATCCTCACCAGGTACGTGGGCAAACTTGCCCTTGGAGCGTTCTTGGTGATCGTGGGTCTGGGGGTCGAGGGTGCCCTGGCAGCATTGTTCCTGGCGACGACGGCAGCGGCGGCGTACTGGTTCGCGGTGGTGGCCTCGACCAGGGGAACGGGAGGCTCTGAGGCTGGCGCCACGGTGGACGAGGAGACGACCTATCCGAGGGATATATGGTCGACTTTGGTCACTTACGCTTCGGTGGTCTTGCTGATGAACGTGGACGTCACCCTTGCCCGCCACTATCTGTCGGCGGCGGACTCAGCCCACTACGCGATAGCCGCTCTCCTGGGCAAGATCGCCTACTACTTGCCCGGCTTTGTGGTGATCATCATGGTGCCGAGGGTGGCGAGCGCCAGCGTTTCGGGCCGATCGACGAGACAGTACCTGGGGTTTGCGTTTCTGGCTACCCTTGCTGCCAGCGCCAGCGTGGTTCTCGTCTACGCGCTGTTCCCGCAACAAGTGATCTCCATCCTCTTCGGGAGCAGCTACGCCTCACCTGGCACTGCCGCTCTGGTGTTGTTCTACTCGGTGGCTATGCTGATCCTGTCGCTTCTCTATCTCGAGGTTCACTACCTGTTGGCCAGAAGATACACTCGCCCGTTGTACGGACTTCTCGCAGGCCCGGTTGTCGCGCTTCTGGGTATGGTTCTACGGCATGGAAGTGGTCTGGAGCTGGTTGGCGCGCTGACGCTGGGGTTGGTGTCCGGCCTGCTGACGGTGAACGTGTTAGTTATCGTTCTGGGAGGCAACCGTGGCGACCACAGAAGGGGTTGATCGCGAGCGTCATGCGGCATGACTTCGACGGCTTGTAGGGGCGGGTCTCAGACCCGCCCCTACGGAGTGTCCTGTGGTCCGAACCACTGCGGCCGCTGAGGGCGTGAGGCCACTGAAAACCTCTGGCGGGACAGTTGTAGCCGCACGGCATGCCGTGCAGCTACAGAGAGGGTGATCGCCGGACGCCCCGACTCAGGGGCCTGAGGTGCGATCTCAGTGCGGTCCTCACGTGGATCGACATGTTGCCTTGACTTCGGCCCATTGGGGAGATATGATAGGCTCACCATGCAAAGGGAGCTACTGGAATGGCTGGTCTGCCCGGCGTGCGAGCGAAGCGACTGGCGGCTGGAATCCACGGAGGCCGGCGAGGCAGGCGTCGTAACAGCAGGATGGCTGAGCTGCGCTGCCTGCGACGCGCGCTACTCCATCAGCAAGGGCATCCTAGACCTGCTCCCAGAGCCCGACGAAGCGATCCTTCGCGAGAGGGCCGGTTGGGAGAGGTTTCTGGAGGGCGCTTCTGACGAGCTGGACGAGGCATGGATTCTG
>DAOUEW010000358.1:0-5195 GCA_034430275.1 Anaerolineae bacterium | reverse complement strand
TCCAGAGCACCGAAGACGGAGACCCCGGAGCGGACCAGGAAGCTTCCCGGGTCGGCCACGAAGTGTGCACCGAGGGGTGCGAAGACGAAGACGAAGCAGATCGCGAATACCGCGAAAGCGGTGATGGGGAGAGTGTGAGCACCGGTGGACTTTGATACACTACCCTGCGCGCGGACGTCGCTCCACGTTTTTTTCACGGCCTGAACCAAGAATGGAAGGAGCAGGACAGGGAGGAAGCGACTCGGAGTGTAGGTGTAGAAGGCCAGAGCAAAGCAGCATCCGGAGAGGGCGAACCACACCAGGACCTGGGGCAAAGGGAGCCGGTTCCAGCCGCGCCACAACAGGTAGAACGATAGAGAGGTCAACAGAGGAAGGAGGACCCCCCGGAAGCCCAGGCGGCTGAAGTTGAGGTGCCAGTACGACGTGGCCAACCAGAAGCTGGTGAGAAAGGCTATCACGCGGGCCTGGTACTCAGTTCGCTGGAAGATCTCCTTGACCAGGAGGTAGGTGACTGGAATGGTGATCGTCCCGGCCAGGGCGGCCACGACACGGATGGCCAGAGGGGTCCTGCCCAGGAAGCCGATAGACAGGGCGACGAGATAGATGAACAAAGGCTCCCGCGTCCCGTAGAAGATGTCAAGGTGACCGTCGAGGACGCGGAGGGCTTCGAGGCCATTGGCGGCTTCGTCCCTCCAGAGGCCCGTAGGCAGCTCGTTGAGGCGGTAGAAGCGGAAGAAGGCAGCGACGACCAGCAGTAGAACGATGGCGACGAGGTCTGGCCTTGCTGCTTTTCTCATCAGTGGTCCCTGAGGGCGCACCAGCTACCGCACGACCACCGTGGACGGGAGCAAGAGCCGGTCGCCAACCAGCTCCCCGGACGGCTGACGGAGCTGCAGACGCTGCCCCGTTGCCGCGTCGTACATGCCTATCTCCAGGACGTACTCTCCTGGAGGCGCATCGGCGTCGATGGTCAGGGCGTAGACGTCGGAAATCACCTCTTCGTTGATCCAACTGGTCGTGGGCCAGGCGCCATCGCCCGGGATGCTGTCCTTCTGTCCGCGTACCTGGTTGTGGGGATCGAGCAGATGGGTGAACACGGTGTATGAGGTCTCCGTGGTCCCTACTGCCTGCCAGTACAGGGTCAACGAGACAACGCCTCCGGGCTCAGCTTGCGTTCCGCCCAAGTCATACCCCAGCAACGAGATGCTTTTCCCCACCAATGTCTCCAGAGGGTACTGGATCTCCGGGACGTCGAAATAGCGGGGCCGGCCTTTGACGCTGACCGTGCCCAGTTTGGCTTCTCCCTGGACTGAGCTATCTTCCAGCACAGCGAGGGAGAGTCCGTACTCTCCTTCAGGCGCGTCGGGGGGCACGGGGAGGTCGTGCCAGTCGCGCAGGACCTCGCCCCGCTGCCATCGAGTCGTGGGGTAGGTACCATCCACCGGGCGATCCGTCTGTTTCGCCTGGACACGACCTTCTCCGTCCTCCAGTTCCAGAGACAATACGTAGTCAGCGTCCACGTCTGCGAGAGCTTCCCAGTACAGGGCAAACCGGAGAGTGCCGCCGGGCTCCACTTCTTGCTGGGGTAGGTCATATCCCAGCAACCTGATAGAGGGTGCCAGGCGTCCGTCTGAGACCTGGATCTGGGGTTGCACCTCCGCCGGAACCAGAGATCTGGTCACTTGCAAGGAACCCACCCTCTTGCTCTGGCCGGCGATCTGGCCCTGCTCGTCCAGCACCGGGAGTCTTCCTGTGGTCTCGGCCTCGTACACCGCCACCTCTATGAAGTACTCCCCCGGCGGAGTCGCCGGTGGGGTGGCCAGGGTGTAGTAATCCATTTCGACCTGCCCCGGCCGCCAGAGGGAAGTCGTCTCCAGTCTGTTGCTTTGCATGACCTTGTCCATTTGAGCCAGCACCCGGCCCCGGCTGTCGACCAGGTACACCGCCGCCTTGTAGTCCGAGCTGGGTGCGCTCGAGGCCTTCCATTGCAGCGTGACCCAGGCGTCCTGGCCTGAGGTCACCAGGTGCTCGTTGACGTCGGTGCGAGTGCTGCCGGACCCCCCTAGCGAGCCACCGTAGGTCACTCCGGTGAGCGAGAGCTGGTCCCCGAAGCTCACCGAGGTGTCTTCGAGAGAGTCGGCGATGATCAGTTCCTGACCATCAAGCAAGCGGTAGCTTGCCACGTCGAAGGCCTGGAACTCCTCTTGGTCTAGCTGCGCGCCATACTTGTCCAGCAGGAAGGGCAGCACTTGCTTGGGATCAGCGTGGTAGAGGTAGGCCCCACCCAGGGCCTCCGCATCCCACTCCACTACCCAGACTTCGTTCGAACCCTGTGTCAGCGCGGTCAACTCCGCTGCTACGGTATCCTCGTCTGTGCGCAGAAAACGGTGGGCAGCTTGACCCTGGTACAGGAACTCCACGGTATAATGAACGGAGTCAGGGTCTGCCAGCGAGGTGAGGGGGAGGATCCAGACGCTATCGGGCCGAGAGAGTTCGTTCATAGTCTGGGCAGCCTCCACGAAGGCCACGTCGAAGGCGGCGGGCAGCTCTGGGCTGTCCCAGGCACCGAAGTAGTCGTTGCAGGTGGAGATCCCTGTTACGAGGAAGACCAAGACACCCAGGGCCAGCACCAGGCGCGAGAAGGTCGCTCGTGACGAGCATAGCTTTGACCACTCCAGGGCCTCCTGGAGGCCAACGGCGGGCAGGATGCAGGCCAAGGGCAGTAGTCCGATGCTGCGCGACGAGTGGGGCACGCCCGAGAGGCTGAGTACGGCAGGCAGCGACATCACCGCGAGCCAGAGAAGCAGAAAGAGATAGTGGGGTCTGCGCCACCGAGTGATGGTCAGGGCCAGGCCCACGACGAACAGCAGGCCCGTCAGCGAGTCGAGAAGGGGACGCTGGGCCGGGTTCTGCCTCCAGTTGGGATCGGGCAGCAGGAGGAAGGAGGCCGCGGTCTTGGCTGCGCTGGTCAAGAGCGCGCGGATTGGAGAACCCTGGTTGTACTCGGGGTTGAAGATGGAGACGTCGGCGGCCCTGGAGAAATAGATGTCGAAGTGCGTGAGGGCGAAGTAACCCAGGGGCAGGAAGGCCACCAGGGCCACGCCAAAGAGGACCACCCAGTTGAGCAGAAGACGTTTGTCCAGTCGTCGAGTGAGCAAGAGGCAGCAGAAAACGTACAGCACAAAGACGAATGGGACCAGCCTCGATGCTCTATAGGTGTACATGGTCAGACCCATCATCAGGCCGCACAGGGCGTAATACAGCGCTCTTCCTGTCCTTCTGGCTCGCCAGAAGAGAAAGGCTGTGGCGGTGATCATCAACGGCAGAGTGATGGGCTCCATGCCCAGCCTGCTGTAGTTCAGATGCCAGTAGGAGAGAGCCAACCACAGGGCGGCCATCAACCCCATCGAAGAGGCCGCTTGCTCACCCCGTTCGGAGCGGAAGATCTCCTTGGTCAGCAGGTAGAGCAGGGGCACGGTGATCGTGCCTACAGCCGCCGAGGTCAACCGGATGACGAAGGGACTTTGACCGAAGAGCGCGAAGAACAGCGCGACGAGATGGATGTGCATAGGCTCTTCGCCCAGCTCCTCCTCGAAGAAGACGAAGGGTCTTCTCTCCTCCAGGACGCGCCTGGCCTCGTACCCGTTGAAGGCTTCATCAGAATGGAGGCCCAGGGGGATAGTGTCGAGTCTGTAGACCCGGAGAAAGAGGGCCAGCAGGGTGATCAACGCCAGCAGCACCCATTCATTCCTGACCAGCGCCAACAGCCGTTTCATGGAAGACTCCCAGGTGGACGTCCCACAACCCCACGCACGTCGGTCACGGCCCGACCTCCACGGAGGTCAACAGAACGCTGAGACCCACTGGGTTGCCGTTCTCGTCCAGGACTCCCAGGTTCTCCATCGTCTCCAAGAGATAGGCGCCAGCGTCCAGGCGGTAGGTCCCCGACTCCAGGTCCAGTGGTATCTGTATCTCGTGCCGGTCCCACACGATCTCCCCCGGTTCCCACCTCGTGGTGGGGGAGAAGTTGTACACCGGCCACCGGTCGCTCTGGGAGAACAGGCCAGTGACCTCTTGATCGGTGAGGTGGACGAAGACCTTGTAGTTCTCGTCCATCTCCTGGAGGGCCAGCCAGTAGAGGGTGACTTCGATAGTGTCCCCGGGGCGGACCGAACTCCGGTCGAGGTGGAAACCCAGTAGCTTGAACTGGTCGCCCAGATTGGCCTCTACGGATTGAGGGCGCTGGACCGAGGAAGAGGATCGCATGTGCCAGAAGGCGGCCGAGCCCAGCAAGACGCAGACCGCCAGAAGGGCGAGGAGGGCCTTCCATCGCCTGGCCCAAAGGAGCAAAGCTAGCACAGCAGCCAGGCAGACTAGAGAGGCGAGCGTCGCCGCCAACTCCAAGGGGGTGTCCTCGAAACGGACCAAGACTCTGTGCTGGCCGGCGGGCAGATCGACGGCCAGCAGACCCATCCTGCCCAGAGGGTAGGCCGTCTGTCTCTGGCTATCCACGTAGACCCCCCAGTTAGGCACGTAGAAGCTGTGCCAGGAGAGGGTCATGATCTGGGCTGTGGTTACGTCCAGGTCCATGGAGAGAGGCCCGTGCTCCAGCACCAAGACGCTGGGGACCGTCGAGGGGTCTAGGTCCACTGGCTCCAGCGGGCCCTTCTCCAGAGGTAGAAAGATGGCCCCTGGCTCCTCCTCCACCCACGCGGGCAGGTACTCCAACAACCAGGGGTCCGGATACAGTCTGGCCCACAGGCCCGTCAAGTAGTCGTACTCGGCCATGGTGGCGAAGTTGACCGTGTCTTCGGTCAGGGGCTCCTCGTGCTCGGGCAGGTATTGGGGCTGGATGGGTAGGCCAGGCAGGGCGGTGCCCATCAGAGCGAGAACGAGAGTCAGGGTCACGGCCAGTCCCCACAGTGAGCGGCCAGGGAGAGACCAGGTTTGTGTCTCTTGCGCTGGTCGCTGCCCAAATAGAAGCAGGGGTATGGAGCCGATGGCGAAGGCGCAAGTGAAGCTGGTCAAGGTCAAGAAACGGAAGGGATACTGAAGGTAGGGAAGTAAAGGCACGTGATCCCACAGAGGGCGGGAGTAGACGAAGAGCATGAACAGGGACACGAAGGTCGCGCACAGGAAGAAGAGGATGTGTCTTCGCGCCTTGGTCCACGAGGGGTGGCGTAGCCGTGTCGGCA
>DAOUEW010000357.1:0-2399 GCA_034430275.1 Anaerolineae bacterium | reverse complement strand
TCCTATTGTAGCACTTTTCTGGGGTCTTGTCACCTTTGGAGGCGCAGGGGCGTAACCGTAGCCGCACGGCATGCCGTGCGGCTACAGAGGGGGGAGCGGGTTGGCGTGGCGTTCAGGCAGGTGAACGTGCTTCAGCACGCACCATAAGTCTCGGTGCGCTGACCCACAACCGCTCCGGCACGCGTCATGGCCTTTTGCTCGCGACTAAGAGCGCTACGCCCGTCAGGGCGAGACTGGCGGCAAGCCATGCTGAGAAGCTTGCCTTCAAGAACAGGATCGTCAATGCGGCCAGGAAGAGCAGGGCTATACCCGCGATGAGACGGCTTCGTTTCACTCTGCGTCGCTCCTCCCTGGGCAGTCGACCCACCTGGACAGGATCGGGTCCGCCAATCCTTTCATTGCGGCCCGTTCAGCCGGGCGCTTCGCAAAACCAGCCCCTGGAAACAAAGCGAGCATCAGCCACACCAGGGAGCACGGGGCATGCACATTTGCTGATGGGGGGAAGTGATCATGGGCCCGGCAACTCTCCGCGGCCAAGTCCCCATCCTCTGGTGCAAGTCGTGGCGGCTGTCCATTCCTATTGTACCACCTTCGGTGATTCCTGTCACGTAGAATCTCCCGGAGGTTGAGAACCCCCGGGAGGTATGAGCACGGCACGCTGTGCGCCTGAGAGGGACGCGGCCGACGACCGCGACGTACGTGCTAGTAGTTGCGCAGCGCCAGAGGCACGTAAGCCGCCTCCGGCCACCACAGGCGGGCGTAGATGTGCTGGTCTACCGCGGGATCAACTAGCGAATCGCTGGCGTAGGCGATCAGGTACCCGGGACGGCCCATGGCCACGGCCGGGCTGTGGGACTGCCAGTTTAAACGCGACGCGACGGCGAACGGCCCTATTGGGGTGGTGGGGGTTATTCTCCAGGCCCAGATCTGGTCCCCGGAGGTCAACGACTGATGCCACACGAGGAAGTAGTCTTCGATGTCGCCAGGAGCGGCAGCTATGTCAGGGTTCGTCTCGTCGTTAACCGTCGCGGCGAAGCATGCCCACCCCAACACGGTGCCCTCCTCGTCCAGGTTGGTTGCGCGGACGTTGTGGTCTCCACTGGACACGTACTCCCAGGCTACGAGGTAGCGGTCCACCCCATTGGTGGCCACCGCCGGGTGATACTCGTCATCGCTGGTCCCCATGATCACGAACTGCGCGGGTGGATTGACCAGCGCGCCTTCTCCGCTGACGCGCGCACCGTAGATGTCGTAGCCGGTGGCGGTGTACAATCGCACCCAGACCACCAGGTACTCGTCCGTCGTTGCGTTGTAGGCGAGATCCGGCTGCTGCGGCAAATCGACGCCGTCGATGATGATGGGAGAGGTGGGGTTGTATATAGTCCCGCTGTCCGATAGTCGATGGCCCGCGATCTTGTTGTACGTGCCTGGTGGAAAGCAGGCGGTGGTGTCCAGAGCGTTCCAGATGACCAGATACTCGTTGCGATTGCTGTTCCAGGCCACCTGAGGCGACCATAAGCTCCGTTCGGTCAAGGACTTGATCTTGAACTCGGGGTTCGTGCCTGGCGCATTCCAGGGGATGATCTTGCCCCAGATCTCATAGACCATACTGCTGGCCTCGTACGACCAGACCACCAGGTATTCATCGTTCGTGGCGTTGTACGCCACCGCGGGCCAGGAACGGCTCTCGGTCCCTGTGGTGATGCAGAACCAACTCAGGATTTCGCCGGTCCGAGAGACGCGGCGGGCGTAGATATCTGAGTTTCCGCCAGGCCACACGTTGGTCCAAACCACCAGGTACTCATCGTGAAGGTGGTTGTAGGCCACGGCCGGCTCATACCGATCGGCAGCGACGTGCGGATCCGGATCTGGCGAGAGCTTGATCTCCGGCCCGATGCGCATTCCGGCAGACGGAGCCTCGAGGGGCGTGGGCTGACCTACCCGCGGGCGAGAGCTGGCGGCCAGGGCCGGTGCGCTGGCCAAGACCACCAACAGAACCAGTGACGTGAAGAACAACCCCCTCCTGAGCATCTTCCCCTCCCTTCCAGTGTTGCGGGCGACACGGTGGAGCAGGCCTTCGGTCTCCCGACGAGCGGTTTCATGGGTACGGACTTGCGACCGAGCCTCCTCCGCCCTCAAGGCTCACTCTTCTACCAACAGACACCCGTTGTCATTCCCTATTGTACCACTTTTCTGGGGTGTTGTCACCTTGGGCGGAGCGACGGCCGTGGCGTCTCGGCGGCACCATGGCCCAGCGTAGGACCGACTTAAGTCTGTCCTACGGGGGCGGTGCCAACGTAGCCACACGGCATGCCGTGCGGCTACAGTGGGATGCGTGCTCACGTGCCTGGTTTGGGGCGGCACCCGAATCAGTGGGTCCGGTACGTGCGATCAGCCGG
>DAOUEW010000356.1:0-3649 GCA_034430275.1 Anaerolineae bacterium | reverse complement strand
GAGAGATATTGGCCGTCTCTCCAATAACAGATGAGGGGTTTTGAATGTTCCAAGAGAAGATCGCACAGTGTTACGCTCGACTTGGCAGGAACCAGAAGAAGATCGCCGACTTTTTGACCCAACGATACCACGAGGCAGCGTTCATCAACGCCTTCGCACTCTCGCAGCGCCTGGAGGTGGATCCCGCCACGGTGACCAGGTTTGCCCAGCGCCTCGGCTACTCGGGCTACCCGGAGCTCCTGCACGAGATCCAGGAGATGGTCAAGAAGGAGCTCAAGATGGCCTACAGGCCATCAGTGGAGCAGACAGAGGAGGCAGATCTCTTTCTCAACGCTCTGGCACAGGAAAAAGAGAACCTCGAGCGGGCGATAACCCACCTCCGAGGGGAGACGGTCACCGAAGTCCTGTCGTCTTTGCTCGCAGCCAGAGCCATTTACGTGGTCGCTCATGGCTTGGCGCGCGGTCCGGCACAGACGTTCGTGGCACAACTCAGCGGGTTGTTGGGAATGCCAGCCGAGTTGGTGCCGGCCGACCAGGTCGATGCGGCCATAGGTCTATCCAATGTGGACAAACAAGATGTCGTCGTGGGCGTAACCCTCGCGGCCCTTCACCACGACACCGCTCAGATGCTCAGGCTGGCGCGCTCGAAGGGGGCCAAGACTGTTGGCCTGTCTACCTCTCATACCTCCCCCGTCGCTTCCGTCGCCGACAAGATCCTGGTCTGCCCCGGCGAGTCGATCAGCGGTATGCCCTCAGTCGCTTCGCTGAGTGCTGTCCTGGATGCCCTCTTCCAGGTACTGACGCTACAGCAGCCAGAGAAAGTGGAGCATCTCAAGAAGGGCTTGCTGACTAATGTCAACTGGATCCTGGAGGAGAAAGGGGAGAAGAAGATCCCCACAGAGGAAGCCTTGAGACAGATCTAGCGACCAGACAGTGCCATCGATCACCCGCCAGTCGCCCAATTCGGAGCTCAGCGCTCGCGGTCTTCGTGTAGGTCGCTCCCGGAACCCTATCGGTCGACAGCCCTAGATCTCCACGAAGTACGAACTACAGGCCTGGTCGATCAACTCCTTGGTCAAGGCTGGTTCGACGCCCCGGTAGTGGGCGATGTCGATGATCTGATCGACGATGTCTCGGGGATGGACTGCTCTCAGCTCGCGCTTCATCTGCAGGTAGTAATTGCGCATCAGATACATGAAGCCATCTTGATCGAAGGGGACCTCCCGCTCCGCCGCAACTCGCAGGAAGATCTCGTAGAACTCGCGCTCACTCGGATTGCCCACCTGGATCTTGTGCCGGATGCGTCGCAGGAAGGCCTCGTCCACCAGGGCCTTGGGATCGATGTTGGTGGAGAACACGATCAACTGGTCGAACGGTATCTCGATCTTCTTCCCGGTGTGCAGAGTAAGGTAGTCAACCCTGGTCTCCAAGGGAACGATCCAGCGGTTGAGCAGGTCTCTCGGCCGGACCTGCTGCCTGCCGAAGTCATCGATCAAGAACATGCCCCCATTGGCCTTCATCTGGAAGGGCGCCTCATAGTACTTGGACGTGTCGTCATACACCAGGTCCAGGCTTTCCAGAGTGAGCTCTCCCCCCGTGACCACTATCGGTCTCTGGATCAGTATCCAACGCCTATCGTGCCGCCCGCCCTCCGGCCGCGACGCTGAGTCGTTCAGTTCTTCGACAGTCTGATGGTTCAGCTCGTCGAAGACCTTGATGATGTGTCCATCTACTTCCATGGCGTAGGGTATGTATATCTCCCCGCCAAGCATTGACGCCATGGCCTTGGCGATCACCGTCTTTCCATTGCCAGGGGGGCCGAACAGAAAGATGGACCGGCCAGAGTTCACCGCAGGCCCGATCTTCATCAGCATCGTGGAGTCTATCACCAGGGACGATAGTGCCTGTTGAACTCGGTCACTACTCACCGCCACGCCGCTGATGCTCTGATCTCTCATGACCTCTTGGTAGGCGTCCAGAGTCACGGGAGCCGGTCCGACGTACTGACTTCGATTCAAGGCCTCCCTCACGCGCTCGATGCCGGCCGAGGCGATGGAGTACCGGAAGGCTCGCTCATCGAAGCCCCTGCTGCCGGTGATGCTCACCAACTGCTCCCGCTTCAGGTAGGTAAGCGCCTCCTCCACCACTCCGCTAAACGGGAGTCTCAACTGCTCGGCGATGGCCTGACCACTCAGCTCCCCTACCGAGTAAATGGTCTTCAGAGCCAGGTCGCTCAAGAAGCCCCTGCTCATCCCCGTCTCTTCTATGGTGCGGGGTTCGCTAAGCAGCCTCCTGGCACCTTCCATCTCCACACCCCCTTCAGTACTGACGACGATTCCACGGTATTGTAACCGATCCTGCCCCCCATGACAACGACATTGGCAGTTGCGGAGTGGGGATTAGCCTCCAGATCTGACCGCGGGAGTGTCATCCGCAGGACTCCTCCAAGTCCATTCCCAATCTGGTCGGCGGTGAGCGCCCACACGGCGAGGGGAATAGAGACCATCTCCTACGCGTCTGGCCATCCCTGACAGCAGGTTCACCAGCACTGTTGCTGCGCGGTTGAGCGTACTGTATAATACCCAATGACCATCTGCCCATACTCGGGCGGCAAGCGGCAGCAGCTTATGCCTCGACAGCAAAGACACTCCTACCTGGCCAGAGTGCTGGCAAGCACCGTCTACATCTTCTTTCTAGCTGGCGGCCTCGTCTGTGCGTATCTGTTCTACGTCTCCGTACGGGACATCTTCGCCTTCTCACCGCTGTCCCCGGGCGTGGATCTGCCCATCGACGTCGATCCCGCACCTCGTTCAGACAGCGCACCCGACTGGAGCCAAAAGGAGCGTGTCAATGTCCTGCTCCTGGGGGTGGATCAGCGACCGGCCGAGGAGGGTCCCTGGCGCTCTGACACCATGATCGTCGCTACAGTCGATCCCAAGACCATGACGGCGGCGGCGATATCCATTCCGCGCGACTTGTACGTCGAGATCCCCGGCTATGGTGAGCAGCGCATCAACATGGCCCATTTCCTCGGCGACGCCTACGACTACCCGGGAGGCGGACCAGGGCTGGCCGTGAAGACCATCGAGTACAATCTTGGTATCCCCATTCACTACTACGTTCGAGTGAACTTCCAGGGCTTCAGAGAGATCATCGACTACCTGGGTGGGATCACCATCGACGTGGAGGAGGAGATCTGGGACCACCAGTACCCTGATGGACAACTCGGCTACACTACAGTGCACATACCCCAGGGTACGCAACTGATGAACGGTCGCACGGCCTTGCAGTACGCGCGCACGCGACACGGCGGGACCGACTTCGATCGCCTGCGTCGTCAGCAGCAGGTGATCATGGCTGTGAGAGACAAGGCCTTGCGCCTCGATCTTCTGCCCAAGATACCGACCCTGGCTGGCACTATGGGCCACACAGTGAGCACCAATCTCCAGGTGGGCGAGGTGATAACACTGGCCCAGATCGCCGCGCAGATAGACGCGGAGGACATCCGTTTCGCGGTCATTGACGAAACCATGACCGTCCCCATCGTCCTCGACAATGGCGCCGACGTGCTCTTCCTGGAGCGTGACAAGATGCGCGAGGTCGTGGACGAGCTTTTCCGCTCCGACTCGACGGGGGAATGACCGACTCT
>DAOUEW010000355.1:0-1954 GCA_034430275.1 Anaerolineae bacterium | reverse complement strand
ATCGTGATAGTCTCGGGAGTCCAGGTAGCTTTCCTCCCGCACCCGGCGCTCAACCTGGTCGTCACGCTGCTATGGATGCTGGGCATCACGAACGCGCTCAACTTGCTGGACAACATGGACGGACTCTCGGGAGGAGTGGGGGCCGTGGCCGCTGGTTTCTTCCTGCTGCTGGCGGCCTGGAACGGCCAGTATCTGGTGGCCAGCCTGGCAGCGGCCCTGATGGGGGTCTGCGTAGGATTCCTGGTCTACAACTTCAACCCGGCCAGCATCTTCATGGGAGATGCGGGTAGCCTGTTCCTCGGTTTCGTCCTCGCGGTGGTGGGGATCAAGCTGCGTTTTCCCAGCCGTCCAGATCTCATCACCTGGATGATCCCCGTGATAGTGCTGGGCCTGCCCATCTTCGACACGACCTTGGTGGTCTTCTCTCGATTGCGCCGGGGCATCAATCCGCTCACCAACCCTGGGAAGGACCACGTCTCTCATCGTCTGGTGCTATTGGGTATGGGCCAGAGGCAGGCGGTGATGCTCCTTTACGCGGTCTGCTGTGCATTGGGTGTGGTGGGCATCCTGATCGTGCGTGCTAACCTCATTCAGGCCTATCTCGTTGGGGCGGCTGTGTTCTTGGTAGGACTGACAAGCCTCGTGGTGCTGGAGAGGGCGAGGCCGGTGGGAGGGGAAGGTGGATCTCGAGGCTAAGATAGAGCGCAGGGAGGCACGTATCTGCGTCATTGGGCTGGGCTACGTAGGCTTGCCGCTGGCGGTGGAGTTTGCGCGCCTGGGTTTCGTCGTTACCGGCTTCGACGTGGACCAGGACCGGGTGTCTTCTATCCGCAGGGGCGAGAGCTACATCCAAGATGTGGACGGCGAGGACGTGGCCACGTTGGTGGAAGAAGGGACCCTCTCTGCCACTACCGATGGTGAGGTGCTGGCAGAGGCGGACGTGGTCTTCATCTGCGTGCCCACACCCTTCACCAAGACCAAGACCCCGGACCTCTCCTACGTGGTGGCTGCCAGCGAAGAAATAGCCCGGCACCTCAAGCCCGGACAGTTGATCATCCTCCAGAGCACGACCTACCCAGGCACAACGGAAGAGGACGTGCTCCCCATCTTGGAGACCTCGGGTCTGAAGGCCGGGCGCGATTTCTTTCTAGCCTTCTCTCCCGAGCGCGTGAACCCTGGAGACAGGAAGTACACCGTGGCCAACACCCCCAAGGTGGTCGGGGGCGTCTCCTCCCGCTGCGCCGAGCTGGCCCGGCTCGTGTTGGAGCAGTTGGTGCCAGAGGTACATGTCGTCTCCTCGCCCCGCGCGGCGGAGATGACCAAACTCCTGGAGAACATCTTCCGTAGCGTCAACATCGCGCTGATCAACGAGCTGGCCAAGCTCAGCGAGCGCATGAGTATCGACATCTGGGAGGTCATCGAGGCTGCTTCCACGAAACCTTTCGGCTTCCTACCCTTCTATCCGGGGCCAGGTGTGGGAGGTCACTGCGTACCCGTCGACCCCTACTATCTGTTCTGGAAGGCTCGGGAGTATGACTTCTATCCCCGCTTCATCGAGCTGGCGGCCGAGCTGAACCAGGGCATGCCTTATCACGTCTTGAGTAAGACCACCGAGGCCTTGAACTCCAGGGGCCGGACCTTGCGACAGGCTAGGATTCTGGTGCTGGGCGTGTCGTTCAAACCCGACGTGGACGATGCCCGCAACTCCCCCGCCCAGAGGGTCATGGAGTTGCTGCTGAGCGCTGGTGCCCAGGTCAGCTACAACGACCCTCACATCCCCCAGTTCACCGTGGGCAAAGACGTCTTCTACCGCGACGAGCAGACCCTGACCTCCGTCCCCGTGACCGAGGAGCTCTTGGAGAGCCAGGACTGCGTGGTCATCGTCGCCGCGCACAGCTCCTACGACTACGACTGGATCGTAGCCCACGCTCCCCTGGTCGTGGATACAATGAAC
>DAOUEW010000354.1:0-14193 GCA_034430275.1 Anaerolineae bacterium | reverse complement strand
TGTGAGGGGCTGTACCACTGGTCGGGGAATGAGTGGGTGCCGCTTTCTGCCGTGGAGACCCGGATGGTGGCTGTGGTGTACGGCAGCCCAGAGATGTTGTGGGCCGCCGGGATGGGCGGTGCGGCCGGGGCGATCTTGCGGAGCAACGATGGCGGCGCGACGTGGGCGCGAGCCGACGACGGCCTTATCCAGTTCAACGGGGTGGCCACAGTGGCCCTGGCTCCGCAGGATGCCAACATTCTGTATGCGATCATCATGCCCAAGTATGGTGGCAGCTACCTCCGCCGGGGCACCTCCGGCGGGCAATGGACGACCATGTCCACGCCTTTGGACAACAGCCAGATCGGTGTTGGTTTGACCATCGATGGAGCCAATGGAGACCTGTACGTAGTGGTGAAGTGGCCGTCCAGCCAGCTCTGGCGGTCACGCAATGCCAGTGCCCCGGACCTGGATCAGGTTCAGTGGTCGCTCGTCTACGACTTCGGTCGAGACGTGGATGCAGAGGTGCTCGCCTCCGGTTGGGGTCCGCAGGGCCTGGCACTGTATGCCAACCTGTCTCCCGTGGAGTGGGAGGACGAAGGCCTCGCTGAGATCGGCGTTCCAGAGTTGTCTCGCTCACTGGACGGGGGGCTCACGTGGGAGCCTCTACCTGTACCATTGGCGCCCGGGTGAGGTCTTCGGCGGGGCATCGATAGTCTGTCTTTGCCGTTTGGCTGGTCTTGGCGTGTCCGGATCAAGCGACTATACTTGGGGTCAAACGTGAAGGAGGTGTTGTATGGCAGACAGCAGATTAAGGGACGTATTGCGCCTGGTGGTGAGCATCGTGGTTAGCCAGTTGGCTGGGGGATTGGGGGCGGTCTTCACGACGCCGGCCATCCCTACCTGGTATGCCAGCCTCAACAAGCCGGCTTTCAATCCCCCCAACTCGGTCTTCTTCCCTGTGTGGACCACACTGTACACCCTGATGGGCATTGCGGCGTTCCTGGTCTGGCGGAAGGGGCTCCACGAGCGCCGCGTGCGGGTGGCACTGGTCGTTTTCGTTATCCAGCTTTTCCTCAACCTGGCCTGGACGATCATCTTCTTCGGCCTGTATTCCCTGTTCGGAGCGGTGATCGCCATCGTCTTGCTCTGGATCGCCATCGTGGTCAACATCGTGGTCTTCTGGAGGATCTCCAAGGCGGCCGGAGCGTTGTTGATACCCTACATCCTGTGGGTGAGTTTCGCGGGCCTTCTCAACGTCTCGGTCTGGATGCTCAACCCGTGAAGTTGAGATAGCGATGTGATCCAGCAGGAGAGGGTGAAGCCCCTCAACCAGGCGGCCACAGCGAGAGGCGAGTACGTACTCTACTGGATGCAGGCCTCGGCGAGGGCTGAGTACAACCACGCCCTGGAGTACGCCATCCGTGAGGCCAACGATCTAGGCCAGCCGGTCGTCGTCTACTTCGGCCTCACCGAGGAGTTCCCGGAGGCCAACGCCAGGCACTACCACTTCCTGCTGGAGGGTCTGAGGGAGGTCGAAGCGGCTCTGCGAGAGCGGGGCATGAAGCTGGTCGTCCGCAAGGAGCCGCCCGCTGAAGGAGTTGCCAGGTTGGCCCAGCGAGCCTCCCTCGTGGTGTTGGACCGGGGCTATCTGCCCATCCAGAAGGAGTGGCGAAAGCGCGTCGCCGATGGTATCAGGTGCCCCCTCATCCAGGTGGAGAGCGACGTGGTCGTCCCTGTGGAGGAAGCCTCGCCCAAACAGGAGTACTCCGCCGCCACCATCAGGCCCAAGATACACCGAAAGCTCGACGATTGCCTGTTACCGCTGGAGGAGACCGATCCTCGCATGGATTCCCCGGGTCTGGAGTTCGAGTCTCTAGACCTCGGTGACGTCTCCAGAGTGGTCTCCACGCTCGCAGTTGATCAGACGGTGGGAAGGGTGGCAGGTTTGACCGGTGGGACGGGCGAAGCGAAGCGGCTGCTCCAGGAGTTCATAGAGAACAAGCTGGATGGCTACGACGAGCTGAGGAATGATCCCACAAGAGACTATCTCTCCTGCATGAGCCCCTACCTGCACTTCGGACAGATCTCTCCCCTCTACATCGCTTTGCAGGTTGCTGGAAGCGGCAGCCCGGGCCAGGATGCTTACCTGGAAGAGCTCATCGTGCGCCGAGAGCTGAGTATGAACTTCGTCCATTACAACCCCCACTTTGGCGGTGCCAAGGGCCTGCCCGACTGGTGCAGAAAGACTCTGAACGAGCATCGGAGCGATCCTCGGGAGTACCTGTACAGTGAGGAGGAGTTCGAGGCTGGCGCCACCCACGACCCTTACTGGAATGCGGCACAACAGGAGATGGTGGTTCGTGGCAAGATGCACGGCTACATGAGGATGTACTGGGGCAAGAAGATCCTGGAGTGGACCGAGGGTCCAGAGGAGGCGCAACGTGTCGCCCTCTACCTCAACAACAAGTACGAACTGGACGGACGGGACCCCAACGGTTTCACCGGCGTAGCCTGGTGTCTGGGAAAGCACGACAGGCCGTGGGGTGAGAGGCCTGTCTTTGGGAAGGTGCGGCATATGAACGCCAATGGCCTGCGGCGCAAGTTCGACGCCGAGGGCTACGTGCGGAAGGTGGAGTCTCTGGCGTCAGGCGGGTAGCAGAGACCCATCTGGCGAATCTGATATCACTGTTCTCGGACGGACGGGCAGCGCTTCAGTGGAGTGGTTCACGAGGGCTACGCAACGTGAGTATGGAACTGGCAAAAGGATCGCTGCTCTGCTCCTGGGCCAGGTGTTGTTCCTGGTTATGTACCCCGCCTTCATAGTGATAGGAGCGTCCCTCATAGACCGTTGGCTGCACCTCCCCCGGTTCGCTCATGGACTGGGTTGCCCCATCCCCGCTCTATTGCTGATCGTACCCGGCGCCCTGCTGGTGGAATGGACGATAACACTCCAGTTCTCGAAAGGCCTGGGAACCCCCATACCGGTGGTTGCCACACGCCGGCTCGTCACCACCGGGCCGTACGCCTATTGCCGCAACCCCATGGCTACAGGCACCACCATGGTCTATCTGGGCATCGCCGTCTGGGTGGGCTCCCTCTCGGCCGCTGCTCTGGCCTGTGTCTATCCGGCCGTGATCACTGTGTATACCAGGCTGATCGAGGAACAGGAGCTCGAGAGACGGTTCGGCGCCGAGTACCTGGCCTACAAGCGGGGGACCCCCTTCCTGATCCCGCGGTGGCCCGGAAGGCGTTGAATGCTCTATGGTTCCGGGTGGTTGCGAGCATCGAGGTGGCCTACTGGTGGGCATGGAGTTGGCCAGGTTGGCCGCAGACGTCAGGCCGGCCGTGGACCTGGCGGTCTTGGGCATCACAGTTGTGGTATCGGTGGCCTCGAACATGGCTCTGGGCTTTGTGCCCGGGGTCGGTGTCCACTACCTGGCTCGATTGGTCTCGGAGAGATGGCGTCTTGACAAGCGGAGAGGGAGCGGGTAGGCTCCATCAACGCCAGGACTGCGAGCGGATGGATCGAGCGGCGCGTCGCGTGAAGTCGGTCGTGACCATTCAACGAGTGAGGAAACAGTGTGCGCGAGTTTGAGATAGTTGCCCACCGGGGCGTTGCGGATGGAGTGCCCGAGAACACCATTGGTGCCTTTCAGCGTGCCCTGGAGCTTGGCGCTGACGCCTTTGAACTGGACGTACGGCTGAGCAGGGATCGCGTGCCGGTGGTGTTTCACAACTTCTATCTACAGGAGACTACCAGTGCATCGGGACCTGTCTTCGAGTACGACGCCCTGCAGCTCCAGCTCCTGGAGCTGCAGGGCGCTCGGGAAGACATTGGTGATCGGTGTCGAATCCCTACGCTACGGGAGGTTCTGGAGACCTTCGCAGGCCTCCTGGGAGTGGAGATAGAGATCAAGGGGCCGGAGCCAGAGTCGGCGGAGATCGTAGCAGGGGAACTGGAGCCTTTCAGGGACCTGTGGGAGACGATGGAAGTGACCTCCTACGAGCCTGCTTTGCTGCTGGACATCGGGCGGCGTTGTCCCGGGCTGGCCACTGACCTGCTTCAGAGGCGGTCTGAGGAGTGGATGGGGTTGGACGTGGTGGCGTACTCAGCCCTGCACGGCGCAAGACTCGCAAAGGCGAGGGCTGTACACCTGCACCCTAGCCAGCTCTCGCCCGAGGTGGTAGGCGCGGTGCGCTCGGCCGGGATCGAGGTGCATTCCTGGGAGGTGAATGACAGGGGCCGCCTGGAGATGATCGAGAAGCTGGGCATACCCAAGTTCGACACAGATGAGCTCGTTCTGGCGCTCACGTACCGCGAGAGCATGGCCGGATAGGTGAGGGACACGCGCGAGCGGAGCGCTGTGGTGGAGTGACTGATGCCTCGACATAAGGTAGCGGTGAAGTGTCCGGAGATGGGTGGATGGGAGGCGGCGAACGATCGTACGTAGAGACCAATAGCGGCGCCCCAGAGACAGCCCCTCCATCGCTGACCCCGTTTCTCGTGATCTGGACGGGCCAGGCCTTCTCCCTGGTGGGAAGCCAACTGGTCCAGTTTGCACTAGTGTGGTGGCTGACCAAGACCACCGGTTCGGCTACGGTGTTGGCCTTTGCCACCATCATGGCACTGCTGCCCCAGATAGTCCTCGGCCCTATCGCCGGGGCGCTGGTAGACCGTTGGGACCGGCGCAGAGTCCTGATGGTTGCGGACGGTGGCATCGCGCTGGCGACCTTGCTGTTGGCAGCGTTGTACGCGCTGGGACTGGTCCAGGTCTGGCACATCTATGCTTTGATGCTTTTTCGCGCGGCCGGTTCCGCCTTTCACTGGCCCGCCATGCAAGCCTCGACGACGCTGCTAGTCCCAGAGCGGCACCTTTCGCGCATCGCCGGGCTGAACGAGACCATCGCCGGGCTTGCCAACATCGGTGCTCCGCCCCTGGGCGCGCTGCTTCTCGAACTTCTGCCTATGCAGGGCATCCTGGCCATAGACGTGGTCACGGCCATCATCGCCATCGGACCGCTGGTCTTCGTCTCCATACCGCAACCTGAGCGGGAGGAGGAGTTGACGGGTGGGGGCGCGGTGGCCTCCGTGCTGCGCGACGTCAGAGGGGGGTTCAGGTTCGTCTGGGGCTGGCGCCGTATGACGCTCATCATCATCATCGCCATGCTCCTCAACCTGGTAGGCACTCCAGCGCTGTCCCTGCTTCCGATCATGGTCACCGACCACTTCGGAGGTGGTGCCGCCGAGTACGCCTGGCTCGAGTCCGGCGCGGGCGTAGGCATCGTCCTCGGAGGGCTCACGCTAGGGGTGTGGGGCGGCTTCAGACGGCGCACAACAACCGCGATGCTCGCCCTGGCGCTGCAAGGGGTGGCCATCTTCGCTACGGGACTGGTTCCCGCCAACGGTTTCCCGTTGGCCCTGGGGACGATCTTCATCACGGGCTTGTTGAATCCGATCATCAACGGTTCCTTGCTGGCGATCATGCAGGTTGCTGTGCCCCCAGCCATGCAGGGGCGTGTTCTGACACTGGTGCGTGGTGGGGCACTAGCCATGACCCCGGTGGGTCTGGCCGTTGCGGGCCCCCTGGCTGATGCGTTGAGCGTCCAGGCCTGGTTCCTCATCGCGGGCGTGACCTCGGTCGCCATGGGGGTGGGGGCTTTCTTCGTACCCGCGATCATGTGCATCGAGGACAGGCCCCTCGACTCCACTGTTACGCCTTGACTCTGACTAGGTGCCAGACTACAATGGCATCACTATTCAGGGGGCTCTCAACTAATGGCGGAAGGGAGGCTGTGAAGCATGAGTGAACGTATTTGCTGTGTCTGCCACGCGCCGGTGAAGGCAGAGGCCAAGACCATCGGTAGACGCTGCTATTGTGACGAGCACTACAGCAGGGTCACCCGTGGACGGAGCCACTTCTGGCAGACTGGATGGGTGCTGGTGGCAGCGCTGATCGTGTTCATCCTCCTGGTCGTGGGACTGGACAGGTTCGCCCAACCCACGCTGGAAGGGAGCGCGCTTGTGGTCGCGGGCATCGTGCTGGCGCTGGTGCCTGCTGTGATCTGGTTGGCCTTCTTCTATCTACAGGACCGGTTGGAGCCCGAGCCCAAGCGGTACGTCGTCGGCATCTTCGTACTGGGTGCGCTTCTGGCCGCCGCCGTGGGCATTCCACTGGTCAACGATCTGTTCGGGATCAAGGAATGGCTCTACGAGAGTCAGATGGTGCAACTGGTAGGAGGCGTACTGGTATTGGGCTTCAGCCAGGAGTTCCTGAAGTACGCAGCGGTACGTTATACAGTGTACAGCAGCAAGGAGTTCGACGAGCGGATGGATGGCGTCATCTACGGCACAGCGGCAGGTTTGGGATATGCTACCATGCTGAACATCCAGTACATTGTGTCCAATGCCGGCGTAGATCTCTCGGTAGGTGTCTTGCGCATCGTCGTCACCGCCCTGGCGCAGGCTAGCTTTGCAGGCATCGTGGGCTACTTCCTGGCCCAGGACAAGTTCGAGGGCAAGCCGGTGTGGTGGATGCCCTGCGGTCTGGCTATCGCCGCGCTACTCAACGGCCTCTTCGTCTTCTTGCGAGACCTGGCCAGCGTGAGGGGCTTGCAGTTCAACCCCTGGAATGGTCTGATCCTGGCTACTGTCGTCGCACTAGCCATTTTGGGGGCTCTCTTCTGGCTGATGCGGAGGGCCAACCGGGCAACCATTGCTCAGGCGTGAGCGTTCAGGTTTCACCGCAGAGAGCGCAGAGGACGCAGAGATGGCGGGGAAGAACGAAGAGACACAGCTCAACCATATCACCGAGACCGTCATTGGCGCGGCTGTCGAGGTGCACCGCTTCCTGGGACCGGGGCTTCTGGAGTCCGCCTACGAGCGATGTCTGGCGTTTGAACTCACAGGATCAGGACTCGAAGTCGCATCGCAGAAGCCACTGCCGGTGGTCTACAAGAACGTTCATCTAGACTGCGGCTATCGCCTGGACTTGCTTGTGGAGGACAAGGTCATCGTCGAGATCAAGGCTGTTGACGCACTTGCCCCGATTCATCAGGCCCAGCTTCTTTCGTACCTGAAGCTCTCCGGCTGTAAGGTCGGGCTGCTGATCAACTTCAATGTGCCGCTTCTGAAAGACGGCATCCGTCGAGTAGTGAATGGATTCCCGGAGACTCCGCGAACTCCGCGGTCTCAGCGGTAATCCTGGGGAAATGAGGAGAGAGAATGGAAGCAACCACATCGATTCGGCGTTCGGTTCCTCTGAAAGGTTGGTGGGATGAGTTGCTGGTCGTGGCCCTGGTCATCGTCGCCTTGCTTCTGGGCTGGGCCTTCAAGGGCTGGGTGCTAGGCCAGATGGTCACCTTCACCAGCGATGACGGAGCTGTGAGTCTGAGTTATCCAGATCGTTGGCTGGAGCAGGTGGATAAGGAGACGCTGGTGACCGCTAGCGACGTGCGCGGAGAGGGTCCGTTCAAGCCCACCTTCTCCCTGAGAATGAGGGAGATGGATCCTGAGTTTCCGCTCACGGAGAATGACCTGCTGGCCTCCCTGTCGTTGGACAGAGGCGGGGAGCTCACCGCCTACCGCGTGTTGAGCGTGGATCAAGGCGAGCTTGGGGGGCTGGAGGCGAGCAAGGTGACCTATGCCTACGTGGCCGAGCCCGCCAGCGGTTCTCAGAGCAGCATGCCGGTCGTCGTCCAGGCCATCGACTGGGTGGTCTTCCATGAGGGCCGGGCCTACATCCTGAGCTTCGCCGCCGCGGCGGACCGGTTTGCGGATGAGGAGGGAGCCTTCAACTCCATTCTCGCCAGCGTTGATCTTAGCTAGGGGGTTGAGAGATGCGAAACGCGCTGAAACTTGCCTGCTTGGTGACCCTGGTCGTACTCCTTCTTGGCGCAGCAGCGGTGTCCGGCCAGGAGGCCCTGTCTCAGACCCAGCGTCAGGAGATTATGGAAGGGGCAGTGCTCATCCTCGCGCTGGTGAGGGATGGAGGGGAGCTGGTTCCCGTGTGGAGTGGTTCCGGCACCATCTTGTCCGAGGACGGTCTGGTGCTGACCAATGCCCACGTGGCGACAGACATGGGGAACGATGTGGGGCTCGAGGGAGGTCCCATGGATGCCCTGGTCGTGGCCCTGACCACCCGCGAGGACCGGCCACCGGCTCCTATGTACGTGGCAGAGGTGCTGGCCTACGACCATGGCCTGGACCTGGCCTTGCTCCAGATCACCATGGATCTCAACGGCAGGGCCGTCGATGCCGATGATATGAACCTGAGTCCCGTCGCGCTGGGCGATTCAGACGAAGTGCACCTGGGGGATGAGCTCTACATCTTTGGCTATCCGGGCATCGGCGAAGGTTACATCACCTTCACCAGCGGAGGAGTGAGCGGGTTCGAGAGCACGGAACTGTCCAGTGGAGAGGTGATTCGCACCTGGATTCGGACCGACACGACCATCGCTGGCGGAAACAGCGGAGGGACAGGCGTCAACGCGCAAGGCGAACTGGTTGGAGTGCCCACCCAGTTGGGAGAGGCCGAAGCGCGGCGGATCGTGGACACCAACGGCGATGGGGTGATCGACGAGAACGACACACCTGTCTCCATAGGACAGCTAAACGAGCTAAGGCCGGTAAACCTGGTCGCTTATCTTGTTGAGCCGGAGGAACCAGCCGAGGACCTGGAGGCCTTTGAGCCCAACGAGACGATTGAGGACGCCTCTGGGCCTTTGTTGTCTGGAAAGGTGTACGAGGCGTACCTTAGTTCTGAGGAGGACATTGACGTCTACTACGTCGAAGTGGACACCCGGGACCCGATCATCGTCGACCTGGGCAACATCAACTGGCGGTCCGACTACGACCTGTACCTCGTCGACTCCGCCGGGGAGATCCTGGACTACTCGTGGGGAACCACGGACAGAGAGCGCATCGAGTACCAGCCCAGGACAACCGGCACGTACTACATCGCCATCGTCACTTACGGTGGCTATAGTGTCAGCGAGCCCTACTCCCTGGTGGCCTCGTTCAATGGAGATGAGGGGGCTCCGATCGTCCTGCCCGACGAGGAAGAGGATGACGGTGTGGCGGTGAGTGGGACCATCGTCTCCGCCGACACAGGTCGGGGCATCGAGGGCGCACTCTTCGTGGTCCTTCAGCCAGACGTGACGGTGGAGGAGTTCTTCGAGGACTTCCTGGAGGAGCAGATGCTCGCCTACGCTGAGACCGACAGGGACGGAAGGTTCATGCTCCGGCAGCCCATACCGCGCGGGGAACACTTCGGAGTCGTGGTGGGTGCCGAGGGGTACGTGGCTCAGTGGGAGAACGGATGGCTGTACTTCGACGAGGACGTTCCGAGTCAGGTCGACCTGGGGACGTTTCGACTAGCCAGTCAGAGCTAGGTCCCGAACCTCCCGAAGGTTTCGACGTCCGGCGCGATTACTGACCCCTGGTCGCCAAAGGTGTTGGAGTGGCGGGGCCGCGATGGTGCGGTAGAATCTATTGCGTGCAGAGAGAGAAGGGTTCTGCCTTCAGCGACGTTGCTAGTCGCCGCAGCCTCTTGAGGAGACCACGCAGTGCCTACTCTGCGATTGTACCTCCTGGGTCCGCTGGACATCCGCTGGGATGACCAGGGGTTACTGAAGCCTCCCACGCTGAAGTCCCAGTCCTTGCTGGCCTATCTCGCCCTACATCGTGAGCATCCCCAATCCAGGGACCGGCTGATCGACCTCTTCTGGGGCGACAGGCCAGAGAACAAGGCGCGCCGCTCTCTCAGGACCGCCCTATGGCACATCCGCCGCTGCCTCCCCGAAGAAGGGCTTCTTGTGAGCGATCTCCACACCGTGCAGGTCGATCCCCAGGGCGATCTCTGGGTGGATGTCGATGAGTTCGAGTCTCAGGTGTCCCAGGACAACGAAGCTCATCTGCAGGCAGGACTGGCGCTGTACCACGGCGATTTCATGGATGGGTTCTACGATGAGTGGGTCATCAATGAGCGATACAGGTTCGAATCCCTCTTCTCCGATGGGCTGACGCGGCTGATGGTCGGTCAGGAGGAGAGAGGAGAGCACCAGGCAGCCTTAGGGACCGCGCTACGGCTCCTGGAACAAGATTCCCTCCGGGAGGATGCGCACGAGGTGGCGATGCGGGCCTATTGCCGGCTGGGCCAGAGGAACTCGGCGCTGGAGCAGTACCGCCGATGTCGGGACACCGTGTTGGAGGAGCTGGGTGCGGAGCCGATGGCGGAGACCACGGGGCTGTACCGGGAGATTCTGGAGCGCCGGTTTCCACATGAGGAGGTCGCTGAGGCTGTCGGTGTTGAAATGCCGCCAGTACGACCAGCACTCACTGCAGGTCGCAATCCGTTGGATGTGGTAGCCCGGTCCAAGCTGGTGGGCAGGGAGCGGGAGATGGCGTTCCTGGGTCGCTGTTGGCAGGAGGCCGAGGCGGGGCGGGGAAAACTGGTCTTGATCAGCGGGGAGGCGGGCGTGGGCAAGACTCGCCTGGTCGAGGAATTCGCCCACCGATTGCGTTGGCAGGGAATTCGCGTGCTGTGGGGTCGTTGTTACGAGTTCGAGCGCGCCTTGCCTTACCAACCCGTCGCCGAGGCGCTGGGCGCCGTTCTGCCAGCTCTTGCGCCGTCTGAGCTGCAGCGCTTTCCTGCGTGGGCCATGGCGCAGGTGGCCCGCCTGGTGCCAGAGGTCGCGGAAAAGCGGGCTGATCTTCCTGAAACACCTGTGACACCCACTGACCAGGAGAGGGCGCGCCTCTTTGAGGCGACAGCCAGGATTTTCGGGGAGATGTCCTCTGGAGCCCCAATACTGGTCATCTTGGAGGACCTACAATGGGCCAGTGAGTCCACCCTGCAGCTGGTTCACTACCTGGTCCGCCACCTGAGTGGTCATCAGACACTGATGGTCGGCACCTTCCGTCCGGAGGCCGTTGACGAAGGGCATCCGTTGCGTGCTCTAAGGCAGCAACTTGGTCAGGAATGGCTCTATCAGACCCTGCAACTGTCGCCGCTTTCGTCAGAGGATGTGGAAGCGATGATTGCAGAGCTGTCCGGTGCAGGAGAGGCGGTCACCCCCCTGGCGGGCCGGCTCTTCCGGGAGACGGAGGGCAATCCCTTCTTCCTCACGGAGATGGTTAGAGCCTTGTTTGAGATAGGCTCGATCCATCTAGACGGAGACATCTGGAAGGGAGACTTCTTTCGGCTCAGCGAAGGAGCGCTTCCGCTGCCTGGCCGTGTTAGCGAGGCCATTGAAACCCGCGTCCACCGACTGAACGAAACGACCCAGGAGGCACTGCGGGTGGCAGCGGTGCTTGGTCGCGAGTTCGACTTTGACCTACTGGATGCGGTCTGGGGCCGGGGGGAGGAGCCGGCGCTGGAGGCACTCGATGATCTCTTGCGGCACCGCTTGGTGGAAGAAGGCACAGGAGCCATGGGTCGGGACTATGCCTTCGCGCATCACAAGATCCAGGAGGTGGTTTATGCGGGGATCCCCCACCGCCATAGGCAGCGCGCCCACGCGCAGGCCGGGCTGGCGCTGGAGAGGCTCTATGGCCCCGAGCCAAATGACTGGGCCAGCGAGATGGCGTTTCACTTCCAGGAAGGAGCGAGGTATGAAGAGACTTTGACAGAGAGGGCCATCACCTCGTTGCTTGGGGCCGGGGACCGAGCACGCGGTATGTACGCACACGAGGAGGCCGTCGGCCATTACCAGAGGGCGTTGGCGCTGCTGAAGGAGCAGAGGTCTTATGAACGGGCGGCGCGGACGCTGTTGAAGCTGGGCCTCACCTATCAAAATGCCTTCGAGTTCCAGGCAGCCCGCCAGGCCTACGAGGAAGGCTTTCTTCTGTGGGAGCAGGCGGTGAAGGCTGAACCGCCTGAGCGACCCCTGCTCGCCCCTCACGGGCTGAGGGTGGCATTGGTCGAACCAGCTACCCTGGATCCAGGCCCGGTGTACGATATCGACTCGCTGACGGTGATAGAGCAGCTCTTCAGTGGGCTGGTAGAGTTAAGCTCGGAGATGGGCGTCGTGCCCGATGTAGCTCGGAGTTGGGAGATGCTGGACGAGGGTGGCCAATACATCTTCCACCTCCGGGACGACGTGCGCTGGAGCGATGGGGTTCCGGTGACAGCGGGCGATTTCGAATATGCCTGGAAGCGGGTGCTGGATCCAGCCACACCCTCCCAAGTCGCAGGACTGCTGTACGACATCAAGGAGGCAAGGGCCTACCATGAGGGTCATGTGTCCGACCCAGACCTGATAGGTGTGCGGGCCGTGGACGAACGCACCCTGGTGGTGGAGCTCGAGGGGCCGACCGGCTATTTCCCCCATGTCTTGTGCCTGTCTAGCACTTTCCCGGTGCCGCGGCATGTGGTAGAGGCGCAGGGAAGAGCCTGGACCGAATTGGCGAATCTGGTGACCAACGGCCCCTTCAGACTGATGTCCTGGGAACGGGGCGAATCGATGCTCTTAGAACGGAACCCAACCTATCATGGCCGCAGCACCGGTAACCTGCAGCAGGTTGAGTTGTGGTTCAGGGTGGCGGAGCCCGCCGGGTGGTTGGAGATGTATGAGGAAAATAGGCTGGAGATTCTTGTCCTCCATTTCCTGCTGCCCTTGACCGACTGGGAGCGTGCCCGGCAGCGGTTTGCTGGAGAATTCGTGTCGGTACCGGGGCTGCACACCCACTACATCGGCTTCGATGTTCGTCGCCCGCCCTTTGATGACCCGCGGGTGCGCCGGGCCTTCGCTCTGGCCATAGACAGGGAAGCCCTGGCCCACGTGACGCTCAGAGGTTTTGCTTTCCCGGCCACCGGGGGGTTAGTGCCACCAGGGATGCCGGGCCACTCGCCAGGGATCGGCCCGCCCTGTGATCCTGAGCAGGCGCGCCTGCTGCTCGGAGAGGCCGGTTACCCAGGAGGACAAGGCTTTCCGCGAGTGGAGGTTCTCTCGGCGGATAAGCCCCTCTTCGTTTCCACGGTTGAGAACCTGCGGACACAATGGCTGTACAAGCTAGGGGTAGAGATCGCCTCCAAGTGCTTGAGCTGGGGAGAGTTTCTCGACAGGCTGAGCTGGGAAAGCCCCCACATCTGGTTGGGCGGTTGGACGGCGGACTATCCAGACCCCGACAACTTCCTGCGGGTCGCCGACTGGAGGCGTCTCGGCGGGTGGCGAAACGAACTCTACGATCGATTGATCGAGAGTGCTCGGCGAGCGACGGACCAGGGCGAGCGGATGAGAATGTACCAGCAAGCAGAGCCAATCCTGCTACAGGAGGCGCCGATCTTGCCCCTGTGGCATTACCGCTCTCACCTGTTGGTGAAGCCGTGGGTGAGGCGATACCCTACATCTCCGATGAGGATGTGGTTTTGGAAGGACGTCGTCATCGAGCCACACTAACGTCCAAGAGCCAGGGCGCTCTGTTCACATTGTAGGTTGCCTGGTGGACTATTCGGAGCCCCGTTCCCCTATGGCGACGGGGCTCATCCTGTGGTGGGCGGCATCTGCTGGCAAAGCCTTGAGCGCAGGACTTCTCCGTCTCAGCAAGCGAGAGGAGGGTGTGTAGAGAGGTGGTGATCGAAACGCACTAATGGACCGAACCCGAAACCGCTCGACGAGAATCCGCACCGTTAGGCCCCCGTCACGTGAAACAAGGCGGGGGCCTTGCCGTGTCCGCCCGAAGAGCTTAGTTGCGGCGTGCAGCAGCGCAGAAACGTGGCCAAGCCAGCTTTTTGACGGCGCTTTTGGCGCTGCCTTGGCGCCTGTGTGCTACTCTGTGATGGTAGAGCGGGTGAGACCCGGTGACAGAGATGAGACGACGAGCAGACGAGAGGATACTGCCTTCCGGCAACCGGGCGAGGGAACACGGTTACCCCTACGGACAGGCGGAGGAAGCACCTGTGGAAGGATTGCTGGACGTCATCCTCCGCCCAGCGCTGAAACCGGCCCTGGGAGACGGTGAGCCACGACAGCCGCGTGGACCAAAATACGGGAGACTCTTGGAGTCCCGACGTCAGGAACCCTCCACTGGCGAGGAGGAATGACCGGGCTTCGCGGTCATATGAGAGGGTGTAGCAGGAGCAGGAGGTGCAACATGCAAAGCTGGAATGAGGTTCGAGCACGGCAAGAGCGCCGCAAGGATGCGCTACGGTTGGCAGAGGAGGACCAATTGGTGATTCTCACTCCAAATGGAGGAAGTGGGTGATGACACGG
>DAOUEW010000353.1:0-12445 GCA_034430275.1 Anaerolineae bacterium | reverse complement strand
CCGAGCTCCTTCTCCGCTACCTCCATGAGAGTGGACCTGGTGATACCCTCCAGGATGTCGTCGGTGATGGGGGGCGTGACCAGTTTGCCTTCCTTGACGATGAACAGATTCTCTGCGCTCCCCTCGGAGACGTGTCCTTCCTGCGTAAGGACGATGGCCTCGTCGAATCTGTTCATGACTGCGTCGGTTTTGATCAGAGCGGAGTTGATGTAGGCACCGGTGATCTTGGCCCTGGCGGGAACGGCGTTGTCGTTGATGCGACGCCAGGACGAAACCCCCACGTCAGCGCCTTCCTCTTTGTCGATGTACTTGCCGAAGGGCAACGCGAACATGGCGAACTCGTCCTTCAGATCGTGCAGCCTGACACCGACCACGCGGTCTGCCTTGTAGGCCAGGGGACGGATGTAGGTGTCCTCTCGGAAGCCTTCCTTCCGCAGCAACTCTAGGGTCGCTTCACACAGTTGGTCTACGTTGTAGGGGAGAGAGATGAGGATGATCCTGCACGAGTCCAGGAAGCGCTCAAAGTGCTCTCTCAGCTTAAAAACGTAGAGCTGCTCCTCGGTCGCGTTCCAGTAAGCTCGGATTCCCTCGAAGCAGCCCGTCCCGTAGTTGAAGGCATGGGTCATGATGCTGACCCTGGCCTCCTCTAGGGGCACGATCTTACCCTCGAAGAACGCGTACTTGTTTGCCATCACCTACTTCCTCCTTCGCCCCGCCCCGGCGTGCAGGGCTCTATTCGTGACGCGACGGCGATTATAGGCGCGGTCCACCCTTTCTGCAAGCCGACCGAGGAAAGTGTGGAAAACCTGCACCGAGATAGCCTTGGTGCTCGACCAAAGCGGGTATCTCGGGGCGGGTCTCAGACCCGCCCCGACGAGTGCGGTCAATGCTGTCATGGCCCCTTCTTGCACATCCTCCCGTAGAGTGGAGGAACGGACAGAACAGCGAGTCTGGTTCCACGTCACCACAGAGGACGCAGAGGGCGCGGAGAGAGGGTTAGTCTATGGTCGTGACTACCGTCTCCGGTGCACGACGGTCGGTTCCAGACGAGGGACGGCCCGTCGAATAGCCGATGGGGACTATGGCCACCGGCCGAAAGTGAGCCGGAAGATCGAGGGCTCGGGCGGATGCTTCCTCATCGAAAGCGCCTACCCAGCAGGCGCCCAGGCCTGAGGCTACGGCAGCCAGGAGGAGGTTCTGCGTTGCGGCTGCCGTGTCCTGAAGCGAATAGAGGTATCTTCCGCGGTCTCCATACCTGGCAGCCGAACGCTCGGGGTCGGCGCAGACCACGATGACGACTGGAGCCTCACTGAGGAACCACTGGTTGAGCGCGGCTTGTGCCAGTGCCCTCTTGGTTGCTTCTTCTCGAACCACGCAGAAGTGCCAGGGCTGGCGATTGCCCGCGGTCGGCGCACGGACTGCGGCCTGGATCAGCCTGGTCACCGCCTCAGGAGGGACGTCACGCTTGTCGTCGAAGGCGCGCACGCTTTGTCTAGCTTTCAGCACTTCCCAGAAGTCCATCGCCAGCCTACCTCTATCGTGGCATCATTCCAGGTCAGCCCTGCGAACGTTCAGCAGACGCTTCTCCACGGACCACGTCCCAAGCTCTCAACTTCTCCGCGAACTCGTAGTCGGTCATGTCCAGTTGTATGGGGGTGATGGATACGTAGTTCGAAGCCAGCGCCCAGATGTCAGTGCCCTCGTCGTCGGCGCGGCCCGTTGGCCTTTCTCCCCCGATCCAGTAGTAGTCCCGTCCACGAGGGTCCTTTCGTCTGATGAGCTCGTCCCGGTACAATCTCCTTCCCAAACGAGTGATCTCTATGCCGGCGATCTCTCGCTGGGGCACATTGGGCACGTTCACGTTCAGCAAGACGTTCTCGGGGAGGCCGCGCGTCACGACCTCTCGGGCCAGGCTGGCGACAAACTGTGCCGCGTAGGAAAAGTCTCCGCCCTCGTAGGTGTCGAGAGAGGCGGCAATGGAGGGGATGCCAGAGATGGTAGCTTCGAAGGCAGCGGCCAGTGTCCCGGAGTAGGTGATGTCGTGTCCCACGTTGGCGCCCAAGTTGATCCCCGAGATGACCAGATCGGGCATCGTGGGGAAGAACCCCAACACTGCCAGAGCTACGCAGTCAGACGGAGCCCCTGTACTGGTGTAGGCCGAGGAACCATCGGCGAGGCTGGTCACCTGGATGCGCAGAGGCTTGTGCATGGTCTTCGCATGACCTGAGGCGCTCCGTTGTCGATCAGGGACGAAAACCGTCACTTCCCCAACGGCGCGGAGTGCTTGCTGGAGGGGTAGCAACCCCGGCCCGGTGATGCCATCGTCGTTGCTGACCAGGATGTTGCTCATGCTGGTCCCAGGGCGCTCTCTTCCCGACGGGCGAGGGCCCAGGTGTATGACGACCGTATGTTCAGACTGGCCTCTGTGGTTTCCTCTTCTTCCTCTTCCTGCTTGTGGATGACGTAGATCAGGACATCTTCACTCTTGGTGCGGCTCCCTGCGGCGTCTACCGCCTCCACACGGATGGTGTGAGGCACGGTGATGCTGTTGGTTACCTCGAGGATGGGATCCTCGGCCTCCGCGAACTCTGCGGGGAACTCCTCGATGGGAACCTCCTCTTCCAGCAGTTCGCGGAGGGCGGCGTCTTCCTCCACCGTCTTGGTCATGACGATGGTCCACCGCTGGTTATAGGGACTGACCGTGTCGTAGGTCAGCAGTTCATCGTCGAAGAAGAACTCGACCTTGTCCATGGAGAAGTTGTCTACCGCCTGGGCCTGGATACTGACCCACTCATCCTCTTCCATCACGTACAGTTGCTCGGTGATGGGGTACGTGATCTCGATGGTGGGCGCTTCGTTGTCCACCGTGACCTGGATGGTTGACTGCTGATAGTAGTTGTTCCAGTCCACTACCGACAGTTGCAGGGTGTACAGTCCATCCAGGTCTCTGACGTCCCAGGTCTCCAACAGCCCATTGTCCACGGTGTTGTAGTGATCACCACCTATCTGTGTCCAGGAGGATGGGTTGAGACCAGGTCCGGACTGAAGGCGGTACAGTTGCACGCTGGGACCTCGAGCGTTGCCCTTGATCTGGACAATCCCGTGGATGTAGTCATAGGGGCGCGGGTTGGCGATAGCCACATCGCCCGTCACCGGGCTGGGACCATGCACGTCACAGTACTCTGTGGGCGGTTGAGGTACGTTGTTCTCGCGGACCCAATCCGCAGCCTCGGGCGGATAGATCTCGAATACCTTCTCCACAACCTCATCCAATGGGCAATAGACGGTGGCCAGCTTGCCCGAGCTGCGGCAGATGCGGAAGGCCTGATGGATGTCGTCTTCTTCTGTGGGCACGGTGCCGGGGAGAAAGACCTCCCGGATGGTGGAGGGACTGTTCTTTGTGGGCAGCAGGCCCGACGTCGCGTCGACGATGGCCCACTCCAGACCAGGGGGCTCCACGAACGGTATCGTGGGCTCCCCTTCCAGCGCTGTCAGCATAAAATCGTGCCAGATGGGCCCAGCTCCCAAGGAGCCCGGCACGTGCTCCATGGGATCGTTGTTGCTATTGCCCACCCAGACGCCGGTGCAGAGCTGGGGCGTGAATCCTACGGTCCACGAATCCCGGTAGTCGGTGGTGGTGCCGGTCTTGGCCGCCACCGGTCTGTCATTGCCCAGCCATAGCGTACTGCGAGATCCGAAGGATGGGGTCCGGGCGACGTTGTCCGAGAGCATGTGCGTGATGATGTACGAGACCTGCGGGCTGATGATCTCGCGCTGTTCGGGGCTCTGGTATTCCTCCAGCACGTTTCCGTTGGCATCCTCGACGCGCAGAATGGCCACCGGGTCGAGTTCGCGATAGCCAGGCCGCAGCTCGTCCTCGGAGACGGGCTGGCCGGTCATGTAGCCGCCATTGGCGAGCACGCTGAAGGCGTAGGTCATGTCCACCAGTCTCACCTCGCCGCCGCCCAGGGTGAGGCTCAGGCCGTAGTAGTCACGTGTCAGAGTGTTGATCCCCATCCGGTGGGCCAGGTCTATGACGTTCCTGACCCCGACCCAACTCATGACCTTCACCGCGGCCACGTTGATGGAACGGGCCAGCGCCTGCCTCAAGCGAAGCGGCCCGTGGAACTCGCGGTCGTAGTTCTCCGGCGTATAGGGGCTGGAGTAATCAGGGTCAGGGAAGGTGGTTCGCACGTCCATGACCATGTTGGCTGCGGTGTAGCCCTGCTGGAGAGCCTCGGTGTAGGTGAACATCTTGAAGGACGAACCAGGTTGCCGCTCGGCCAGGGCAACGTTGACCTGCCCGTCTATCTCTCTGTCGAAATAGTCCAGGCTTCCCACCATGACCAGTATCTCTCCGGTGGCGGGCTTCATCGACACCAGGGCGGCATTGGTGGCGTTGTGCTCGTCAGCCTGGAGCTCGGCGATGTGTTCGCGGGCAATGTCCTCGGCGACGTGCTGCAACTCCAGGTCGAGCGTGGTGTAGACCTTGAGACCGCCCTGGTATAGCAGGTCGGAACCATATCGTTCCTCGAGGATCTGCCGCACGTACATCACGAAGTGAGGCGCTTCGATGTCGTAGCGCACCGGTGCGTAGTGCAGCTCCTCGACCTTGGCGGCCACGATCTCCTCTTGGGTGATGTACCCCTCGCGGAACATGGCATCCAGCACCAGGTGCTGGCGTATCCTGGCCTCCTCGGGGTTCGTGAGAGGGGAGTGGGTGGCCGGAGCGTTGGGGAGCACGGCCAACATGGCGCACTCGGCCAGGCTCAGGTCCTGCATCTGCTTGCCGAAGTAGTTCTGGGCGGCAGCTTCCACACCGTAGGCCATGTTCCCGTAGAAGACGGTGTTGAGATACCATTCCAGGATCTGATCCTTGCTGTATCGCCTCGTGATCTCAATGGCCAGGATAGCTTCCTTGATCTTGCGGGAGAAATCGCGCTCTGTTCTTTCCTCTGCTGGTATGATCACGTTCTTCACCAGAAGCGTGGTTATGGAACTTCCTCCCTGGAAACCTTGCCCCGTGATGTCCACGTAGATAGCACGTGCGATACCACGAATGTTGACGCCCGGATTGGTGTAGAAGTCCTTGTCCTCGATGGCTATGGTGGCGTACTTGAGGTTGTCGGGTATCTGATCGATGGGGACCACGGTGCGGCTGCCCCAACGAGGATCGAAGACTTCGTAGAGCAGCTTAGTCCCGGTGCGATCGTAGATCTTGGTGGTCTTGAAGCTCTGCGAGGTCTGGACTTCGATCATCTCAGCGGGCGGCAACTGCTGGGCATAGTACGCATACACACCCGCGACGGAGCCGAACGCCGCCACCACGGTGAACACGAAGCTGAGGACCACGACGCCTACCGCAGACAAGCTTATCTTGGGCAGATGGGTGTTGTTCTTGGCGGCGTATCTACGCTGTCTGCGTCGGGCGATGATCAGTCGAAGGTTGGAGGTCATACTTGTCTTCCTGTGAAATCAGTCTAAGAACATAGTATCAGAAGTAGGGGCTCTCTGCAAGCGTGTTATCGAACGGATGTGCTGGCCGCGACCGCAGGGAGCTTCTCGACGACGAGGAGATGAGAGAGGCCGAATAGACGCAGGGGAGTACCTTCCATCAAGTAGGTGAAGCGCCGGAGCAGTGATCCCAGCCCGTGGTGACGGGCCAGGATGTTGTCATAGCCTGGATAGATCTGCGTGTGGATCACCAATCGGCAATCCAGGCCCGAAAGAAGCCGCCGGAGGTCTCCACTGGTGTAGGCACGAACGTGAGGACATAGGCGATCTCGCTGCGATGCGGGGAGATAGCCCACCAGAGGGAAGTTGCCGAATCTGTAATGGCCGCGCCAGTAGATGCCGTGCGTCTCGAAAGGGTAGAGACGGTTGGGGGCGAAGATGACCATCCTGCCCCCTGGCACGAGGAGCCTGTGCGCTTCCTCCACCACCCGGCGGTCGTCTTGCACGTGCTCCAGAACCTCGTGGAGGAGGATGACGTCGAAAGACGCTTCAGCGAAAGGGGGGCTCTCCGCGGCTGCGACGAGAAGGTTGGGGAGTCGCTCCCCGCCCTCCGCGACCCTCTCCACATCGACGTCGATGCCGTAGACCCGGTCGCTGAATTGGCGCAGCTTGTCCACGTAGGTCCCGATGCCGCACCCCACGTCCAGCACTCTGCGCCCGGCAAGGGCAGCATGGCGGTCGATCAATGCTAGCCGTCGCTCTTGACCGAAACGCCAGACATAGCTCGGCAGGCCACGAAGAGCCGCCTTGTCACCTTCCGCGCTCACCGAGCCGTCTCCTACTGCCAGGATCGATCTCCACAGTTGCCTTCTCCGTGCTATGTTAGTTCAAGCTGAGGCCCTTGTCAATGATAGTGGGGGCGCGTACAATATAGGTGTGGGCTGCACCGGGGATGGCAGCCCCAGGGTCTCGCCAGGCGCTTCACTCCGCTTGGCGGACCAGCACTTTCGTCAAGAGGTGTGAGCCTCTAGTAGACATAACCGGGAGGATCGTGTATGGAATCGCGTAACCTGATCATCTTGGGCTCTGGGCCTGCCGCCCTCACGGCGGCCATCTACGCCGCTCGAGCCGAGCTATCACCATTGCTGATCAGCGGCCGGGACGTGGGTGGGAGTGTGGCGGTGACCGACCGGGTGGAGAACTACCCCGGGTTCCCAGAAGGTATTGGGGGGTTCGAGCTGGCCCAACTGATGCAGAAGCAGGCTGAGAGGTTCGGTGCCGAGGTGGTGATCGACGAGGTCGTAGCTGTGGCCCTGTCCTCGGCTCCTTTCGAGGTGAAGACTGACGGGGAAGCGTACGGGGCCCAGGCGATCATCGTCGCCACCGGCAGGTCACCGCGAAAGCTGGGCGTCCCGGGTGAAGCTGAGTTCGCTGGGCGCGGGGTATCGACGTGTGCCACGTGCGACGGGTTCTTCTACCGGGATCAGCGGGTAGTGGTGGTGGGTGGCGGCGACACAGCGATCAAGGAGGCTATGTTCCTCACCAAGTTCGCCAGCGAGGTCGTCGTTGTGCACAGAAGGTACAGGCTGCGGGCGGAGAAGGTGGTGGAGGGCATGGCCAGGAGCAACGAGAAGATGCGGTTTGTCTGGGATACGGTGGTCACCGAGATCCTGGGAGAGGACGGTGTGACTGGCGTCCGCTTGCAGAACGTGCAAACAGGGGAGGAATCGACACTCGAAGCCCATGGTGTCTTCACCTTCGTGGGCAACGTGCCCAATACGGAGTTGTTCAAGGACCAGCTCGAGCTGGACGAGGTGGGCTACATCGTCACGGACGAGCGGCAGAGAACGAGCGTGGAGGGGGTCTTCGCGGCTGGCGACGTCCAAGAGAGAGTGGCCTGCCAGATCGCCACGGCGGTGGGTTCTGGCGCCAGGGCAGGAATGCAGGCGGAGGAGTACATCGCCGAACTGGAGGGGCGCGCCTATCCCGAACGAGAACTGTAGATGTGGCGAGGCTGGTCTTGGGGCTGTCCCTGGGCTGAGAAACACACGTTGTGTTGGGGAGCTTGTGGATGCCGAAGGTGACCATCGCTGATGAGGAGGTCTTCTACGTCTTCCGCCCATCAGACGAGAGCGAGGATTCGCTGCTCTTCGTGCATGGAGCAGGTGGCACTCACAGACACTGGGGAAACCAGCTACAAGGAGTGACGGGTGTCAACAGGTATGCGGTGGATCTGCCTGGCCATGGGCGCTCTGGCGGGCCAGGGCGGGCGTCCATCAAAGCGTATGCGGAGGTCTTGCTTCAACTCCTCGAGACTCTGAACCTCACCCCGGTGACGCTGGTGGGGCATTCCATGGGCGGGGCCATCGGGCAGTATCTGGCCCTCAACCATCCATCGCACGTGGAGAGACTGGTCCTGGTGGACTCTGGTGCCCGCTTGCGGGTGCTGCCCAGCCTGCTCGAAGGGCTGCTCCAGGACTTCCCGGCCAGCGTGGGAATGATGCTGGGCTGGGCGTACTCTGAGCAGGCGCCAGCCGACCTGGTCCATCTGGGCCAGGAGGAGTGGCTGGAGAATGATCCCCAGGTGGTCCACGACGATTTCGCGGCCTGTGACGCCTTCGACGTGATGGAGAGACTGGGGGAGATCTGCTGCCCTACGCTGGTCCTGTGCGGCGAGGAGGACAGGCTAACGCCTCTGAAGTATGCCCACTATCTCCGGGACAACATCCCTGGCGCCACGCTGACGGTCATCCCCCAGGCTGGGCACATGGTGATGCTGGAGCAGCCGGAGGCGGTCAACCGAGCCATTGAGGGGTTTCTGGCAGACACGCCCGGATAGAGGCGCAGTTCGGAAGACTACAAGACTGGGTCTCTTTCGAAGTCCAGGCGCTGCGCGTCCAGCCAGGCGGCCCTCGCCTCCGCCACCACGAAGAGAGAGCCGGTCACGCAGATCAGGTCCTCTGGGCTTGATTCCTCGAGGGCAAACCACAGGGCAGCGGGGACGTCCTCGATCACACTGATTCGTGCCTTCGTGCCACTGGCTTTCCTGGCAACTTCCTCAGGGTCGGCGGAGCGGGGATGTGCCGATTTGGTGAGCACCAACTCGTCCGCTATCGACGACAGTTCGTCCATCATCCCCGCGATGTCCTTGTCGGCCGAGAAGCCGGCCACGACGACAAGTCGGTCGAAGGATAGGTCCTCGGCAAGGGTCCTCGTCATCCGCTGTATGGAATCCACGTTGTGGGCTCCGTCCACGACCAGCAGGGGATTTCGGGAGAGGATCTCCAGCCGTCCCGGCCACCGCGCCATTCTGAGGCCCCCCGTCACGTGTTCCAGTGAGATATCGACCCCTTGACGATATAGCTGGTCGAGGGTCACGATGGCGGTCGTAGCGTTGACCAACTGGTACGGGCCCAGGAAAGGGACCCAGAACTCTTCGTTGGTGCCGCGAGGCATCAGCCCCTCCGAGTCGGCCATCTGGCAGGTCACCCGCAGGCCCTGGCCTTCCAGGTTGGCCTCCGTCCGTTCCCAGAGCCAGTCCTGCCCGAGCAGGACTAGTGGAGCGTTCCTGGCCCGGCAGGTCTCGGCGATGACCTCCAAAGCCTCTGGCTGCTGCGGGGCGCAGACCACAGGCTTTCCCTCTTTGATGATCCCTGCCTTCTCCCCGGCGATCTTCTCCAGGGTGTCGCCCAGAATATAGGTGTGGTCGTAGCTGATGGAGGTGATGACTGCGACCAGGGGATCGAGGACGTTGGTGGTGTCCAGCCGGCCTCCCAGACCGGTCTCGATGACGGCGAAGTCCACCTCTTGCTCTGCGAAGTACTGAAAGGCCAGAGCGGTCATGATCTCGAAGGTGCTGGGTTCGGGAAGCTTCTCGA
Source organism: Anaerolineae bacterium (assembly GCA_034430275.1). Lineage (GTDB taxonomy): Bacteria > Chloroflexota > Anaerolineae > UBA7937 > B3-Chlor > JAUVXJ01. The sequence continues at coordinate 3,113 of DAOUEW010000353.1, read as the reverse complement.
TAGAGGGTTTCTGCTTCTCCAGCAGGACCACCATCTCCTCTTCGCTGATCAGGCGACCGTTGATCTGGATACGTTCACGGAAAGTGTGGAGGTGGGGCTGGGTGAAGAGGCCCGCCTTGTAGCCCGCCGACTGGAGCACGCTGGCCATCATGGCGCAGGTGGAACCCTTGCCTTTGGTGCCGGCCACGTGCACGGCCCGGAGGCGGTTGTGGGGATCACCGAGCATGCCCAGGAGAGCGTGCATGTTGATCAGGTCGAAGCGCCTCGGCTCGTACTTGTCGGGCTGGAGCTTCTCCTGGTCTATGAAGGAGTAGATGTAGTCAAGGGCTTGTTGGTAGGTGAACATGAGCGGCCTCGATTTGGGCTATTCTACGCCAGTTGGTGCTGGATGTAAACTGTTGGATAGTTGCCCAACGTTCATGGAAGTAGCTATACTATGATGAGGTTCTCGCCAATCCCGTAGCGTTCTTCCCCTTGGTTCCAGTATAGGAGCAGCCGTCCTTGGTGAAACGAGTCGCCTGGAGAGAGCACTTCGTCGTCCTAGGGTTGTATCTGGCCCTGACGATGGTCTTGACGTGGCCACTGCTCTCTGTGTTCACCACCCACGTCCCCGGCGACGGCAGCGACGACCCGGCCCTGGTGTGGAACCTGTGGTGGGTGAAACACGCCGTGATCGACCTGCATTCCAACCCTCTTCTCTGCGACTATATCTTCTACCCCATCGGCATCGACCTCACCTTCTATACGCTGACTATGGTCAACGGCTTCGCCTCGGTCCCACTCCAGCCCCTCCTAGGGCTGGTGACCACCAACAACGTGATCGTCTTCGCCACGTTCCTCCTGTCGGCCCACGGAGCGTATCTGCTGGTGAGGTATCTCTTGCCCAGAGATGTCCACCCCTCGGTGCCTTTTATCGCTGGGTTGATCTATGCCTTCTCTTCGAACCGGTTCCTCTACGCCTCCCTGGGTCAATTCAACATCCTGAGCACGCAGTGGATACCCTTCTACGTGCTGTTCCTGATCAAGTCCCGGAGGCGGCCCGGCGGCACGTACTATCCCCTGCTGGCCGCGGTCTTTCTGCTCCTCAACGGCTACACCGAGTTCACCTACGCCTCTTTCCTCCTCGTGTTCACCCTGATCTATCTCCTGTACTGGCTGGCTGTGGAGGGCTGGCGAAAGAACCTCTTGTTCTTGCGGAACCTGACCCTCATCGGGACTCTCTTCGTGCTGGGTATGTCTCCCATCCTCTATCGTATGTGGAGGGTGATGGCCGTGGAAGGGGACTTCCTGGTGGAGGGGTTGGGTTTCGCCAACGTCTTCTCGGCGGACCTGCTGGGTTTCTTCGTGCCCAGCCGCCTTCACCCTCTGGCCGACCTGTGGCGGAAGAGTTTCGATTTCTCCTATCTCAACTTCGTGTTCATCGGCTATGGCGTGCTGGGGCTAGCCATCTTCGGTGCCGTGTCCCGGTTCACGGACCGTGCCGCGCGCTTCTGGATCGTGGCCGCTCTCGTCTTCGCGGCCATCGCTCTGGGTCCCACGCTACGGGTCAACGGGCACGAGCACGAGCTGCCTCTGCCCTTCGATCTGTTGTTGGCGCTGCCCTTCTTCAAAGGCAACCGGTATCCGAGCCGCTACAGCGTGATGTTGGTTCTGTGCTGGGCCACCCTGGCTAGCTATGGTCTGCACCGGCTTGGGAGCCTCCTGAGGGGCGGAGGGCGGAGGTTGGTCGTATCCGCGGCTGTGGTTACGCTGATAGTGTTCGAGCACCTCTCCCTTCCCCTGCCCCTCTCGGACTTCAGGGTGCCGGAGGTCTACCAGACCATCGCCGAGGAACCCGGTGATTTCGCCGTGCTGGAGATACCTCTGGCCTGGAGGAACGGCTTCCGGGTCACGGGCACCATGGACCCGGTGATCATGTTCGAGCAGTTCTACCAGACGGTGCACCAGAAGCGGCTGCTCGGGGGCAATACCTCCCGCAACCCGGAGTTCAAGTTCCAGTACTTCGCCGAGGCGCCGGTGATCAACACCATCATCGCTCTGGAGAACGGGTACGAAGTGGACCAGGCTACGTGGGAGAGCGATAGGGAACTGGAGCCGGGCGTGCTGCGGCTGCTGGGGGTTCGGTACGTTGTGCTGCACACCGAGGAGGCGCCAGCGCTAATGGTCGACTACGTGCAAGGGGTGATCGGCGGCGAGAAGGTGTACGAAGGGGACGCTCTGCTCCTCTATCGAATCGCTCCTTTGGCCCCGGCAGACGAGGTGTTCGTCGACCTGGGCACTGACGAAGCGCACCTCCACCTGGCCGAGGGTTGGAGCGAGGGCGGGGGCGACTACGTATGGGCGCAGCGTTCGGAGGCGCGGCTGCTCGTTGATCTGTCTGGGAACGGCCAGAGAATGGTCGTGCGCGCCATGGCTGCCGGCCCGGGCCAAGAGATGGAAGTCCTGCTCAACGGTGGCGTCGTGACGCAGTTCGAACTGGCAGAGGCCTGGCAGGAGTACGAAGTGGAGGTTCCTTCGGAGTTCCTGGGTGAAGGACTCAGCGAGCTCCGGTTGCGGTTTGGACGCCTTTTCCCCGCGGAGCAGATCGAGGACGGCGAGTACGCGGTGGGGGACACCGGTGTTACTTCCCCGGTCAACATCCTGGTCAAGAGCGCAGGAGAAGAGGTGGGCGACTTCGGTCACATCTACGTGGATGGTCGCAACGTCTCCCCAGACGAGCGGGGCTACAACGTGGTGGTTCTGGACCCGGCGACCGGCGATGTGGAAGGCAGAGGCCAGTTCGACACCTTCGCCAGCGAGGAGGAAGCGGCTCGGCTCGCCGCGTTTTTGTCCGGAGTTCCAGAGGGGAGGATCGTGGCCGTCGCCGTGGAGGACGAGGCCTCGCTTCATCTGACCGAAGAGGCGGTCCGGGCCTTACGCACCATCGGTGCCGAGGGTGATCTACGTGGCATGTTCCGTTGGGCGCACGCTATCATCGGTGTCAAAGGGGCAGAGCCAGGCCAGGCTTTGGAGGCCACGGGACTGCTGCGACCTGTGAGCGTGGGCGTGGGCCAGGGCTTCACCGAGCCTGGCGTCGCCGCTGCCGTGGACTGGGTGGAGTTCGAGCCTTCGCA
>DAOUEW010000352.1:0-3274 GCA_034430275.1 Anaerolineae bacterium | reverse complement strand
GCTCAGTTGTGGGTCAGGATCGAAGAGGATCTCCCCGACTTGAGACGGAGGATCGAGAACAGACAGTTCAGCGATCTGCTCGGCTGGCTGCGGGAGAACGTACACAGACATGGAGCCAAGTTCGAACCCATGGAGCTGCTGACCCGGGTGACCGGAAGCGGTCTCACCGCGCAGCCGTATCTCGAGTATCTGCGCGCCAAGTTCGGGGAAATCTACCGACTGTAGCCCGCGGGGGCCTCGGGGATTCCTGCCCGCCCACTGTATTCCTCTCGTCTCCACAGGTATCCAAGGTAGAACTGCCAGATGAGAGTGGCCATGGTCGGTCCATTCGGCCTGAGTCCCCATGGGACCATGTCCCGGCGCGCGTTACCGTTGGGCAAGGCGTTGGCGGCCAGGGGCCACGAGGTGGAGTTGGTGCTGCCTCCATGGAGCTGCCCACAGGACAGCGGGCGGCGTTGGCGCGAAGGCGGCGTTTCCATCTACAACATCGACCTGCCTCGAAGCATGCCTGTCCTGGGTCACGCCATCGTGGTCTGGCGTCTGGTGCGTCGTGTCCTGGAGGGGCGGCCCGAGGTGGTACACTGCTTCAAGCCCAAGGCGTATGCTGGCCTGACGGCGGCGGTGATGTGGTGGCTGACCAGGCTGCATCTGGCTGATGTGAGGGTGGTGGTCGACACGGATGACTGGGAGGGGCCGGGTGGATGGAACGAAGCTGGCGGCTACACGTGGTGGCAGAGGCGCATCTTCGCCTGGCAGGAGAGGTGGGGAATCACACACTGCCACGCGCTCACTGTGGCTAGCAGGGCGCTGGGGGCGCTGGCCGTCGAGATGGCGGTGGAACCGGAGGCGGTGTATTACTTGCCCAACGGTGCTATGCCACTCGTTGTTGCCCCAGACCCAACTGGCGGGGCCAGCTTGAGGGCTCAGTGGAAACTGGAGGAGCATCGTGTGTTGCTGCTCTATACCAGGTTCTTCGAGTTCGATGCACAACGGCTGGTCCATGTGCTGGGCAAAGTGTTCTCGGATGAGCCGTCGGCGCGCCTGATCGTGGTGGGCGAGGGGTTGCGGGGCGAAGAGAGGTCCTTTCTCTCGCTGGCGAAGGACGCTGGATTCTCGTCGCGTATCACCTGGGTGGGCCGGATCGACAGTGAGACAGTCCCCGCTTACTTCACCGCCGCTGATCTGGCGATCTATCCTCTCGAAGACTCGCTGCTGAATCGGGCTCGCTGTCCGGCCAAGCTCGTGGACCTGCTCACGGCGGGACTGGCGGTGGTGGCCGACGACGTGGGGCAGGTTGGCGAGTACATTGAGCACCTCTCCACAGGGTACGTGGTGTCGCCAGACGACACTGAGGCCTTCGCGCGAGGAGTGGTCCAACTCTTGAGAGATGACGATCTCAGAGGCAGGCTGGGTAAGGAGGCACGGAGGCGCGTGAGCGGTTCGTTCGATTGGGCCCGGCTGGCGGCCGTGGCGGAAAGCGCGTACGCGGCATGAGTGTCAAGAGAACCGGGAGAAGGGCGCTGCGCTGGTTGGTGGTCGTACTGTGGATGGGTGCCATCTTCTACCTCTCCGCTCAGGCAGACTTGCCCCATCATCCTGAAGCGGCTTTGGACGTAGTGATCAAGAAGCTGGCTCATGTCACTGAGTATGGTGTGCTGGTGGCGCTGGCGTGGTGGGCGTGGCGCGACGGCCACGATGTTGCCTCGTGGCGCGCTTTTCTCTTCGCCTTTGGCTTGGCAGCCCTCTACGCTATCTCGGATGAGGCCCATCAGTACTTCGTGCCCGGGCGGAACCCGCAACCGGTGGATGTGGGCTTCGACGTCCTTGGCTCCGCGCTGTCTGTACTCCTGATCAGGCGTGTCTTCCACATCGCTGAGGTGCGGCGAGCGCGTTGACAAAACGCACCTTCGTGCTTATCATCTTGCCGTGAGCGGATATGCTTCCCTTGCTGGAGCGCGCTGGCAGCCAGGCTTTGTCCCTGGCCGGATTCTGTATCGTGTGACCGTGACGGCGCTGGTCCTGGCTTCAGGACTGGCGCTGGTACTGCTACCCCTCAACTGGGCAGCATACCTGCTTCTAGCTGGTGGTCTACTTCTGCTGATCCTCTTGCGGCCCGTTCTCGGCCTCTACCTGCTCGTTTTCGCCATCCCCTTCGGGTCCTTGAAAGAGATCAGCCTGGGGGTCTTGAGCGTAGGTGGGGCGGAGGCCCTTGCCGCTCTGACCTTCGCCGCCTGGTTGACGCGCATGCTGGCCTGCAAGCAGGTCAAGACCCTCCACGCTCCCTTGCTCGTGCCCCTGGTTGTTTTCGTGGCTGTCATCTCTTTCTCCGTGGCCGGGGCCCTTTCTTTGCAATGGAGCATCAAGGGACTGCTGCTCTGGTTGGAGGTTCTCGCAGTATACCTCCTGGTAGTGAACCTGGTGAGCTTTAGAGAGGCCATGGTGGTGGCAGTGGTGGTGCTGCTCGCCGGATGCGCGCAGGCGCTGCTGGGTTTCTACCAGTTTCTCGGAGGGGTAGGTCCTGAGGGGTTCCTGCTGTTCGGTCGGTTTATTCGCGCCTACGGCACCTTCGATCAGCCCAACCCGTATGGTGGATACCTGGCTCTGATCCTTCCGCTGGCTCTGAGTCTGTTTCTTGGTCGCTGGCCGCGACGGGACGTGGGGGGCCTGCTGGGGTGGGGAGTGGCAGGGGGCAGCCTCGCTGTGATGGGGGCGGCCCTGCTGATGAGTTGGTCGCGTGGAGCCTTGCTAGGCTTCCTGGCTGGAGCGGCGCTGGTGGCCCTGGGAGGGCTGTGGCACAACGTGTTCAGCGAAACAACGAGTGGCGCCCTCTCTGGTCTGGCCGGCGCGGCTCTGGGGTCACTGTGGCAAATCGGATCCCGTGGAGGCTCGCTGATCGGCCCCGTTCTGGGCGGGCTGTGCGGGCTGGGCAGCGGGGTGATTGGTTTCCTCGCGCTGCGCCGGCGCTTGGTGTGGGCGGTCTTTGTACTCTTGCTCTTCATGGCCACGATGGGCTTGGCCCTGGGAGGTGATCACTTACTCCCCACACTGATCTCGCAGCGCTTCTCCGACTTCCTTCCCTATCTTCAGGTGCCCAACGTGCGTGGGGTCCAGATCACCGACGAGAATTACGCCGTTGTGGAGAGGTTGGCTCACTGGCAGGCCGCGCTGGCCATGCTCGAGGATCGTCCGCTGCTCGGCGTGGGGATCGGGAACTATGTCCCCGTGTATCCGGCCTACGCCGTGCCGGGTTGGTGGGATCCCTTGGGTCATGCCC
>DAOUEW010000351.1:0-10599 GCA_034430275.1 Anaerolineae bacterium | reverse complement strand
AGGGGCTCATCTACGCATCGCGAGAGGGAGCACGATTCTTTGCAGGGGCTGGTCGGAGTAGACGAACTGCACGTCCACGACCTGTGGGCTTTCCAAGACGCCCGGCGTAGAGCTGCTCACGGTGATCGTCGTGGTGTGGGTCTGGCCCTGGGTTAACCCCGACTTGTCTACAGAGATTGACACCAGAGCAGGCTCCGATGGAGAGGCCTGACCAGTGTCGGGGTTAGCCTCCACCCAAGTCTCGCCCTCGTCCGCAGTCCAATCCAGGGATCCACACGTAGCTCCGTTGCCCACGAGCAGCGTCTGAGGCCAAGGCCCCGTAGTGGCATCGGCCAGGAAGAGCATCTCCTCTTTGTCGACGGTGAGGATGGGTGAGGGTACGGTGGCTCCCAGTGCCTCGGCGACGTCGATGCGGCCCCAGCCGTAATACCTATCCCAGCCCGCCGCACCTCGGTCGGTGGCCGTGCTCTCGATGATACTCCGGACCTCGACGTTGGTGAACTGAGGACACAGCGACCAGATGAGGGCGGCTTCCCCTGCTACGAAAGGTGCGGCCATGGAGGTGCCCTGCTTCCAGCCATAGGTGTGGATATCCGGTGGGTTCCAGACGGTGCTATAGATGTCCACACCTGGGGCGGCCACGTCGATCTCAGGGCCGTAGTCTGAGAAGGATGCGCGGTTGTCCTTCTGATTGGTGGCTGCCACGGCCATAACCTCGGGATACCTGGCGGGGTAGTCCACGCTGTCCGCGTCGTTGCCGGCGGCGGCGATCATCAGACAGCCATTCTGGTATACATGTTCCACCGCGTCTCGCAGGGTATTCGAGGGGTTGGATCCTCCAAGGCTGAGGTTGATGATCTGCGCCCCGTGGTTGCAGGCGTAGCGCACACCTTTCGCCACGTCGCTGTAGTAGCCATCGCCGTTCTTGTCGAGGACTTTGACGGGCATGATGCACGCTCCCCAGGAGATGCCGGCAACCCCCCGTTCGTTGTCGGTCTCGGCTGCGGCGATCCCGGCCACGTGACTGCCGTGGCCGTGGTCATCCTGGGCGTAGGGGTCGTCTCCGATGAAATCCCAGCCTGGCACGATCTTGTCGTTGAGGTCTGGGTGATTCAGGTCCACTCCTGTGTCCACGATGGCGATGACGATGTCAGAGGTGCCAGTGAACAGGTCCCAGGCGGTTGGAGCATGTATCTTGTCAGGTCCCCACTGGAGGCTATAGCTCGTGTCATTGGGTATGATCGTGGCGTGAACAGCGTAGTCGAGTTCGGCGTATTCTACTCGGGGGTCCTGCAGCAAGGTCTGCACCATGGCCTGCTCTTCACCCGCGGCCACTGCCACCCGCAGCACATCTAGTTCACGAAGGTTCTCGAGCACGGGAAGATCGTAGCTGGCCAAAGCCTGGGCACTTTCGTCCTGCTCCACCTGCGTGCGGAACTTGACCAGGACTTGCCCGGGCCTGTAGGCGGGGAAGGAGACGGTCTGCTCCAGACCCGTTGAGTCTTGGGGGCTGCTAGATTCGCCGGGCGCAGCACTGGACGACACCACAGCAAACCCCAGGAGGACGGCCACGAGCAAGGTGGGTGACAGATAGTGCTTCATCGACCTGCTGATGGGTCTCTAAGCGTCACGGATGATCTTGCTGCACAGCTCTCTGCCCAGCACGGCCAACCCATCGGTTGATAGGTACCGACCAGCCGAGGCGTCGAAGAGCACGTCGGCGTTGGGGGGAAACTCGTCGTCCCCATACCAGTAGACGACGGCCAAAGGCACGCGGGGCAAGGCGTGGAACAGGAAGCTCGCATCGCCGTGGGACAACGGTTCTCCTCCTGCCTTGGACGAGGCATCCCCGAACCTGGCCAGATCGTTGGCAAAGGCTTTGATCAGGCGCGCCCGCGTGTAGCCCTGGAAAGCATGGAAGTAGAACATGCCATCCGGGAGCTCTCGATAGGCGACCCATCGATGAGCGAGGGGTGTTCCATCAGCCTTCTGGAAATAGTGCAAGAAGAGGAAACGTAGTCCTGCCCAGCACTCCGCATCCGTACGTGCATCGCGTGCTTCGAAGCCGGGAAAGGTGATGTGGTAGGTCTGGCCTATGTAGTCGAGGTTGAAATGCCCTTGGCCCTCGCCCCGTTTCACGAAACGCGTGCCCGTACGCGCAGCGAGGACGACCGGATCTTCTGCGGCCAGTTCTTTCTGCATCTCCTCCATGACTGGGAGGGAGTAGTCGAGCCACTTCTTCTCTGTGCTCAGCATGTACGCCATTATAGTGGAGCGAAAAGCGATTGGCAACTGAGTCCTCCTGCGCTATAATCGTAGTCGGCGTGCGCGATGTGCCTCAGGAGGGATCTATGCCGCAGAAGAAGATTCGGGTACTGGTCGCCAAGCCAGGTCTGGATGGGCATGACAGAGGAGTCAAAGTCGTGGCCCGCATGTTGCGGGACGCCGGCATGGAGGTCATCTACACTGGACTGAGGCAGACACCGGAGATGGTCGTCACCGCTGCCTTGCAGGAAGACGTGGACGTTATCGGTCTCAGCATCCTCTCCGGAGCCCACATGACTTTACTCCCCAGGATACTGGAGTTGGCCAGGGAGAAGGGTCTGGGCGACGTCGTCTTCCTCGCAGGAGGGATCATCCCCGATGAGGACGTGCCAGCTCTCAAGGAGATGGGCGTCATAGGCATCTTCGGTCCTGGTGCATCGTCGGAGGAGATCGCAGGATTCATCAAGGAACACGTGAAGAAGAATTGAATCTGGATCTAGTTGACCGTCTATTGTCCGGCGATCGCAGGGCTGCTGCACAGCTCGTGACCTTGATGGAGGACGGCGGCCCGCCTGCTCGGGCAGCGATTGCCGCTCTCTACCCCCACACAGGTCGGGCCCACATCGTCGGAGTGACCGGCTCCCCCGGAACTGGCAAGAGCACGCTAGTCTACGAGCTGGCCAAGGAGTTCAGATCCCGTGGCAAGACTGTGGGGATCATCGCGGTGGACCCCACCAGTCCCTTCAGCGGCGGTGCGCTGCTCGGAGATCGTATCCGCATGCAGAAACTCAGTACCGACGAAGGCATCTTCATCCGGAGTATGGCCTCCAGGGGACAGCTTGGCGGCCTAGCCCGGGCCACGGGGGACGCCATCAAGGTGCTGGATGCCTTCGGCAGCGACCTGGTGATGGTAGAGACGGTGGGCGCAGGGCAGTCGGAGGTGGAGATTGCGCGCGCGGCCCATACGGTGATCGTGGTCGATGCCCCAGGTCTCGGTGACGACATCCAGGCCATCAAGGCAGGACTCTTCGAGATCGCCGACATCTTCGTGGTCAACAAAGCAGATCGGGATGGTGCAGAAAGGACCTACCTGACCATGCAGATGATGTTGGACATGGGGGAGGGCAACTGTGGGCGGGACTGGCGACCTCCCCTCTTGAAGACCATCGCTCTGCAAGGCGAGGGAGCGGCTGTCCTGGCCGATGCCGTGGAGCGCCACCTGGCACATCTGGAAGGCAGCGGCCAGTTGTTCGTGCGCAAGAAGAGCCTGGCGGAGGACGAGCTGAGACGCATATTGGGCCAGGAGTTGCTGGACCGACTCATGGAGCGGGTGTGGGCGAAGGAGTGGGATTCGCTGACCCAAGGGATCGCGGATCGGACGATAGACCCCTACACGGCCGCAGACACCTTGCTGAAAGCCTTCCTTGGTGGCGTGGCACTGGAGGGCACGGCGGAGGGAGAGGACCATGATCCTCGGTGAGAAGACGCGACTGCGGGCCATCGAGCGGGAAGACATACCCACCTTCGTGAGATGGTTGAACGACCCGGAGGTGCGCCAGTATCTGGAGATGTACCTTCCCATGTCCAGGGCTGAGGAGGAGCAGTGGTTCGAGGCCTACCTGAAGAACAGCAGCAGCCGCATCTTCGCCATTGAGACCGAGGACGGCGAAAGCATCGGCAACGTCGGCCTGCACGAGATAGACTGGAAGAACCGGAGCGCGACCCTGGGTATCGTCATCGCCGAGAAGGAGTACTGGGGTCGAGGGTACGGTAGCGATGCCATCGTCGCTCTGGTGGATTTCGCCTTCAGAGAGATGAACCTCCATCGTATTCAGTTGTCGGTGTACGAGTTCAACCAGCGCGCGAAACGCTGCTACGAGAAATGTGGCTTTCACGAGGAAGGAAGGGCCCGTGAGGCGTTCTACAGCGACGGGAGGTACCATGATAGCCTCCTGATGGCCATTCTGCGGCACGAGTATCTCAACGAGGAGTCCCTGCGCGGTGAGGCGCACGACTAGGAGGTAACACCATGTATGAGGATCTGGCCGTTTTCGGCGGTACAGCGAACCCAGACTTGGCCCGCGAGATTGCTGACTATCTGGGTTGTCCCCTGCGGGGTGTGGACATCTTCAAGTTCCCCAACGACAACACCTTCGTGAGGCTGCACAGCAGCGTGCGCGGCCAACATGCGTTCATCATCCAGCCAACTTGTGCGCCGGTGAACGACAACATCATGGAGTTGCTGATCCTGATCGACGCGTTGAGACGCGACTCCGCAGCAGACATCACGGCGGTGGTGACCTACTTCGGCTACAGTCGTACGGACAAGAAAGACCAGCCCCGCGTGCCCATCACGGCGCGCCTGATCGCCGACATGATCACCGTCGCCGGGGCTACCCGGTTCATGACCATGGATCTCCACGCCGACCAGATCCAGGGGTTCTTCACGATCCCGGTGGACGACATCACGGCATTCCACATGCTGAGCGACTACGTCAAACTGAAAGGCGTTGAGAACTCCGTGGTCGTGGCACCTGACGTGGGTGCCACGAAGCTGGGCCGGGACTTTGCCGAGGATCTCGGCGTGCCGCTAGCCATCATCGAGAAGCGTCGCGAGCGCCGAGGGGGCAGAAAGACGGAGGTGCTCAGCCTCATCGGCGAGGTGAAGGGCATGAACGCCATCATCTTCGACGACGAGATTGACACTGCAGGTACGGTGCGCAACGCGACCAAGTTCCTTCATTCTTCGGGGGCGAGGGACGTCTACGCGTGCGTCACCCACGCCATCCTCTCCGATCCCGGGCCGGAGCGCTTGAATGATGCAGGATTGACGGAGTTGGTTGTCACCAACACCGTTCCTATCTCAGATGAGAAGAGAAAGAAGATGAAGGACGTCAAGATCAAGGCCCTCTCGGTCGCTCCTCTTCTCGGTGAGGTGATCAGGCGCATCTACCTGGGCATCTCAGTGGGCGAGATGTTCAACGAGTAGAGGCCGCCGGATCAGAGGCTGGAGCTTGAACACCGTAGCGCCTCATCCCTGGGACGTATCGACCGCCGAGGCCAAGGCCATACAGTTGAGCCTGCGAGACAAGGTCTCCTTCCAGCCCGACTTCGGTGAAGTGTCTACGGTGGCTGGCGTCGACGTAGGCGTGGCGGGAGACGTCGCCAGAGCGGCTGTGGTGGTCCTGAGCTACCCCTCCCTGGAACCGCTCGAACAGCGCCTGGCGGAGCTGCCCATCCACATGCCATACGTCCCCGGGTTCCTCTCGTTCAGGGAGGCCCCAGCCATCCTCGCGGCCTGTGAGGACCTGGACATCGAACCCGACCTCTTCCTCTTCGATGGTCAAGGCGTGGCCCATCCCAGACGCTTCGGCATCGCCAGCCACGTAGGAGTCATTCTGGACAAGCCGTCGATAGGCTGTGCCAAGTCGCGACTGTGCGGCACTCATAACGACCCGGCCACGGAGTGCGGTTCGTACGCCTATCTCTACGATGGTGACGAGACCATCGGAGTCGTGCTGCGGACCCGCACCAAGGTGAGCCCGGTCTACGTCTCGGTGGGCCATCGCATGGACCTGGAGACGGCGGTGGAGTACGTCTTGGGCTGCTGCACCCAGTACAGACTGCCCGAGACCACACGGTATGCCCATCGGGCAGCAAGCGGCGAGCAGGTGGACACCGGGCCGGAGCAACAGTCGCTATTCGACCTGACTTGAGGGTTGGGAGGAATGTCCCTTGAGGAGGACATAGACAGGGCCGCCGAGCTGCTCACCTCTGCACGACATGCGGTGGCCTTCACCGGCGCCGGCGTGAGCACACCATCGGGCATCCCAGATTTCCGGAGCCCTGGGTCCGGGCTGTGGACGAAGAACGATCCCATGGCCGTGGCGTCCATACAGGTCTTCCGCGTGGAACCCCGGATCTTCTACCGGTGGATGAGCTCGACAGCCGCCCTCTTTGTGGAGGCCCAGCCGAACCCAGCTCACACCGCCTTGGCCGAGCTCGAGAAGCTCGGGTTGCTGAAGGCCGTGCTCACACAGAACATCGACAACCTGCATCAGCGGGCGGGATCGAAACGGGTGCTGGAGCTTCACGGCCACCTGCGAGAAGCTGTGTGTTTGACGTGTCAGCAGGTCGTGGGCATCGAGGGCTTGGTCCAGGAGTGTATGCTGGAAGGCGAGGTACCCTATTGCCAGAACTGCGGCGGAGTGCTCAAGCCCATGGCGGTCCTGATGGGGGAACCGCTGCCGATGGACGTCTTCCTGGAGGCGCAGGTGGACAGCCAGTCCTGCGACGTGATGCTGGTGGCGGGTTCCTCGCTGACCGTGGTCCCCGCAGCAGACCTGCCCTATCTGGCTCGCCGACGGGGCTCAAAGTTGATCATCGTTAACCGCCAGGAGACGCCGGCCGACCACCTGGCAAAGGTGGTGATTCGCGAGGACGTCGCCCAAGCGTTGCCGCAGATCGTGCAGGCCTGCCGAGAGCGCATCGAGAGCTACGATGGCTTGTGAGCGACGGCGTAGGTGATTCCGAATGGCAGCTCGAAGACGCCTCGCGGACTGAGATACTTCTCTGTGGCTATATGGAGCACTTGCCGTCTCAGTTCCTGCGTGGCCTCTGCGGGCAGCCTGGATTGCATCTGGGCGAGGCGCCCCAGAGAGAGCGGGATGTTCGAGACCTCCTCGGAGGTCTCGAACTCCAGCACGTGCGCCCGCTCCTCCACTGTCACGTCTGAGAAGCCAGCCTGCTCCAGGGCCTCTCTCAGCGCCTCACTTGGGCCAAAGCCAAAGGTCGAAGGCCCCCGTTGCGGGGGAGGAGGCATGTGCGGGATGAAGGGCTCCATGAAGGCGCGGAGGGCCACCTTGCTCCCTCTGCCGAAGACGGACAGCGCGACGGTGCCACCGGCTTTGAGCACGCGAAGCATCTCCGAGAGAGCTACGTCTGGTTGAGGAAAGAGCATCAGGCCGAGTGCACAGAGCACAGCGTCGAAGGACTCATCGGGGAACTCCAACCGCTCTGCGTCCATGCGGACGAAGTCCACATTGCCCGCGCCTTGCTCGGCAGCTCGTTTCCGGGTCAGGCCGATCATGGTGTCGGACAGGTCCACGCCAACGACCTGCGCCCGTGGCCCCAGCAGTTTCGCAGCCATGAACGCCACCAAGCCAGTCCCCGTGGCCACGTCGAGGACTCTGTCTTCCGTGCGCAGGCCCGCCAGGTCGACCAGGTGGCGAGCGAATGTAGCGAAGGGCTGCGTGAGGCACCGGTCGTAGGTCTCGGCGCAGAGATCCCAGGCCAGTTGCTCGTTTTGCTTGAAGGCGTGCGGGTCCAGCATTGGCTTGTCTTCTCTCACAAGAGTCTGTGGGAAGCTCCGGGATTATAGCGTACAGATGCAGGGCGGGCCAACTAACCACGGTGGGGTCGTCGTCGGGCAGCACGGTGCGCTGGCGCTCCTCAGGAATCGACCGTGGAGCGGCCAGAACGGTGTTTACGAGGGAGAGGCGGGTGTTCAACGTGGACGAGGACAGGCTGCGAAGGATAGTCGAGGTTCTGAGGCAGGATCCATACGCCGGGTTGCTGGGAATGGAGTTGCTCGAGGCCAGGCCCGGCTTTTGCCGGCTGAGCATGGTGGTGCGCGCCGACATGCTGAACTTCCAGGGCACGCCTCACGGCGGCGCCGTGTTCTCCCTGGCTGATGCCGCGTTTGGCGCGGCGGCCAATGCCCACGGACGCAGGTCCGTCGGCCTGACCATGGAGATCTGCTACTTGAAGACGGTCGAATGCGGGACCACGCTGATTGCCGAAGCCACAGAGGAGCATCTGGGCGAGCGAACGGCACTCTATCACATCACAGTGGTGACCGGCGCTGGCGATCTGGTCGCCTCCTGTCACGGAGTGGTGTACAGGAAGAAAGAGGGGTTCCTGGACAACCGGTAAGTCGGGACGCACCTAATCCAGATTGCGCGACACCTCGTGATATGCTATACTGAAGAAGACGCGGACACGAGGACAACCTTGGTGGTAAGGAGGTGTGTAGATGCTAGTAGGCAGTCGCATGAGCCCGGATCCGATCACCGTCACCGAGAAGACGCCCGTCGACGAGGCGTTGAAGATCATGCGCGAGAAGAACGTGCGTCGTCTGCCGGTGCTCAACAAGAAGGGCGCTATGGTGGGCATAGTGGCGGAGAAGGACATCCTCTACGCTTCGCCATCGCCCGCTACTTCTCTCAGTATCCACGAGATTCACTATCTGGTCTCCAAGCTCACGGTCGGTGAGATCATGACCAAGGAGGTCTTCACCGTCACCGATGACACGCCGCTGGAAGAGGCAGCCCGGATCATGGCGGACAACCGTATAGGTGCCCTTCCGGTGATGCGAGACGGCAAGCTCGTGGGCATCATCACCGAAACCGACATCTTCAAGGCGTTTCTGGAGTTGCTGGGCGCCCGGGAGCCCGGCGTGCGACTCACGATGAGGATCCCTCGCGGTCAGGGCATGCTGCCGTTGTGCACGGAGACCATCTCCAAGCTCGGCGGACGCCTGCTGGCCGTTACTACCTGGGGCGGGGAAGAGCCGGGCGGCGCGATCGTGACCGCCAAGGTAGCAGGCGTGAAGAAGAAGCAGCTCATGGACGGCATCGCCAAGCTAGGTGTAGAGTATCTGGACGTAAGGGAGTCCTGACAGCTGGGTAGAGGCGGGCCTGGTCAAGGAAGGGATCGCCAGCAGACAGTGCAGGATGAACGCCCGTGTTGGCCGCTGATTTGCGGTCCGCTACAGTCGGGATGAGTGAGGCCTCGCCATAAGACGTGGGGCCTCTTCTTTAACGTCCAGCATTGGACGTGGTGAAGCGTCGAACGGCGGAGCAGCGCCATTTACCGAGCCCTCAGTTCGGGAGTAGGTGTGGATGCCAGTGGAGGAGACGCGGTTCGCTGTACTTGGGGTGCAGGTCAAACGGGGCGGAATAGGCGACCGGCGGATTGGGTACAGTAAAGACCCGGCCGAGGGCCCTGCGGAAAAGGTCACGCCGGGACGGATCGGGGCACAGTCCACAGCCTGAGTCAGTAGCTCACTGACTCCGGACCATGACGGCAGGTTGCTCTTCCAGTTCGGTGGCGCAGGTAGGGCACGAGGAAGGCGCAGACAAGGGCGCTGGCTGCCCTGCTGCCGCCAGGTACTCGCGCAAGACGACGTTATCTACGTAGGAGCCTTCCGGGTAGTTGCTGCCAGAGTTGCTCTGGAATACGAGGGCGATCCACACCTCAGGCTCCCCGAGCAGATTTCCCAGTGTATAGACGTTCGAAAGGTCCAGTTGTCTGTCGACCCAGCCGCCGCTGTAGCCGCTGACACCCAGCCCATAGAAGTTGATGCCGTCTGTGGATGCGCCCCAGAAAAAGTAGTCGTACTCACTCTCGCTGTTCAGCCACAGCTCGAACTGCAGATCGGCGGCGCTGCCCCCTTGTAGACTGAACGGCCCATAGACCATCCAGCTTTCCGCGTGGTTGGGATAGTTGCTGCCACAGGCCAGCGAGGAGCCGTTGCTGCCCGCTCCCACCGCCCAACCGCTATAGCTCCCCGCGAAGGTTTGGCAGTTTCGCCGGCCCCAGTAGTACTCACCGTAGCCGGCTTGATTATCCACGACAACCCACGCGCCCGGGAAGGATCCTTCGAAGTCCTCGCTGATGATGGTCAGCCAGCCGCTTGGCTGGTGCTCGAAGTTCTTCAGACCCAGAGGGAGTTTGGCGCGCGGCGAGCAGCCGTCACATACGAAGTAGGCCGTGACACTCTTGTTGGAGTCCATGGTGACAGTGGTGGGGTTGGCGGATCCAGAGGCATCGCCGCCCCAGGCGTAGAACTGCCAGCCGGGGTTGGCATTGGCCGTCAGCTCCACGTCGGTGCCGGGCTCGAAGCCGACGGTGCAATTGGGCAGTGGGTCGGTCACGACGGCGCCTGCCCAGCCGGGGTCGACGTCGAGATCCAGATCGTAACAGGTTGGGTAGACCACGTAGTTGGCGCCGTAGCCTACGCTATTGATGCCGTACCCGATACGCATGTAGCCGCCCTCGCCCCAGCCGGCTCCCCAGGAGTTCCTGAGGTACCAGATCCCGTTGGTTCCCTGGTTGTCGTCCCAGCCCACGAGGACCACGGCGTGTCCGACAGTGGTGCACTCGTTGGCCTCGTAGATGCCGCCGCTATAGTTGTGGAAGAGGGACCCGGCGCTGCAGACAGCCACGGAGACCGGCCCGTAGTCGAGGATGGCTTGCTTGATGTCGGCTATGGGGGGTATGCTGTAGGAATTGCCTACGTAGTGCCAATCCAAGATCTTCTCGTTGTGGGTG
>DAOUEW010000350.1:0-12879 GCA_034430275.1 Anaerolineae bacterium | reverse complement strand
TCAGCCGCCGTGGGCGAGAGCCACGGCTCCTTCGCCTACGAGGGTGGTCCCTTCTCCGAGGTCAACGACAACGGGACACCGATGGTCGTGGCCCGGCTGGAGGACATGGGGAGCGCTGGCATAGAACAGATCAGCGATCTGGAGAATGTCGAGGAGGCCACCGTGGTAGTGGACACCGATGTGCTGTCCCCTGCCACGTCTCGCAACCTGGTGGCCATGATACCGGGCCGGGACGATTCCCAGGCCGTGATCCTGGGTGCCCACATCGATTCGCCCAACAACCCGGGAGCATTGGACGATGGCAGCGGCGCGGCGACCCTGCTGGAGATCGCCAGAGTGCTGGACCAGACGGCCTACGTGTTTGGCCTGACCACCTATCTGGTGTGGTTCGGCAGCGAGGAGCTGTACCTCTGCGGCTCCAACGCCTTCGTGGCCAGCCACCAGGACCTGCTGGACCGGACCATGGCCATGCTGCAGCTCGACTGCCTCACCCGGCCGTTGGACGGGCTGACCGGGACGGTTGCCGTCACTTACTGGTCCTACGGACGCTTCGACGACACCGTTTATCCCTTGGCGGACCTCCTCGCCGAGACCTCTGGAGAGCTGGAGATCGAGACCTACGGCCACGATGAGCTGGGCCCAACCTCCGACAATACCCCCTTCTCCGGGTTCGACGTGCCCAACGCCAACCTCATCTACTGGGTCAACGAGGAGGCCCAGGCGGCAGGCATCCACAACGCCGGATTCCTCCATTCTCCCTACGACACACCCGAGCTGGCCAGAGAGTCGTCGGACGCGTTGCTGGACATGGCCCGGCTGGCCCTGGGCACGCTGGTCAGATTGGGCGAAGAGAGGCCGGACCTGCACGCCACGGAACCCGAGCGCGACCGGGCGGTGTTCGTGGGCACCCACACCGAACCCATCTACATGGGACCCAGCGCCCTCACCGACTTCGCCATGGCCCTGGAGCACAGCGGGCTGGACGTGGACCTGATACCGTACGGTCTGTCATTCTCACCAGACGACCTCCAGGGCGCAGCCCTGGTCTTCGCGCTGCCCCCCATAGACTATCCGTCAGAGGAGGCAGGCAGCGTGGATTTGTACGACGTAGCCTGGACGGAGCAGGAGGTCGAGGCGCTGGAACAGTACGTGGCCGACGGTGGCTTGCTGGCGATCCTCAACAGCCGGTATCGCCTCAAGTACGGCTACGCTCCGCTGGACGAGAACGAGGACTGGTCCGACGTCAACGCCCTGGCCCAGGTCTTCGGCGTGACCTTCTACGACGGGGCCACCTGGGGCGAGATCGGCCAGGCCGGCGACCATCCCCTGGTCGATGGCCTGGAAACCCTGCGCCTGGCGGAGTCCAACGGCGTGCCCTTTACCTACGAGGAAGGCGAGAGCCTGGCCTTCATGTACGGCGATCCCGTGATGGCCCTGGTGCCCTACGGCGAGAACGGCGGTGAGGTCCTGGTTCTGGGGGACCTGGGTCTACTCCGGAGCACGTGGGACACGGACCCTACTCGCAATCTCCCACTGTGGCTCAACCTCGCCTCGTACGCCCTGGAACGCTAGCCAGATCTGCCTATCGTCGTGCTTCGCATCGGCTGATTGCCACCGGCGGTGGTAGAGCGCTTGAACGGGTTGGGTGAGAGACGTCCGCCCCTGGAGGGAACAGCAACTATGAACACTCCCAAGAGGATCGCCGTGGCGGGACACGCGGGCATCGGCCACGTCCACGGCTATGCGGGCTTCGTTCAGGATGATTCGGGCGGCTTCGTGACCGTGGGAGTCTTCCTGCGCGAGCTGCTGAAGTCCGACACACGGATCGCCAGGGCCGAGGCCGACGCGGATTCCAACGTCATCACCATCACCACTTTCGATGGAGGCACGGCCATGACCTCTCCTCGCCGGGGGATTACACCCGCCGAGGCTCGACTGATCGAGGGGTTGACGGGGCAGGACGCCCTGTTCTGCCAGAGTCTGGCCGTGACCACCATGGGCCGGATCTACGGACAGGGCGCGCTGGACACCCCTGTGGCCCTGGAGGGAGCGCTGGCCAACGCGGTGTTGGATGGCTTCAGCAGGAAGGCCCAGGGTAGGTTCAAGCTGGTTGAGGAGAGTATCCCGGGCAACTGCGGCCTCTTGGGTGGTTTGTCGGTACAGGAAGGGGACGTGAGAGTCTCCTATCTGGCCAGCGTCAACTACACCAGGGGAGGTCTGGGGCCGGTCGAGGATCTGGAAGGCAACATCGCCCTGGGTTCCAAGGCCGCACTGATGGAAGAGCTGGACATGCTCGAGTGCCCCACCATCGTTCTTGAGGGCAAAGCCTACCTGCCCTCCATCTCGGACAGCCTGGCAGAGAACACCTTCCTCGTGCGGGCACAAGAGGGCATCGACAACGTGATCGTGGCCCAGGCATTGTTCGAATCGGCACGAGAGCTGGGCTATCCGGTGATACTCAGAGACGATCTACTCCCACGCGTCGAGGGATCGGTGAGAGAGCAGACCACCGACCTGGCCCGAAGGATCCTCGACTGCGCGCAACGGCTGGAAGCTTCGGAGCTGGCCTCGGAGAAGACACAGATCGTGGCCGAGTTGGCCCAATTGGTCAGCCACGATGCGGGGGCCGTGACCTGCCTCTCCAACAGGGTGCACGATGTGGTCCGGGGGGCGGGTCTGATCCCCGGCACCGCCGCGGTGCTCTCGCTGCTGGTTTCCAGGAGCTACTTCGAACACTGGAAGATACCCTTGTTCGAACCGGGAGACGCCGAAAAGGCCCACAAGATCGTCGCCCTGGCCATCGAGAAGATCGCCCAGGACTACGACGCGGCCATGCAGAACCTGGAGCGGGACTACGTATCTCTGGAACCCCTGCGGCAGGCGCTGCCTGGCCCAGAGACCGGGACCACTTAGCCCTTCACACCGCTGGACGCACCCTGAGCCTGACGAAGGATAGACCGAAGGTCGTATCGAAGCTTGCCCTGAGCAAGGTCGAAGGGAGCCGGTCCAGTGGCGAGCGCGATGCCACGATCCCACACCTCCCATGCGCACAAGCACGCTTTTCGCACCTTTCGCGCCTTTCGCGTTTCCGTTTCGCGCCTTTCGCGCTTCCGTTTCGCGCCATTGGCGTGTCGCGTTGGGTTCCTCACCCCACGAGCCAAGTTCCGCCTTGCACAGGCAGAAAAACGGTGCTATAAACCATGTAGCGCTCAAGGTGCGGTGTGCGCTTACTCTGACACATATCTGGAGAGTTTATGGTGCTGGGCTCACAGCAGATGATCTTCACCCTCTACGGGGACTACATCAGATACCGCGGCGGCGAGATCTGGACCGGCAGCCTGATCAGATTACTCAAGCATCTGGGCATGTCCGAGCAGGCCGTGCGCTCCGTGCTCTCCCGTATGTGGAAGAAGGGCTGGCTCAGAAGGCGTAGAGTCGGCAGAAAGAGCTACTACTCTCTAACCAAGAAGAGCCAGGACCTCCTCGCGGCGGGCGCCCAACGTATCTTCGAGCCGGAAGACGGGGAGTGGTCAGGAGACTGGTATCTGATCGCCTACAACATCCCCGAGGCCAAGCGCCAGCGGCGAAACAAGCTCAGAAGACAGTTGACCTGGATGGGTTGCGGCTCCTTCAACACCGCCATCTGGATCTCCCCCTGGGACGTCTCGGAGAGCGTGCACGAAGTCTGCCTTCGCCTGGGCATCGACGACTACGTCCAGATCTTTCGCGCCCGGCACCTGGGGTTCGCTCAGCCCGAGGAGCTGGTCGCCCGCTGCTGGGATCTAGACCGCATCAACAGTCAATACGCCGGCTTCGTGGAGACCTACGGCCCCCTGCTGGCCCGGGACAGGGCGAGACTGGACGAATGGGACACCGTCGACACCGCGGAGTGCTTCGCCACCCGCTTTATGCTCCTTCACGAGTACCGTGAATTCCCCTTCGTGGATCCTCACCTCCCACGCCAGCTACTCCCTGCCAACTGGCTGAGTGTGAAGGCAACAGAGCTGTTCAAGGAGTACTATGCCTTGCTCACCGCCAAGGCCAACCAGTTCGTAGACTCAGTCTTCGAGAAAGCGCCAGAATAGCCCACAATACCCCCTTGACTAGTCGAAGAATATGTGCTATAATGGATATGTGGCGCACACAGGACGGCATACTATCCAAGTGACATACGTGCCGCGAGGCCAACCGCGCCCCAGCCAGGGTCGTGCCTGAGGCTGGGCCGAATCAGGTTGCGGTTCCCCAGCCTGCTGGGGCCAAGTCAATCGGTTGAAGGAGGTTCACCAATACGATGATCGAGATGTTTCAGGAATGGTATGAGAACCGGCATGACTATGCGAAGCACTGGAAGGAGGAGAACGGCGGCAAGGTGCTGGGATACTTCTGCACCTACGTCCCCGAGGAGATCTGCTACGCGGCTGGTGTCCTTCCCGTGCGCATTCTAGGCAGTCACGAACCCCAGGACGTGACCGAGCCCCACATCTTTGCCATGTACTGCCCGTTCTGCCGCGATTGCCTGGCCCAGGGTTTGGAGGGCAGATACGACTACCTGGATGGCATCATGATCGCCCAGTCTTGCCTGCACGTGCGGCAGGCCTACACCAGTTGGGATCTTCACATACCGACGGATTTCAGCTACTACCTCCCCATGCCTCACAACGTACAGAGCCCGCGCGCCGTGCCCTACCTTCTCGAGGAACTCAAGAGCTTCAAGAAGGCTCTGGAGGATTGGACCGGCAAGGAGATCACCGATGATGACCTGAAGCGGGGGAT
The DNA here is from genome assembly GCA_034430275.1 of Anaerolineae bacterium. Lineage (GTDB taxonomy): Bacteria > Chloroflexota > Anaerolineae > UBA7937 > B3-Chlor > JAUVXJ01. The sequence continues at coordinate 8,106 of DAOUEW010000350.1, read as the reverse complement.
AGAAATCGTCAACCGAGATCGCCAGTTGATGAGAGACGTGTACGAACTGCGCAAGAGAGAGGAACCGCCTCTCAGTGGCCTGGAGTCCATGTACTTGGTTGTCTCCAGCCAGATGATAGACAAGGAAGAGCACGCCCGAGCCCTGGAGGATAGCCTGAAACAACTGCAGGACCGTACGATGGGGCGTCCAGTGGGCCACCGCTTGATGATCCTGGGCAGCGAGGACGACGACCACGAGTTCGTGGACATGGTAGAGTCCTGCGGCTCCACCTTCGTCATCGACGATCACTGCACCGGCAGCAGATACTTCTGGGATCGGGTAGACCTCGATGGCGGCGATCCCTTGACAGCCATCGCCACCCGCTACGTCAACAGAGTGCCCTGCCCTAGCAAGGACTGGCCAGAGCGCACCCGTGTGCCCCATATTCTGGATCTGGCCAACGAGTGGGACGCCAGCGGTGCGGTGATCCTCCAGCAGAAGTTCTGCGATCCCCATGAGCTGGACATCCCGGCCATCAAGGAGGCGCTAGAGGAACAGGGCCTGACTACGCTCTTCCTGGAGCTGGACGTCACCGTGCCCATTGGACAGTTCAAGACCCGCGTGGAGGCCTTCCTGGAGATCATGGAGGAAGAGGACCTCTTCTAGTCTGAGAATGCTGAGAGACACCCGATTGTGCCGACCAATCGCCCAAATCAGGAGGTATAGCGACCAATGGCCAAGTACAAGATTGCACCGCTGAAGACCTGGCAAAGGGCCAAAGAGATTAGAGCCAACTACTACCGTGATTACGAGGCGGCCCACGAGAAAGGCGGGCTGCGCTGGGCAGGAGGGGCCTGGACCTTCGACGCCATCCCTGCGGGACTTGGTGACGACGTCCACTCCATCACCAGCGAGCCCTATGGGGCCACCATAGCCTACCAGAAAGAGTTCTCTGATCGCTGCCTGGAAGCGGCCGAGAATGCCGGGTATGCCCGCGACTTATGTTCGTACATGCGCAACTACTGGGGCTCCATTTTGCTGGACGAGTATGGCTGGGTCGAGCCCGGCGAGGAGCGCAAACCCTTCCCCAAGCCGGATTTTGTATGGCAGGACCACATCTGCTGCAGCCACGCCAAGTGGTATCAGGTGGTTAGCGACCTGGAGGGCGGCATCCCCACCTTCGACATAGATGTCGCTGTGGGGCCCTACGACAAGACAACCAAACACGGCATAGACTACGTCGTAGGACAAATGCTCGATGGCATCGACTGGCTGGAGAAGACCACAGGGCGCAAGTACGACGACCAGAAGCTGATCGAGGCGGTCTACAACACCTGCCGCTCCGAATCCACCTGGGCCGAGATCTGCGTCCTCAACCAGGCCGTCCCCGCTCCCCTCGAAGAGAAGACGATGTACTCGCTGTATGTCCTGGGTACACTAGAGAAGAGCTCCCAGGAGGTGGCCGACTTCTACGAGGAGTTGAAGGCAGAGGTGGAGGAGCGGGTAGCCAACAAGATCGCCGCCGTGGAGAACGAGCAGGCACGCGTGATGACCGATACCCAGCCACCCTGGGGCTTCTTGCGCGTCTTCCGCTACATGGCTGCAAAGTACGGCTGTGTGTCCATTGGCTCTCTGTACACCTTCGCCCTCATCGGAAACTGGCTCTGGGAAGATGGCAAGTTCGTGCCCAGGCCTACGCCGCAATCGCAGGGGGTAGAGCTCAAGGACCGCGAACACGCCTTGCGCGTCTTGGCGGAGTGGGAGCTGAGCAAGCCCGAGTGGCAGCACTTCTACAGCCCCAAGTACAAGAGCGACATGATGATCCAGATCGCCAAAGATTGGAAGCTGGACGGAGTGATGCTCCACTACAACCGGGGCTGTGAGGGGCTGAGCCTGGGCATCGCTGAGAACCGCTTGGCCATTCTCGAGGCCGGGTTCCCGGTAATGATCTTCGAGGGCAACATGGGCGACGAGCGGGAGTTCGACGAGGCCCGGACCACGGCCCGTATCGACTCCTTCATGGAAAGCCTGAGCATCCCCAAGCTGACATAGTACACTACTGGAGGGTTGGGTCCGCCAACCCTCATCGTTGCTCCAATAACTGAGGAGGTTTTGACCATGGTAACAGCGGGCATAGATGTAGGTGCCAAGAACGTCAAGATCATCATCCAGGACAATGGCAAGGTGCTGGGCAAAGGCCAGGTTACGGCCGGTTTCGACACGGCCAGTGACATCAAGGAGGCCCTGGATGCCGGCCTGGCAGAAGCTGGAGTCACCCGTGAACAAGTGGAGACAATCTACGCCACCGGCGCGGGGAGAAAAGAGGTCAAAGACGCCGATGACTCGTATACTGAGGTAGGGGCAGACGCCGCCGGCGCCATCTATCTCTTTCCCTCCGCCCGAACGGTGATCGACGTGGGCGCAGAAGAAGGACGCGCCATCAAAGTGGACGAGAAAGGGAAGGTGGTCGATTTCGCCATCAACGAGAGGTGTGCCGCCGGCGCAGGCGCCTTCACCGAGGCTATGGCCAGGGCGCTGGAGCTGCCTTTGACCGAGCTGGGTCCCCTCTCCTTGACCTCGACCAGGGCCGTACCCATGAACGCTCAATGCGCCGTCTTCGCCGAGTCTGAGGTCGTTTCCCTCATCCACCAGAAGACGCCGAAACGAGACATCGCCCGTGCCGTGCACGATGCTATGGCCTCCCGTATCACCTCCATGGCCCGCCGGGTGGGCGTGGAGCCGGAGGTCTGTCTCATCGGAGGCGTGGCCAAGAACCCCGGCTTCATAGACTCCCTGAAGAGAGATCTGGAGATGGAGATTTTGATCCCCGAGGATCCGGAGTTCGTGAGTGCCTTGGGAGCTGCGCTGCTGGCGGCGGGCATTGCCAACTGATAGAGTGCAGAGGCTATAGCCAGGCCCCTGCTACCGAAGGAGGACATGAATGGCTGAGGATACGAGCAGCAAGGAATACTGGCGTTGGACGGAGTCCAACTGGCATGATCCCGATATCGACTGGAAGGCGGGAGACATCATCAGCGCTGGAGTCGACGTGGGATCGGTCAGTTCCCAAGCTGTGATCATGGTCGACGGCAAGCTGTTTGCCTATAGCAACATGCGCACGGGCTCGGACAGCCCGAAGAGCGCCCAGGACGCCATGGATTGGGCCCTGGAAGGCACTGAGCTGACCCAGGATAACATCGAATACGTGGTCGGCACCGGATACGGAAGGGTCAACGTCCCCTTTTCCAAGAGGGCTATCACCGAGATCGCCTGTCACGGCCGCGGGGCCAACTACATGTACGGCCCCACCATCAAGACCGTTCTGGACATGGGCGGCCAGGACTGCAAGGCCATCCGTGTAGACGAGAAGGGGAAGGTGGTCTCCTTCCTGATGAACGACAAGTGCGCAGCCGGCACAGGCCGCGGCATGGAGGTCTTCGCCGATCTGTTGGGGGTCCACATCACCAAGGCGGGCGAGATGTCCCTCCAGGTGGAGGAAGAGCCGCCGATGGTAAGCAGCACGTGCGTGGTCTTCGCCAAATCGGAGGCCTCGGCTCTCCTGCGCGAGGGCTGGCCCAAGGAGAAGGTACTGGCTGCCTATTGTTTGGCCATGGCCCATAGGGTGGTGGGACTTCTGGAGCGCCTCGGCATCGAGGAGGACTTCGCCATCACCGGAGGCATCGCCAAGAACATCGGTATTGTAAGCAGGATTGAGAAGGAACTGGGCATCAAGGCCCTCAAGCCCTCCATAGATACCCAGATCGCAGGTGCACTGGGCGGAGCTCTGTTCGCCAACGCCCTGGCGAAGAAGGAACGCAAGAAGGGCAAGTAGTGGGAGCTGGAGGCGGATGACAGACCACCTTCCCTTTCCGCACGACACAGTGAGCCCAGAGGGCGCCACACCCCTCCGGCTACCTATGCGCAAGAGTCCTGTCGGAGCGTCTCTGCTCTGTCCTTCTAGTTCTCACGGAGGTTGATTTATGATCGCCAACTATGGCTACAAAGACGGCTCAGGGGATTACTTCATCAGCATAGACACCGACAAGTGCACCGGGTGTGGGGATTGCGTGGAGGCCTGCCCCTACGGCGTGCTGGAGGTGGTTGATGACCCTGTGGATCCCCTGTCCGACGAACAGGTGGCCGTGGTCACAGAAGCCGAGCGCAAGAAGATCAAGTATACCTGCGGTCCCTGCAAGCCGGTGGCTGACAGGCCGCCGCTACCCTGCGTCGCCGCCTGCCCGGAGGGGGCTATCAGTCACTCCTGGTAGCCAGACGCCTGCTGGCCTTGAGTTGGCGAGAGCGGGCAACGCTTCCTCGCGCGAGGAGAAAATGCGCCACTAGTCGCCTATCCAGCCGAACGTGTTCTACTTCGTAGCCGTTCGGCTGTTGTCTTTGCCCAGAAACAAGCCCGTTTGACAGGAGGTCAAGTATGGGCGATGTAACGCTCAGCGTCAACGACATCACCGTCACCGTCTCTGAAGGATCCACCATCCTGGAAGCTGCAGCCGCGGCCGACGTGTACATCCCGACCCTCTGCTATCACCCCAACCTTCCCACGTCCAAGGGCCTAGAGCCGAAAGAAGTCATCTTCCGTGGTGAGGAAAAGATCTCCTCGGAGAGCGCAGATGCCTACGAAGGATGCCGCCTCTGCATCGTCGAGGTGGCAGGCATGGAGGAGTTCCAGACCGCCTGCAACACGCCGGTATCCCAGGGAATGGTGGTGCACACCGAGACGCCCGAGATCCAGAAACAGCGTCGCAAGAACCTCTTTCCCTATCTGGAGCACCATCCCCATGCCTGCTTGACCTGCGCCCAGAAAGAGGGATGCAGTCGCACGCAGTGCTCCTCCAACGTCCCGGAGGAGGAGCGATGCTGTCCCGACCTCGGCAATTGCGAGCTCGAGAGAATCGTCGACTACATCGGCCTCCCCGAGGGCCTGCCCAGATATGTGCCCAGGGGCATACCCGTGCTGGATAGCGAGCCCCTCTTCACCAGGGACTACAACCTCTGCATAGGTTGCACGCGCTGCGTGCGCGCTTGCGAGGATCTGCGGGGCATCGCAGCCATCGGCTTCGTCTACCAGAATGGTCAGGCCATCATAGGAACGGTGGATGGGCCCACGCTGGCGGAGTCCGCCTGCAAGTTCTGCACCGCCTGTGTCGAGGTCTGTCCTACCGGAGCGCTCAGGGACAAGGTCGAGGTCACAGCGGCCAACAAAAAGGAGACCCTGGTGCCCTGCACAGCAGCCTGTCCCGCGGGCGTGGACGTCCCCAGGTACATCAGACTCATCGGAGATGGGAAATATGCCGAGGCCGAGGCGGTCATCCGTGAGAGGGTTCCCTTCCCAGGGGTCCTGGGCCGCATCTGCTTCCATCCCTGCGAAGAGGCGTGCCGTCGCGGAGAGGTCAACGAGCCTATGGCCATCTGCGATCTGAAGCGGTTCGCCGCAGACCAGGACACCGACCTCTGGAAGAGCGGCATTCGGCCCGCGCCAGCCACCGGCAAGAAGGTGGCTATCGTGGGCTCCGGCCCCTCCGGGCTGACGGCCGCCTACTATCTCACTCTGCTGGGCCATGAGGTCACGGTTTTCGAGGCCGAGCCCGAGGCCGGTGGGATGCTGCGCTGGGGCATTCCCGCCTACCGGCTGCCCACAGAGGTGCTGGAGAGCGAGGTCAACGATCTGCTGGATCTAGGCGTCGAGCTCAAGACGAACACCACCATCGGCGAGGATCTGTCCCTCGCACAGCTCCAGGAGCACTACGACGCCGTGCTCGTGGCCATCGGCGCTCAGCTTGCCAGGAGATTACCCGTGGAGGGCGCCGATCTCGAGGGCGTCCTGTGGGGCATGGACTTCCTGCGCGACGTACGAAAGGGGAAGGAGATCAGCCTCCAGGGCAGGGTGCTCGTCATCGGCGGCGGCGGGGTGGCCATGGACGTAGCCCTCACAGCCTTGCGCGTGGGGGCCTCCGAGGTTGAGGTGGCCTGTCTGGAATGCCGGGAGGAGATGCCCGCCAACGAGTGGGAGATCGAAGAGGCAGTGGAAGAGGGTGTGATTCTCCACCCCTCCTGGGGGCCACAGAGAATCGTCGCCCTCGACAGCGCGGGCAAGCGAGTCGACCTGGTCTGCTGCACCTGCGTCTTCGACGAAGGGGGACGATTCAACCCCCAGTACGATGAATCCGAGACCACAGCCATCGAAACCGACGTAGTTTTGCTGGCTATCGGCCAGGGCACAGACCTCTCACTGGTCGAAGGCAGCGGGGTGCAGACGCAGGGAGGGCTGATCGCGGCCGACGAGGAGACCATGGAGACCGCAGAGCCAGGCGTCTTTGCCACAGGCGAGGTGCACAGCGGGCCGGTGATGGTCATTGATGCCATCCAGATGGGCCGCGAAGCCGCGATCTCCATCGACAAGCACCTCGGTGGGGAAGGCGACATCGAGCAGGCACTGCTACCACCAGAGGAGTTCGACCCCCACATGGGGCGGCAGGAGGGCTTCGCCGAACTGGCCCGTGTGAGCATGCCCACTCTCCCCGTGACCGAACGACACGCCGGCTTCGACGAAGTCTACCTCGGCTACGACGAGGAGATGGCCTGCCAGGAGGCCAGCCGCTGCCTAAGGTGCGACTATCGACTGCACATCTCGGCCCCTGTGCCGCCGCCCGAGAAGTGGTTGCAACTCACCAGCGAGGCCGTCGGGAGCGTGCCAGAGCTGGCCGGGGTCTATCAACTTCTGGATGCGGAAAAGGGCGTCCTGGCCATCAAGGGCGTGATGAACATGAGAGAAGCCTTGCTGGAGGAGGTGGCGACCAACGACCAGGCCTGCTTCTTCCTCTTCGAAGAGGACGAGATGTATACCAAGCGAGAGAGCGAGTTGTTGCAGCAGTACCTCCAGCAGCACGGCGAGCTGCCCGGCGGCGGCGCGGACGAACTGGACGACCTTTTCTAGCAAACGTACGTCGATATTGTGTATGATGTGGGGCGCACCTTTGGTGCATCTGTGTGGATCGGCTGGTCTCCAGCCCACGGGTAAGGAGGATCACGATGGCTAAGCTGGCAGCGGAAGACGTCCAGATCAGGGTGATGTGGGAATCGGATCTAGATCTGGTGACCGAGATCGACTACAAGGTCTTCGGCAAGAGACGCCCCGAGTACTACGAGCGCAAGATCGCCGAGATCCTCGATCAAGATAGCGGTCGCCTGGTGACATCCCTCGTCGCCGAGGTGGGAGACCAGGTAGCCGGGTTCGTCATGGGCAGCGTTTACCTGGGGGAGTTCGGCATTCCCGAAAGCATTGCCTACATCGACACCATTGGAGTAGATCCTGAGTACCAGCGCCAGGGAGTGGCAGGCTACCTGCTCGACGAGTTCAAGACGACTGTCCACAAGGCCGGCGTGAACAAGGTCCGCACTCTGGTCGAATGGTCCGACACAGACCTGCTGAGCTTCTTCGCCGATCAGGGCTTCGTGGCCGCCAACACCCTGAACCTGAAGCTGGATCTGGCGTAGGCGCGACGCACCCGCTGACAACGGCTGAGCGAGGTGGAGGCGCGGCCTGGAGGTTTCAGAATGGCAGAAGCAGCGAAGACCAGACAAGAGGAACTGGTCGCCCAAGGATGGACCGAGCAGTTCAGGACAGACGAACCTCGCCTCAGCGAGGCTGTCAATATGTACGAGGAGATGGGGCTGGAGGTCCATCTGGAGCCGGTGGTCGTCGACCCCGACTCGGAGGATTGCCAGAAGTGCTTCGAGGAAGAGCCGGACCGCTACAAGACCATCTGGACCAGGCCCCAGGGGGAGTCCCGCCTCGACGAGGACCTGTTCTGAGCCTTGGGCCGGTCTGGCCCGCTTCGATCTGACAGCAGCGAAAGCCTCCCGTGGTATCGCACAGATGCCCGGGAGGCTTCTTGTCTCAGGGGCCATGCGCGGAGGCGGTACGATAGCGCCGTTAGGTTCACCCTCCCCTTTATCCCCTACCCTCGAGGGAGGGGAAGCACCGGGAAGTGTCCAGGGCCACCCGTAGCGACGCCGCCACGACGAGGAAGCTGAGCCAAAATGTCCAGCCCGTAGAGGTACACCGCCTCGGTGTCGCTGACGACCACGGGCAGCGTGGCTGCCAGGTCGAG
>DAOUEW010000349.1:0-3279 GCA_034430275.1 Anaerolineae bacterium | reverse complement strand
AGGCAGCACGCAAGGTCGTTGCTGATCGCCCCGTGAGAGTGGTGGTCAACGAGGACTGGGAGAGCGGTCAGAGCAGCTCCGTGCGCGCGGGGGTTCAGGCCCTGGCGGCAGGCAACCAGGCTTGCCTCTTCCTGCTGGTGGACCAGCCCAACGTGACCTCCGGTCTCATAGACGAGGTCGTGAGCAGGTACCGCCGTACTATGGCCCCCGTGGTGGCTCCAATCCACGGCAGCCAGAGAGGCAACCCCGTGCTCTTCGACAAGGCACTGTTCCCTGAGTTGCTCCAGGCACAGGGAGACGAGGGCGGACGCCAGGTGATCGCGCGACACGAGCGAGAGGTCGAGACGGTGGAAGTGGCAGACCAGAATCTGTTCCTGGACATCGACACCGTGGAGGATTATGAAGCAGCCAGGTGAAGATAGAACGCGGATCGTAGTGATCCGCCATGGCGAGACAGAATGGAACCGGGTGGAGAGGTTCCGAGGCCGCATCGACGTCCAGCTCAACGAGAAGGGGCGGCGCCAGGCATTGGCCGTGGCCCGAAGGCTTTCCTCCTGGCCCATCGCAGCCATCTACTCCAGCCCTCTGGAGAGGGCCCTCCAAACGGCACAACCCCTGGCAGAGCTCTGTCAGATCAGCGTCTCTCCCCTGGAGGGGATCGTGGACATCGACTATGGGGCCTGGGCTGGCCTCAGTCCCGAGGAAGCAGCCTCCCAGTATCCCGCGCTGTACAGGACCTGGGCCGACAACCCTCACCTCGTCCGGTTCCCTGACGGCGAGAGCCTGGAGCAGGTCCGGGACCGAGTCCTGGCTGCCTTGAACGAAGTGAACGTCACACATCCTGAACAGACCGTGGCCCTCGTGTCCCACGTGGTGGTGAACCGCGTGTTGGTCCTGGGGGCCATGGGTCTGGGCAACGCCTCCTTCTGGAGAATCGGCCAGGACAATGCGGCCCTCACCATCCTAGAAGCCCTCGATGGGCAGTACCGCCTGCAATTACTGAACGACACGTGCCATTTAGAGAGTATGGACCCAGAGGCAGCGCCGCCCGGAATCGAGACTGGATGATCTTGAGAAATCAGCGAGAAGACGGACAAGAGAGGCTGAGGTCGATCCACAACCTGATCATCGACATGGATGGGGTCCTGTACCGAGGGCAGGAGCGGCTCCCTGGCGCGCGAGCACTCCTCGCGTACCTGACTGAGAGAGATCTATCCTTCATACTGGCCACCAATAACTCCATCCTCACACCGCAACAGTACGTGGCCAAGCTGGCCGCCATGGACATCCAGGTCGCCGAGAAGCAGATCCTCACCTCCGGCCAGGCCTCCGCCCTCTATCTCGCCAAAGTCGCGTCTCCAGGCACGAGGGTCTACGCCATCGGCGAGGATGGCCTGCTCGCGGCATTGGAGGGGCAGGGCTTCCAGCTCGCAGAGCGGGACGTCTCCTACGTGGTAGTGGGCATGGACCGCCAGCTCACCTGGGAGAAGCTGAGGATCGCGACCATGGCCATCAGGGCTGGGGCCACCTTCATCGGCACCAACCCCGACACCACCCTGCCCACCGAGGAAGGGTTGGTGCCTGGCAACGGCGCCGGCCTGGCCGCTCTGGAGGCAGCCACCGACGTATCGCCCGTGATCATCGGCAAACCGCAGCCCACGCTCTTGAACCTGGCCATGGAGAAGATGGGCGCCACCACAGAGGGCACGGCCATCGTCGGCGACCGGTTGGAGACCGATATCCTGGGGGGGAAGAACGCTGGCGTGACTGCCGTACTTGTGCTCAGCGGGATCAGCAACCGAGAGGAGCTGGAGACCTCTCCCTACCAGCCGGACCTCGTGTTCGACGACGTAGGAGATTTCCTCCTCTCCTGGCGCGACGAGCGTGAGGAGTAGCTTCCCATCCCAAACCCTCTCTCCCGAGGCCACTACCTGATCTCCAACCGTGGAGGAAACGCATGGACTTGCGCGTGCTTTCTGCCCAGGACGTAGATGCCGCGATCAGTATGGCCGAAGCTATCGAGGCCGTGAGCAGAGGCTTCGCCCAGCTCTCGGCAGGCAGGGCCGTGGTCCCACTGCGCACCTCCCTGAGCACCGCAGCGGGCACGAGCCTGTTCATGCCGGCCTACCTGGCGGACAGTGAGACCACCGCCCTCAAGCTCGTCTCCGTGTATCCGGACAACCCATCTCTGGGACTCCCCACCATCCTGGCCCTGGTGGCGGTGGTGGACGGCCGCACGGGGAGGCCCCTGGCGCTGATGGATGGGACCTACCTCACCGCGCTGCGCACGGGAGCCGCTTCGGGCGTGGCCACCGATCTCCTGGCCAGAGAGGAGAGTAGGGTCCTGGCGCTCTTCGGGGCTGGAGTGCAAGGAAGAGCCCAACTGGAGGCGGTATGTACGGTGCGCCCGATCGAGGAGGTGAGGGTCTTCGATCCCAACCAGGAGACGGCGCACAGGCTCGTGGAGGAGACAGCCGGACGGGGTCCTATTCCCGACCGTATCCTGGTCGCCGCCTCATCCACGGAAGCGGTCCATGATGCCGATATCGTGGTCACCGCCACCACGTCCCAGCAGCCGGTCTTCGATGGAGCCGACGTCGGCCCCGGCACCCACGTCAACGCTATCGGCGCCTACACGCCCGAGACGCGGGAGCTGGACGAGGACCTGGTCCGCAGGGCCAAGATCGTGGTCGACACCAGAGAGGGCTGCCTGGCCGAGGCCGGCGACTTGATTCTGCCCCTTCGCGCAGGAGCTATCTCGGAAACGGACATCTACGCAGAACTGGGAGAGATCATCGGGGGTCTCAAGGCTGGTCGCGAGACGGAGTCTGAGATCACCCTGTTCAAGTCCGTCGGCACGGCGGTGCAGGACGCCGCTGTGGCCCAGGCGGCACTGGACCGGGCCGAGCAGAAAGACCTGGGCACCATCGTCGCGCTGTGAAAGGCTCCTGCCGGAGGGTTCATGCTTCCTGATTCTGCAGACGTCGTGATCATCGGTGGAGGCGTGATGGGCGTCAGCACCGCCTACCACCTGGTCCACAAAGGCACGTCCGGCGTCCTGCTTCTGGAGAGGAACCAGTTCTTCGGTGAGGAATCCACAGGACGGTGCGCCGGCGGTATCCGCCACCAGTTCTCCAACGAGATGGACATCCGCCTCTCTTTGCACAGCATCCCCATGCTGGAACGTTTCCCGGAGGAGATGGAGCAGGAGATAGATGTCAGGCATTGCGGCTACCTGTTTTTGCTCTCGCGAGAGGAGGACGTCGAGGTCTTCCAGAG
>DAOUEW010000348.1:0-7184 GCA_034430275.1 Anaerolineae bacterium | reverse complement strand
ACACTTCCCTTATCCCTGGGGCGAGCTGGCCCACCTCACGTTCGGACATAGTCAACGAACGGTCATCACCTACCACAGCGACATCGTTCGCCAGAAGGGCCTCCTCAAGCTGTATCGACCGTTTCTCCGGCAGGTCCTGGTCCGCGCGGATCGCATCATCGCCACCAGCCCGAACTACGTTCGGAGTTCCCCGTACCTGAGCGAGGTGTCCGAGAAGTGCACGGTGATCCCGCTGGGCATAGACATGGAACCCTTTCTCCAGTCCAGGACCGAGGAGGCCAGAAAGCTGCGGGAGCAGTACGGGTTTCCCCTGCTCCTCTTCGTCGGCCTGCTGCGCTACTACAAGGGTCTTGACTATCTTGTCAGAGCCATGCGAGACATCGACGCACGACTGCTGGTGGTGGGGTCGGGACCGATGGCCGAGGAGTGGCACGCTCTCGTCAGGGAGCTGGGTCTGACCGAGAAGGTGTTCTTCACGGGCCGTGTCCAGGACGAGGAACTGCTGGCCTACTTCCACGCGTGTGACATCTTCGTGCTCCCCGCTTCGCAGCGGAGCGAAGCCTTCGGCGTAGTACAGTTGGAGGCCATGGCAAGTGGCAGGGCGGTGGTGAGCACCGAGCTGGGGACCGGAACCTCCTACGTGAACGTCGATGGAGAGACCGGCCTCGTTGTGCCGCCGCGCGATCCTGGTGAGCTCGCTTCGGCCATCAACCGGTTGCTTGCGGACGAGCCACTGCGAACCATGATGGGCCAGAGAGGGAGAGAACGCGCCAGACAGGAATTCTCGCAGGATGTGATGATAGACAGAGTCCTCGAGCTCTACGGCAATCTCCTGCCGGGTGCGTGAGGCTCTCAGTTCGCCACCACAGATCCTCGCTCCAATCATTGATCCTCGGGCGTGGGGCTCCCCAGTTGCCACGACACGTCTGTCCAGAGCCGTGCGCGCACGCTACATCGTATCGCCGTGGCACGCAAGGTTGATAAGTAATGGGAACTGGACTATGATTCAGGATGGCCTCGTGGCAGCCGGAGGGGGGAAGAGGCGGGGGTTGCAGGACGGATTCGCCACGATCAATGAGTGGACGACGACATGCGACGGTCAGTAGGCGACCCTTTCGATGGAGCCGGGGGCTGAGAGACGATGCGAGTTCTGGTTACTGGAGGAGCGGGTTACATAGGCTCGCATCTGGCCGATAGGCTGCTTGCTGGCGGACACGATGTTGTGGTCTTGGACAACCTCTCCCTGGGCAAGGTCGCCAACATCGAGCACAACCTCCACAACCCGCGTTTTCGCTTTCTCGAAGGGGACATCCTCGACTCCCACCTGATGAAGCAGATGGTGGATGAGTGCGAAGTAGTCTATCACCTGGCGGCCATCGTGGGTGTCACGCATGTGCTGAACGATCCCCTACAGGCCATGAAAACCAACGTGTGGGGGACCGGCACTGTGCTCGAGGAGGCGTCCAGGAGAGGGCGCAAAGTGGTGCTGGCCTCCTCGTCGGAGGTGTATGGGAAGAGCGCCGCCTGTCCCTTGGCTGAGGGTGACGACAGGCTCCTGGGCTCGACGGGCGTCGCCAGGTGGTGCTACTCCACGGCCAAGGCCATGGATGAGCATCTGGCTCTCGCCTACCACCGCCAGCGGAAACTCCCGGTCACCATCGTCCGCTACTTCAACTCCTACGGGCCACGGCTGGATCCGAGAGGGTACGGCAGCGTGGTGGCGAGATTCATCAGCCAGGCGCTGGCCGGTGAGCCGCTCACCGTCCACGCGGACGGCGAGCAGACCCGCTGCTTCACCTACGTCGATGACACCGTGGAGGGCACGGTGCTCGCTGGCAGCGTGCAGGGTGCGGACGGAGAGGTGCTGAACATTGCGCGCGGTGAGGAGACCAGCGTTCGAGAGCTTGCGGGAACCATCCGCGATCTGACCGGTTCGTCGTCAGAGATCGTCTGCGTGCCATACGAGGTGGACTACGGTGAGCTGTTCGAGGACACCAGGCGGCGGGTTCCGGCCGTGGAGAAGGCGGAGAGAATCCTGGGCTTCAAGGCCCACGTAGCCCTAACTGAGGGCTTGCAGCGGACCATAGACTGGTTCGGGAACAAGGCATGAAGATCCTGGTTACGGGCGGCGCAGGGTTCATAGGTTCGGCCCTCGCTAATCATCTGGTCAGCCTTGGACATCGCGTGCGGGTGATCGATGACCTCAGTGCGGGAGACCCGGCGGTCCTGGAGAACGCCGTAGCCTTCACTCGAGGCGACGTGCGCGACATTCCCAGGCTATGGACTCTGTTGAGGGGCGTGGAGGTCGTCTTCCACCTGGCGGCGCGAGTGTCGGTGTCGGAGTCGATACTGTACCCCGTGGAGTACAACGAGGTCAACGTAGGGGGCACGGTGAGCCTGATGACCGCAGCGCGAGATGCGGGGGTACGCCGGGTCGTGCTGGCCTCTTCCGGAACGGTCTACGGGGAGCAGGAGGACCAACCGGTCAGGGAGACGGCGCTCGTGCGACCACCCAACCCCTACGCCGTGTCCAAGATAGCTTCCGAATACTACGTCTCCGCTCTCGGCACCCTCTATGACATAGAGACGGTTATGCTTCGCATCTTCAATGCCTATGGTCCAGGCCAGGCTGTCCCCCCGTCGCACCCTCCGGTGATCCCCCATTTCGTCGGGCAGGCCCTGACGGGGAGCACGCCGACCATCTTCGGCAGCGGCAAGCAGACCAGAGACTTCATCCACATCAGTGACGTCGTCACCGCGCTTACGACGGCAGGTCTGGCGGACAGGGTCAATAGTCTGATCTTCAATATCGGCACCGGGCAAGAAGTGAGCATCAACGAGTTGATCAAGAAGATAGAGGCTCTTCTGGGCAGACGGGTGATCTCGCTGCACAACGCCACTCAGAGTGGAGGGGTATCGCGCCTGGTGGCCGACACCAAGCTGGCCAAGGAAGTGCTCGGATTCGAGACCAGGGTCAGCATTGACGAGGGTCTTCGCCTCATGTTGAGGCACTACGAGGGGATAGTGCCGTCCAAGTCTGAGGTGGGCAAGTGATGGGGAGCTGGGTTTCGGTCTGGAGGGACAGGGCCATGGGCCGTGTCCAGGAAACGGGCTCCTCATCAAGGTAGGGCGACCGATGCGGACCAAGCTATCCATTCTATGTGACGGGATCATCGAGGCTGGCTGGCTGGCAGCGGTCGTCGTCGTCCCTCTCTTCTTCAACGTCTACAGCAGCAGGGTGTTCGAGCCCGACAAAGTCAGCCTTCTCCGCTCCATTGCTCTACTCATGATCGCCGCCTGGTTGGTCAAGGTCATGGAGGAGTTGATCGACAGGGGCAGGACTACACCTGTGGAGGGCCAAGGCGGCGTGTCCTCCTTCTTTCGTCTGCCTCTGGTTCTCCCTACTCTGCTCCTGGTGGGAGTGTACGTTCTCACCACGATCACATCCGTGGTTCCCAGAATCAGCTTCTTGGGTTCCTACCAGCGGTTGCAGGGTACCTACACCCTGTTCTCCTACGTGGTAGTCTTCTTGCTGATGTTGGTCACGCTGCGCTCCCGCAAGCAACTGGAGCGTCTGCTGACGATGATCGTCATCACCAGCTTCCCTATAGCCTTGTACGGCATCATTCAGCATTTCCAGCTTGACCCTCTGCCGTGGGCCGGCGACGTGATTGCCCGGGTCGCGTCAAACATGGGCAACGCCATCTTCGTAGCTGCCTACCTGATCATGGTCGTGCCCATCACCATGGGCCGCTTCATCCTCAACTTGCAGCCGTTCGAGGCAGAGGATCCATCTCTGGAAACAGGGACTGACGGAGGACGTCGACTCGGCGGCAGTGTCTCATACGCTTTCCTGCTGGTCCTTCAGGCTCTGTGTCTGGCGTACATCTTCGGGTATCAGCTCTTCTTCCTCTCCGACGTCGAACGCGTGGCGGGGGGACTCACCTTCTACACACTCGTGGCTGGCGGCATCGTAGCCTCCGCAGCGATTGTGGTGTGCCACGTTTGGCTGGCCGGGAAGGTCTGGCTGCCGAAGGCGGCGCGGATGGCAACCCTGGTGCTGCTCTTTGCGGCACAGTCTCTCTCGCTCTCGTACTTCCTCCTTCTGATCTTCCGATTAAACTACGTGGTCGTCACCGGAGGGCTGGGAGCGGAATTTGTAGCTCTGGCTGCGTTGATGCTCCTCTTCGTCGTCTCCTTCTGGTTCACCTTCCGCGAGGAGGCCGTAGGACCCCATCTGCTAGGGGTGCTATACGGCTTCGTCCTCGTCATCCAGTTGATCTGCATCTTCTTCACCAATAGCCGGGGTCCCTGGATAGGCCTGGTGGTGGGTCTGTTCGTCTTCGTCTTCATTCTTGCTGTGAGGAGGCGCATCACGTGGCTCTGGGCGGGGGCGGCGGCCGCAGCGCTCTCCGGGATACTGTTCCTCGCTATGCTCAACATTCCGGATAGCCCTCTAGCCTCACTGCGACAGGTTCCCTACGTCGGCCGTCTGGGACAGATCTTCGAGACGGAGACCGGCACCGGGAAGGTGAGGGTCCTGATCTGGGAAGGGGTCATCGATCTGATCAGTCCTCACGAGCCGATTGGACTGCCCCCTGACGGCCTGGATGGGCTGAATGCGATACGTTGGCTCGTGGGCTATGGGCCAGAATCGATGTTTGTGGCCTACAACAGGTTCTACCCCCCGGATCTGGCCCACTACGAGGCTCGTAACGCCTCTCCAGACCGCGCCCACAACGAGACCTTCGACGCTCTGGCTATGACAGGGTGGGCGGGTTTCGTCTCGTACATGATTCTCTTCGGTAGTCTGTTCTACTATGGTCTCAAGTGGTTGGGCTTCGCCGCGGATCGAACGCAGCGCGCCGTCTACGTTATCCTGTGGATCCTGGGAGGGCTCGTCTTCGCGGTCGGCGCGCGGCTGCTGGACGGGAGCTGGCGGTTCTCTGGTGTCGCACTGGCGGTAGGCATCACCTTCGGGTTCCTGGTCTACCTGGTCATCCACGCGCTCGTGCTATCGTCCAAGCGAGAGGCACCTGAGATCTCAGCCAGAGACGAGATACTGCTCATCGCGCTGTTCTCCGCCATCGTGGCCCACTTCATCGAGATTCACTTTGGCATCGCCATTGCAGCGACGCGAACCTACTTCTGGGTGTACTGTGCGCTACTGGTGGTCACGGGTCTCTCCATGTGGGTGCCAGACCGCCAGGCGCCGGTCGCGGAGCCGACGTCTGAACAGGCTGCGGGTTCGCGAAGCTCCCGAAGGGGTCGCCGGCGCAGGAGACCCGAACGCCCGGGAGAGTGGTCGACGCGCCTGCGGCCGCTGTGGAAAGCCTCCGGCAACTTCGTGGTGCTGGGTATCTTGATGGGTCTGGTGATGGCCACTCTAGGCTACGATCACGTCACCGGCGGCTTCGACGTTTCCGCTGGCGGGTTTGCTGTTCCCTGGCTGCTAGCGCTGACGTGGCTCGCTGGCGGTGCCATCATTATGTTTGAAGGGCGAAGAGGAAGCCAGGAAGACGTTGGTGCCGGCATCGCCGTTCCCCTTCTGACCTACGTCTTGCTGAGCCTGGTCATCTTTTTTGTCTACACCAGCGTGCACTATTCGATAGTAAACTATGAACCCGTGATTGGCTCGGTGGCCGACCTGCTGGACTACTCGCGCCTGCTGTCGAACACTATCCTGGTCTACTATGGCGCTGTGTTCGCCGTCATTTTCCTGCTGGGGTTCAGCCTGGCAGGGAGGAGCGGGCCGTCGTCGTCACTGGGCCACTGGCCCAGCATGGTGGCGCTGCCCCTGCTGGTGATCGTCGCCTCTGTGCTGATAGTCACGGTCAACGCGAACATAGTCAGGGCCGACACCCACTACAAGCAAGGTCTAAACTGGGACGACGCCCAGCAATGGGATGCTAGCGTGGCCCTCTATGAGGAGAGCATCCGCCTGGCCCCCGAACAGGACTGGTACTATCTCTTCCTGGCGCGGGGCATTCTGGAGAAGATCAAGTCCATCGAGAGCGACGAAGGGCGAATCTCCTTCGAGCCGCAGGGCATCGATGACTTCCTGCATTTGTCGGTTCAAGAGGTGGCGTCCCTGGACAGGGACAGCCTTTTCCGCTCTGGCTACCAGGTGCTGACCAGGGCTAAGGACCTGAACCTGCTGAACACCGACCACTCGGCGAATCTGGGTCGCATGTATCGGATTTGGGCGGAGTACAGTGGGGCACCAGAAGAGATACAGGAGAGATGGGAGGAGGCGGTCAGGTACTACCAGGACGCCACCACCCTGAGCCCTCACAATGCACAGCTCTTCAACGAATGGGGTCTGGTCTATTTCATAGTCGGGGAGTACGAAGAGGCCATCGAGAAGTACCAGCGATCTCTGGAACTGGACGCGGAGTACGCCGAGACTTACGTGCTCTTGGGGGATGCAGCTGCGCTGTCCGGAGACACGGACGCGGCAGCTCAGGCCTACACCAAGGCGCTGGAGATCCAGCCCAGACAGGTGAAGCCACACCTCCAGCTCTGCGCCTTTCTGGGTCAGGAAGGGGAGCTGGAACAAGCTGCGGAGCACTGCCAGAAGGCCATAAGTCTCTCTCCGAACCAGTATCAGGCTCATCGCAATCTGGCGATCATCTACAGGGACATGGGGCGTCTGGAGGATTCCCTCGAGGAAGCCTTGATCGCCAGGGAGCTGGCAGGTGAGGACGAAAAGTCCTCCTGGGATAGCTTCATCGCTCAGCTAGAGGAAGTGATTCAGTGATCAGCGTACTGCTCATCTTCGTCAGCGCGCTCATCCTGGTCCTCGGCGCCACGCCCGTCGTCCGCCGTCTGGCTGACCGGCTGGGCCTGGTTGACGAACCTGATGCACGGAGGGTCCATTTGACACCGGTGCCATTGATGGGTGGCATCGCTATCTACGTTGGCTTCATCGTTGCCCTGCTCCTGTTCGGCGGGAGGTGGGTGGTCTCTCAGGCCATCAGCATCCTCGTGGGGGCGACCATCGTCTCCTTCCTGGGTGTGTGGGACGATCGGTGGGGGGTACGTCCGCTGCTCAAACTCTCGGGGCAGACGGTGGCAGCCGTGATCGTGATAGTCTCGGGAGTCCAGGTAGCTTTCCTCCCGCACCCGGCGCTCAACCTGGTCGTCACGCTGCTATGGATGCTGGGCATCACGAACGCGCTCAA
>DAOUEW010000347.1:0-2157 GCA_034430275.1 Anaerolineae bacterium | reverse complement strand
AAGGTCTCCACGTAGAACAGATCGCCCATGAGACCCTCACGCACCGCCTGCTTGATGGCTAGATAGTCGACGTCCCAGCGCCGGTTCTGAAAACAGCTCAAGTGGACTTCCTGTCTCTCGGCCATCTCGGCCATGGCAGCCGCCTCCCTCTGGCTCAACGCCAGCGGTTTCTCGCAGACGACGTGCTTACCGGCGCTCATCATCTGGAGGGCCAGGCTGGCATGGCTGTTGGGCGGCGTGGCCACGATGACCAGGTCGATGGTGTTGTTGTCGGCCAGCTCCTCGGCCGATTGACACACAGCGAGGTGCGGGAAGTCCCGTCGCGCTTCCTCGAGGCGCTGCGGGTCGAGGTCACAGACGGCGTGGAGTGCCAGGCCTGGTGTAGCCTCCACTCCCAGAGCGTGGGCCAGGCCCACGGCCGGGGAGTAGCCCACGATGCCCACGCCGAGCGTTCGATCACTGGGCGCGCGCCCGGCGAGCTGGTGCAGCAGGCGGTACAGTATCTGCTGGAAGGTGGGATGGTCATAGGCCTGTAGTGTCGTGGAGGCAACCCTTCCTTCCCCTACCGGGAGCGACGCCAGAACTGGGCTTTGCTGGTATCTCCAGTCGGCGCACAGGATGATCTCACTGGCGTCTTCCGTGATCTGGAGTTCGCTGTACGGACCGCGCGGGTAGAAGGGGTGCGGAAGGCGGGCAGCGAGTGGGTGTTCGCTGTCCTTGAAGTAGACGCGCAATTCGGTGCAGGGTTCCGCCGGGCCAGGCCGAGCTCCGAACAGCTCTGGCAGAGGCTGCGACGGGTGGGCGAGGGCCAACCACCCACCACCCGCTTGCACGAAGCCCTGAAGGCGAACGTGACCCTCGTGGTCCGCTTCGTGGGCCGCGGTGATGGCGACGTCGTACTGCCCCAACTCGCCGGGAAGGCGTGATGTGACCTCTAGCTGGACGTGGCTGATAGAGTGAAGGAAGTCCAGGAAGGGCTGAAGAGACGGCACACGATCCTGTGTCACACAGAGGATGGACAGAGAGGGATGGACTATCATCTTCTCAGTCTCCCCTTTCTCAATCTCAGCACGTCTCCTGCGTGGTCAGCCATTCTCGACCAATGGTTCGCCCTGCCACGTCGATGCGTCAGGTTACGACGGAGTGTCCGGGTGAGTGATCTCGATGGTCTCCCCCTCGATGGTCACGGTGTCCCCCGTTTGTATCTGGGAGATGTCGATGTGGTCCACCATGGGGATGTCGGCGATGATGGCTCCCACGGCAACGATGGCCTCGCTCTGTGAGTTGATGATGCCCGTGGGCCCCAGGCCCCTCTTGCAGAGGCGGTAGAGGGTGTAGGAGCCGACGGTGCTGCCCTTTCCATGCGGGAAGACCAGGATGCTGCCGGCGATGGCCTGTCCCTCCAGCTCGTGGCCCGGCTCGACTACCACACTGGTCTCCGGGTCTACTCCCCCGAAGAAGCCGATGGCCTGCGTGGAGACGAGGGCCGCACCTCGAGCCTGACCGTCCCTGATCACTCTATCTCTGACCTTCACGGTTCCCAGCTCCCTGTGATGGCCGCCTCGATGCACTGGACCAGGGACCCGAACCTCACTTCGAGACGCTGAAGGCTGCGCAAGTAGAAGGCGCCCTTGGCAGAGTTGGTGGCTACGCTGGTGAAGCCCATCTCACGAAGGGGTGCCCCTAGAAGGCAGGCATCGGCTACTAGCCGGCCACCAGTGGTCTGGAGCTCCTCGAGCAGCCGAGTGGCGCTGGCTGCCTGGAGTATGGGTCGGGCCACGGTGATCCACAGGTCGGCGACGAGGGTGCGGCCGCGGAGCAGATCTGTCGCTCGTTCGATCTCGGCCAGGGAGGCGTGAGGACAACCGATCCATACCAGGTCGATCTCTTGCCCCGTGCCATCCAATGCTCCGCACGCCTCTTCCAGCGACTCGATGGTGATGGAGGGCAGGTCTTGGCCCAACACGCCGCCCAGGTTTGCTTCCGCCGTCACCTCTTCCACGTGATACAGGGCCACCGCACCGCTGGCAGCCATGGCCGCGCCGAGCATCTTGAGTTCGTCCAACCCCGGCCTCTGGTCTTCAGACATCCGGAAGTAGGGCACGGAGTCGCCGACTCTCTGGCCTACCAGGTAGCCGAGGGCGCCATAGTCGGCCA
>DAOUEW010000346.1:0-18464 GCA_034430275.1 Anaerolineae bacterium | reverse complement strand
CTTCATTCCCAGCGGAAGGCCTTGACCGACACGGCGGAGCAGCCTATGGCCCACAGAGCCACGAGCAGCAAGTGATGAACGGTGGTGATGATGCTCTCTCCCTCTACCATGACCGAGACCAGAGCTTCGTAGAAGTGGGTCAGAGGCAAAGCTCGGGCCAGTTGCTGTACGACCTGGGGCAGCGACTCGTTGGGGAAGAGCCCCCCGCCGATGAAGAGCATGGGGAGGAACAAGGCCAGTGCCCAAGCCTCCGCCGCCCTGGCGTTCTTCATCAGGCTGGCCAGGCAGAAGCCCATAGCCAGGAAGGCCAGGGTCCCCAGGATCAGGATGCTCAACGATGGGAGAGGGGCGCCCTTCATACGCAATCCAAAGAGGGCGACGCCGATAGCGAAAAGGGCGAGCAGTTGCAGGCAGATGATCAGACTGGCGGCGAAGACCTTTCCTCCCAGGAGCTGCCACTCCCGCAGGGGCGTTCCCCGCAGCCGTTTGAGGATCCCCTGGTCGCGCTGCTCCACCAGGTTGATCGATAGGTTGAGGAAAGCGGTGCCCGCCACCGACATGCCCGCTACGCTGGCAAACACGTACGCCACCACGGGCAGGTCGCCCGCGCTCTGGCCGCGATGCATGTAGCTGAAGAGCAGCATCAAGATCAATGGAAGCCCTGCCGTAGGCACCAGGGCGTGCCGGTTGCGGGAGTAGAGCTTGACGTTGGTTATCACCTCTGTCCCAAGGACCTTCATTCTCTTATCCTCCTGCCCGTCAAGCTGATGAAAACGTCTTCCAGAGTGGCGCCCACGACTCTCAGATCTCTGGGATAGAAGCCTTCCTGGGAGGCCATCTCCAGCAGCTTCGTGAGGGCAAGTTGCGAATCCTCCGCATGCAGCGTGTATTCGCCCGACTTGCCATTGGTGGCTGCCCACACTCCCGGTATGGAGGATAGCTTCGCCAGATCCAGGGACACGTCAGCCAGGAATGCGATCCTCTGACCGTGGTCCAGTTCTGCCATCAAGCGCCGGGGGGTGTCCAAGGCGATGATCTTGCCGTGATCCACGATGGCTACCCGGTCACAAAGCTCCTCCGCTTCCTCAATGTGATGGGTGGTGAGGAAGACCGTCCTGGAGTTCTCCCGGGCCTGCGTCATCCACTCCCAGACTGCCTGCCGGGATTGAGGATCGAGCCCGGCGGTAGGCTCGTCCAGGAACAACAGCTGAGGATCGTTGAGGAAGGCCAATATGAGAGCAAGCCTCTGGCGCTGTCCCCCTGACAGCTCTCCGTAGTGGGCGCTGCGTTTCTTCTCGAGGCCCATGGCCGACATGAGCGTGTCTGGCTCCAGAGTGTGTCGGTAGTAGCCGGAGAAGAGGCTCACGAGTTCTGCCACGCTCAGGTCCGGGTAGAGGGATGTCGACTGGAGGAGAATACCCACACTCTCCCTGAGCTCCCGGCCATCCTGGAAGGGGTCCAGGCCCAGCACGGCAACCTCTCCCTGGTCGGGCCGGCGATACCCCTCCAGGATCTCTACGGTCGTCGTCTTCCCGGCGCCGTTGGGACCAAGAAACCCGAATACTTCCCCCTCGTCCACTGTGAAGCTGATGCCGTCCACCGCTATCACTTCGCCGTAGGTCTTCACTACTTGACGGGCTTCGATGGCTGGCATTTCCTCTCCTCCTTCGTTCTGCAACAGGACTTCTAGAGCCCCAGTATCTCGCGCAGTTCCTTGGCCCGGGAGCGACTGAGATCGACCTCCGCGCCGGTGGTCAAGCGCAGCCTGTGGCTCCCTGCAAACCAGGGAACGACCTCCTTGACCCGATCCAGATTGACGATGATCGAACGGTGAGCGCGAAAGAACAGGCTGTGGTCCAGTCTCGCCTCCAGTTCGGTCAGCGTTCGACTGACCGCGTGCTCTTCTGCGCCGACGTGGAGGAGCGCGCCGCCTTCTCTGGCCTCCATCCAGTCGATGTCGCGGACGTCCACCACCAGGAAACGGCCAGGTTTGCGCACAGCTACACGAGTCAGATGCCGTTTCTCCTCGCGGAGGCTCCCCAGCAGAGGTCCAATTCTGCTGGAGAAGTCGCTCCCCGCCGCTAGTTCCTCGTGGGCTCTGGCTATGGCTCTCTCGAGTCTCTCTTGACTGAAGGGTTTCAAGAGGTAGTCGAGGGCGTTGACCTCGAAGGCTCGGATGGCATACTCGTCGTAGGCGGTGACGAAGATGATAGCCGGAGGGGCGTCCAGTGTCTCGATGACCTCGAATCCATCCAGCACCGGCATCTGGATGTCCAGGAGCACGAGGTCGGGAGAGAGTCCCTCGATCTTCTCCACTGCCTCTGCTCCGTCCTTGGCCTCGCCGATCAACTCCACGAGCTCATTCTGGGCTAGTAGGTTCCGAAGCCGCTCTCTGGCGGGCGCTTCGTCGTCCACGATGAGAGTCCTCAGCGTCATGGTTGCTCCTTGGGGATGGTGATCGTGATCTTGGCTCCGCTGGGCTCGCTCTCGCCGAGTTCCAGCCCGAACCCTTGCCCGTACTTCTTCTCCAGCCTCTCACGGACGTTGCTGAGGCCGATGCCGCTGCCCCCTTGCCGGGTGGTGTGAGTCGGAAAGCCGGGACCCTGATCGCTGATGGAGATCACAAGCGATTGCTCGTTGAGATAGGTCTCCAACTGAAGTTGCACCCCGCCCTGAGGACTCTGGCCGTGCCGGAGGGCGTTCTCCACCAGCGGTTGCAGAATGAGGGGAGGCACCAAGATCCGGAGGGTGTCCGGTGCGATGCTGGACTCGACCAGGAGCCTATCTCCGAAGCGTTCGTGCTCCAAAGAGAGGTAGTCTTCCACAAAGGAGAGCTCGTCGGCCAGTGGAACCACGTCCTTGTCCACGGCGACGAGGGCGTAGCGGAAGACCTCCGCCAGCTTCTCCACCGTCTTCTCCGCCGTTGGCGGGTCCGTGCGAATGAGATGGGCTAAGGTGTTGAGGGTGTTGAACAGGAAGTGGGGGTTGATCTGTGACTTCAAGGCCTTGAGCTCGGCCTCAGCCGCCAGGGCCTTCAGCCGTTCCTCCTGGAGCTCTGTCTCCCTCAATTCCCGATAGAACATGCGCACGTACTGCACCGAATGAATGATGGGAAAGAAGAGGGAGAAGGTCACCAGATAGAGGACTACCAGGATGGTGAAGCGGCCGAAGAGGAACATGACCAGCAGCGCACCGAGGACTCCGCCCAACAGGTGGCTGCCAAATGAGGCACCAATTTCCACCAGCACGCGCCGCACTCGGGGAAGGTCTCCTATTCTGGGCCGCAGGAAGAACCTGTGCAGGAGCAGGAAGACCTCGATCATGTAGACCATACTGAAGCCGGTAGCGAGGGAGTAGGTGTAATCCCTGCTGAAGAAGCTCGCAATGGCCGCCGCACCAAGGGCGCCCATAGGATCCCAGATTAGCAGTCTTTTCACTTCGTCTCTGGTGAGCATCCTCTCGCTCTCCTCGGCGTGGTCCTGTGGTGACTCCTCGGCTCTGCGCGTCGTCCCGGGATGTGTTGCTGCTGCCATCCCATTATCCGCCGCGGACGTTCGCTACACGACCATTATAGGAGAGGATCTGACCTGGGTCAACGGTTTTCCGGCGAATGGTCGAAATGGGGCGCTCAACGGTGGTGTGGCGATGGCGAGGGGCAAGCGGAGCTTCGTGGGCGGCGATGGTCGGCTAAGGCACGAACGGCGCGCCGCTCAGGAGGGCCTGACCTCGATCAGGTCTTTGTGGCGGATTCTCCACCAGAGTCCCACGGGGTATCCCACCATCTTGGCCACGTCGCCCCACAGGCGGATGATCGGCACCCAGAGGGCGGCCTTGACCTTCTGCGGGAGCGACAGACCTTCGAGTGCGGGCCACAGTCGCTTGTAGGGCGTCCAGAGGTAGATGGCTGTGCCAACGGGAAGCATCAGCCACCAGAGGGGATGAGCGATGAGGCCCAGCGTCACGACCAGCGGGGCGCAGACGAGATAGGTCAGGTAACGGACGGCGTGACGCTTGCGCCACAGGTCGGCCTTGCCGTCGCCTCGGGCGTACTGGAAATACTGCCGCCAGAAGGCGCTCAGGCTGGAGCGGGGTCGAAAGTAGGCCACCGCTCGAGGGGCGAATAAGAACCTGCACCCGGCGTCCAACAAACCGAAGTCGAAGACCAGGTCCTCACAGAAGTCCAGCCACTCCGGGTAGCCACCCGCCTTCGCCCAGGCCTCTCTGCGAAAAGCCACGGAGCGACTGGAGGGCAGGAAGCGCTCTGGATCAACATCGGCCTCGACGGGCAGGACGGTGGCGGCCATGGCTCTCTCGAACACGGTCTGGGGGTCAGGAAGGAAGAAGCCGCTCACCACATCTACGGTTGTGTCCTGCGCCAGGGGTCGGGTGAGCGCCTCCAGCCAGTGGGGCACCAGTCGCACGCCGGCATCGGTGCTGGCCAGAATCTCCCCGGAGGCAGCCCTGATGGCCTCGTTTCGTCCCTCAGAGATGTTGGTGCCCTCACGGACAAGGAGCTTGATGGGCAGGCGTTGGGGGTGGTGCTCGATACGCTCCAGCGTGCCGTCGGTGGAGCCCCCATCGACGATCACTACCTCCGAGGGGGGGATTGTCTGTTGGGAAAGGGAGTCTAGCAGCCTGTCGATGGACGAGGCTTCGTTCTTGACGGTGACGATGACGGAAACGTCACTTGGGCTCACTATGCTCTTCTGGCACCCTGTTCTCGGGCAGGCCAGCGGGCGCACGCTGAGTAGCGACCTTGCCTCCGCAGTAGGGACAGAGGGTCCAGGATAGCTCCATCAGGCGGCCGCAGTCGGGGCATTTCTTCTTCAGTTGGGTGTAGCACTGGGGGCAGACCATGTATTCGTCTTCGATGAGTTGCTTGCAGGCCGGGCAGACCTCCACGTCCTCGATGCCTTGCAGCAGGACCTCTTCCTCAAGGGAGCGTTCGTACCCCTCCGCCAGGGTCTCCCGGGGCCGGAGGACGAAATAGAGGACCAGACCGGCTATGTCCAGGGGCGGCGGAGGCACGACCAGCAGTGTACCAAGCGCCTGGGTGAACAGGTCGCGGGACCGCGCTCGCACGTCACGAAAGGTCCAGACGATGAGGCTGAACCAGAAGGCCACGAAGTAGGCACCGACGACCCAGAACAGCACCTGGCCGACCAGGCCTAGGGTGGCAATCAATTCTGTGAGATCAGGGATCTCTGGCATGTATGTCTCCTTGCACGTAAGTCGATCTGGGCAAGAGCGAATCGTCCTGAGTTATAGCAGAAGTGGGGGGATGCGGCAAGTAGGTGGAAGCAGCAGGTGTGTCGAAGCGCTGTGCGGGCGGGTCTCAGACTCGCCCGCACGAAGAGGTCGGGACGTTGGGAGCGTGGTCATGCCGTGCGGCTACAGAGGGATGTGTGGTCGTGGAACTACTTCACACTCTCGACAATCTCCTTCGCCCAGGCCGCAGCGCGCTCCAGTTCACCGTCCTTGAGCGGGCCCTTGGTGCCTGTAACAAGAAAGCCTTCCGGTGAGCCCACGAGAGTCGCGCCCTTTTCCTTCAGGCTCTTGGCGATCCTTCCTGCGGCATACCCGAAGATGCGGACCCATCTCACTGTGAGCCTGGTGTCAAAGGCAGCCACCTTGACCCCTTCCAGGTCACCCGCCTGCACTTTGTCCAGGACCTCTTTCATCGGAGGCGATGGCCGGCCGCCGTGGGTGGGACTACCGACGCAGAGGAGGTTAACCGTCTTGGTTTCGGAGGGGTGCGATTCTGCGGCGCGGACCACTTTGACTTCGCCGCCAATGGCATCACCGACGGCTTTGGCGATGATCTCCGTATTACCATAGACCGAGTCGTAGACAAGCAGAGTCTTCATTGTTCACCTCGGACGCAGCGTAATAGGCACTGCAAATCGTTGCTGGCGGTTCATAATCTCCCTGCTGTGATTGAACCGCCAGCCGCGTATGCTCGGTCCCAACAGGCAGGTTGTCTTGCAGGAGTGCCGATCGCCGACCTGTCGTACTGCGCCTAGGCGTCAATTAGGCTTCATTGGTCGTGTGGTGAACTTGGTCTCAACTCGGTTGCATCCTGCTCAAGGCCAGCTCTGCGGCATTGACCAGCGGATAGGACACTGGCGACGCCGTGAGCAGCGGATGCGTGCCCATTTGGAAGGTTGCGATCTGATCGGCGTTCATCTCCGCCTGGATCATGGTGGCGATCAAGTTCGCCATTTCCCCCACCGTATCGCCGCCGCAGGCTTGGCCGCCAATGAGGGTCCCGGAATACTTGCGGAAGATCAGCTTGACCCGAAGCGTCCTGGCACCAGGCAGGGAACCCGGGTGTCTATCTGTGGCTTCGGCCTCGCCAACAACATAGGCGATTCCCGCCTCACGGGCGCTCTTCTCCCCAATCCCGGCTAGCCCGCAGGCCAGATTCCCGATCTTCGTGGAGAACACGCTGATCGATCCCTTGTGCGCGCGGCGGATCTCGAAGAGATTGGCCGCTGCGATACGAGCCTCGGCGGAGGCGACTGAGGCTAACCATACTTGCGCAGGCTGCCCCGTGAAGAAGTCTACCTTGTCGGCGCAGTCACCTGCCGCCAGGATGTTGGGATCGCTGGTGAACATGTGGCGGTCCACAGCAATGCCGCCGGTAGGACCGATCTCTAGTCCGGCGTTCTGGGCCAACTCCGTGTTGGGACGAACCCCGATACCCAGAATGACAGCATCGGCCCGCAGCCTCTCACTGTTATCCAGTTCAACCTGCTCCACGCTGCTATTCCCAAGCAAAGCTTCGGCTTTGTGAGAAGCCCAAACCCGGATGCCCACCTTGGTCAGTTCCTCCTCAGCCTGCACGCACAAGCCCTCGTCAAAGACCGCGAAGAGGCAATGAGGGAGCATCTCTACAACGGAGATATTCAGATCGCCCAGCTTGCGACATTCGTCCGCCATTTCCAGACCGATGAACCCGCCACCGATGATGACCACGTCGCGACACCCTTTCAGAACCTCCAACAGATGGGCTAGATAGGCCACGTCCTTCTTGATAGAGAAGACGTTCTCTTTGTCCACGCCGGGAATCGGGGGGACGAGGGGGACGGAACCAGTGGCTACGATCAGTTTTCCGTAGCCGATGGACTGCCCCTGAGACGTGAGAACCGTTCGTGCCTGCAGATCAATCCCGGTGACCCGGTCGACAATCAAATCCACGTCGTTCTTGGCCAGTACCGGGTCGGGCATCAGGTTCTTGTCTGGGGAACCCAGGGTGCCAAAGATGTAGGGAATACCGCAGGGAATGAGAGTCTTCTCTTCCTGGCGGATGAGGGCCAGGGTGGCATCGGGGTAGTGCCGCCGTGCTGTAATGGCGGCAGTAAACCCGGACGCGCTGCTACCGATGATCAAAGCGTCTACTTTCTTCACTGCAAACCTCCTCGCTAAATGTGTGCGTTCTTCGCTTCCTTCGACAGGACATGATCTATGCTCTTTCTGGACGAGGACCGAATACCTTGGTGCCGATCCGAACAACTTTGGCACCTTCCTCGAGGGCGACCAGGTAGCTGTTACTCATGCCGGTAGCAAGGTAGCTCGTCGTTGCATCGCGCAGGTTCGGGGCCCGGAGATGCTCAAACGCCGCCCGCGTTGCTTGGA
Organism: Anaerolineae bacterium; assembly: GCA_034430275.1. Classification (GTDB taxonomy): domain Bacteria; phylum Chloroflexota; class Anaerolineae; order UBA7937; family B3-Chlor; genus JAUVXJ01. Next base: position 10,826 of record DAOUEW010000346.1, on the reverse strand, counting down.
GGTAGGACGGTGCCTGCTCTGGATCGCCAAAGCGCGGTCCCATGGTCATGAGCCCCCGCACACGGCTGTGCCGCAGTTCACCGGATGACGCGCAAAGAGTGGAGGATTATGCGTGCGCCATTAGTTCAGGGGATAGTTCTCCTCGCCGGCGCGTATCGGCATGGCAAGGCAGTTCTCCCGAGGGACGAAGGGACACGTGTACTCCTCGCTGTACATGCACCACGGATTGTACGCTCTGTTGAGGTCAAGAATCCATTTTCCATCGGCAGTGCGATCCCTCGCAGCGTCGAAGTCGAGATACCGCCCTGCACCGTATGTCTCCGGGCCAGATGTTGCGTCCTTGAATGGGATGAACAAACTGCTCCTCCTGAGGATCGGCTTGATAAACGTGAAGCACACACTCCTCGCCGCCCACCCGGAATCGGAACTCCCCCCATCGCACAAAGTCCCGCTCCTCGCCCTTTGTGTAGGCCATCCTCACCGTCTCCTTGTCCTCATGGTAGTGAAGCTCGATCTCGAATCTGAAGTCCGGGTCGGGAGGGTAATAGTCAAGTCCTTTGAAGCCAGTGCGCTCTTCGAGAGGTATCGGCGATTGCCAGTGCCCTGCGAAGAACCTATCCTTTTCTCCACGCTCTTTCCTGAGCTGTGCCTTCCATTCATCAGTCTCCAGAGCGGCCTGCCTCCTTATACTGCTATGGCACGATGTATCGTCGTGCCTTCAACCTGATGTCATACGTTCGGCTGTTAGATCCGCGGTGCTTTACATCAGTCGAATTGCCTTCAAGGGACAGGCCTGCGCACATGTGCCACAGCCAACACACATAGCCGGATTGGGATCGGGCATCTCATAAGGAGCTTCCTGTTTAAGAACTTTGTTCGGACATGCAAGCACGGCAAGGCAGATACCCCTGTCGCATTTCTCAGGTTGGCATTTCCCATAATCCACCAGGGCCATGGGCTTTGGCAATGTTTTCCTCCTCGGTTGCTCTCTTCCACTCCCCGTCCAATTCCTCCTCCAGCTCCTCTAACTACGGAAGCATTGTCGTCGGGACTGGATGGGCCGGCCATCGACGCTTCAACTCCTCTATTCGCCTCTCCAGATCCTTCACTCTATCGATCTTGGTGCCCATCTTCCAAACCTCCCGCTGCTTTCCCGCCCCCAGCAGCCGCACATGCTCCGCCCGATTCTTCTCAAAAGCGACGATAGGGAAATGCTGGCCGCGGCGCCAGGTCTGCTCTAACATGTCCGTCCTGATGTCCAGCCCCACGATGCGGCTCAGATCGCCAAGATAGCGAGCCGTCAGGCAGGCATTGCGTCCGGCGCCTGCTCGCAGATCCAACATAGCATCACTTGGCCGAATCCTCATATCTCATATGACCCGACGGATGAAAGAGGGGTATGTGCCGCCGGTGATGAGGTTCATCAACAAGTCGTAGTAGCGAGCCCCAGCGCCCGTGGCCTCTACCTTGGAGACGTAACGGTTGAACGAGCCATCAATTGACATACTTGCGCAATACTTCTTCCAAGGCATGCCTGAGTAGGGCGCCTATCTTGGTATCCACCAGGTCGCCCCCTTTGAAAATGAGAAGAGTGGGAATGGACATGATCTGGTATCGCGCCGCAACTCCTGGATTGTGGTCCACATCCAGTTTTCCAAAAACGATCTGGCCCTGATAATCCCGCGCCAAGGCCTCAATTACAGGAGCGACCATCCTGCAAGGACCGCACCACTCGGCCCAACAGTCCACGACCAACATAGGATACTTCTGGACAGCTTGATCGAAACTACGGTCCGTCAGAATCACCGGCCCGGTGGGGGCATCCACCAGCCTTTCGGCCAGGGCCCTCTTGGCTTCCTCTGCCTCCACAATCTTGGCGTAACGAGACGACCCATAGCGCAGTACGTCGTCAACAAACTTGGATTCAGGCTGTACGCCGATAGAGATGGAATCCATATCCCCGTTGATCACCTGTTGCGGAACAGAGCTGACGTTAAACTGCTTGGCCAGGTCCATATTCTCCGAAGCCTCCACGCACTCGGATTCCACCCGCCCCTTGGACTCGATGGCAATCTGGTGTGCCAACAAGACAGCACGGGGGCAGTAGGGACAGGCCGGCGTGACATACACCTGGATGGAGACATCGCGATCTATGTTCTGGAGTTTGGCCTTGGAATCTTCCTGGAGTGCGCTATCCCGGCGAGAGATGAGGGAGATGGCCTCAATGAAGCCTCCCGCTTCCTGGCCCGTAGGAGCGCCGGTGTATTTCAGCTTGTATCCCTGATCCCACCCCACGAGTACGGTTGGGGTTCGGATGATGCCCAGCTCAGTTGCCTTCTCACCGCCGTTTTGATACACAGTGCGTTTGATTCTGCCATCAAGTCTGTTTAGTTCCTCACACAATTGAGCCGTGAAATCGCAGTATTCTTTGTTCTCCGGCCCTATGAAGACGGACAGGCTTACCTCATTCTGGAGTTCTCGTTGGAACTTCTCTGTCAGTGCCTCCCGCGAGCTCTCATCAATTAGTGGTCCTGTCATTTCTCTGTCGTTGTTCCTTTCTCTTTCTGGAATCATGACATAGGCTCCAAGGCCCGTCCTCGGGCCGCAAAGACCGCGCTCGGAGACAGGCGCTAGACCCTTGTATCAAGATTTATACTTCTCCGCTTCGAACGGAAGCCGAAACGCCTAGACCTGGTTTGGCGAAGTCCCAATTTGGTGGCCCTGGCCAGTGAATGCCGGTGGCAGGAGGAGCAACTTCGGGTACGATCAACGTTGCAGCAGCGCACCAGGTATCAGAGGCCGGTCGCCAACCCTGGGAGAAACAGGTGTGTGGCGGCAGCCCCCTCGCACAGTGCGTGGGGGCAGGTCTCCCCGATGTTGGCCTATCCCTGATCAATCGGTGATGCGGGCCAGGATGTCAGAGCTTTCCACCAACGGGTGGGGCGTATCGTCCACCTTGATCTCGGTGCGTGTGTATTTGGCGAAGAGCACCTTGTCTCCAACCTCCACAGCGATCGCCGGCTCCTCGTCCTAGCTAACGGCCACCACCAGTTCCTGCTGCGGCTTTTCTCTGGCCGTCTCCGGCAGAATGATCCCACTGGGAGTCTGAGACTCCCGCTCCAGGACTTTGACCAAGACACGGTCACCCAGGCTCGATGTTCATTTCATTACCTTCTTTCATTGCATTCAGCGGTTGCTCCTCACCCTTGATCCATTAGACCTTCCAGTTCTGTTGCTCAAGCGTGAGGAATTGCTGGCGTTCGGCGGGGGTCATCTCAGTCACTTGGATCTCCAACTCGACGCCAAAGCCGGCCACTGCCTGTTGTAGGCTGTCAACCATGTAGTCCCGAATGACGGTCGGGATCCCCAAGAAGGGGAGAACCAGCTTGAGCGAAACCCCTTCTTCGCTCGCCTGGATGTCTTGCACCATGCCCAGGTCCACCAGGCTGCAGTTGATTTCCGGGTGCTCCACCCGCTGAATGGCCTGGGTGATTGCTTCTTCATCATTCATAGTTGTCTCGCTCCTTACGGGCCTTTCATTTTCTTTCCAAGGGCAAACAGGAAGTGCTCGCCGGGAACCCGCTGGGCACTCACCTCCTCGAAGCTGCACTTTTTCAGCATTGTGTCAATCTGCTCTGGCGCGTAATAGGTTTCGCCCCATATCCTCTCACCCTCGTGTCCCTTTGCGAAATCGGCTATCAATATCGCTCCACCTGGCTTTAAGACCCTCCTTGCTTCACGTAGAGCAGCCATGGGATCAGATAATTCGTGGAAGGTGTGAACGGTCACTATGGCGTCAAAGCGGTTGTCGGTCAAGGAGTCCATGAAATGAGCATCGCCCTCCACGCATTCTCTCAAGTGCGAGATCCCATCCCCTGAAATCCGCTCCTCGGAAAAGGTGCTGCCTGCTATGTCAATGCCGATAGCCTCGCGTGCTACATGCTCTGCCAGGAACCTAACGAGCGTCCCGTCGCCGCAGCCCACATCAAGGGCGGATTCAACCTTGCCAAGCCTCCGGGCTATCTCCTCATGCATTGTTGCGGCATCCATTTCACTTGCCCCTCGCTACTCGCGCTCTGTCTCCGACCTCAACTCCCACCAGGATGAAATTCTCCCCATAAGCCTTTTCAAACGTCCATCGGGCCAGGTCGCTGGAGCAGTGCAGGGAGTCACTTCTCCATTCGTTCTTGCTTAACCCTCTCGACGATGCCTCTTACCTGCCTGAAAGGCGCTCATCCAACCACTTCAAAATCGTCGGCGGGACTGGATGGGCCCGCCATCGACGGTTCCTCTCAGCTATCCGCTCGCTGCTTGTTTCTCACCCCCTACCTCCAACTTCTCCGCCCCCAGCAGCCGCACATAGCCCCGCAGAAACATGTGGCTCACAAAGTTGGCAAACCCCTGACGGGCCAGCATGCCTTTCAGATCCAGGGACAGAAACTCGCTGGCTAGTTCGCATTCGAAGCGCCGGAAGGCCCAGCGGAAGAAGAACCATTGCCGATCCAGGTCAAACTCGCTGAAGTCCAGGATCCAGAATCTGCCTCCGGGCTTCAGAGCCTGGTAGGCATTGGCAATCACTCTGTCCTTGTCTTCGTCCTCGAAGCCATGCAGAGTGAAGGAGATGAATGCTTTGTCGAACTCCTCGTGGAAAGGGAGCGGTTCCTCAATGCGCCGGTTCAGAAAGGACACCTGGGGGTAGGCGTGGCACCGCTGCTGCGCCTGTCGAAGCATTTCGTGATTGATGTCCACCCCAACAACTCGCCTGATGGAGTCCAGATCCCTTACCATCACGCAGATATTGCGCCCAGTGCCCGATGCCAGGTCCAGGATCTCGTCTTCCCCGCGGGTATCCATCGCCTTGATGGCCCGCTGAATGAAGGCCTGATAGCGCCCCACCAGGAGCAGGTCCATCATCAGGTCGTAGTTACGTGCCGCCCACCCTCCCACCTCGATGTGGCTGCGCTGTGACATAGTGCTCCCTCCACACTCAGTGATCACCACCCGCTCATTGCGAACTTGGTCCAAAGAAGGTGCTCAACCTCGGGGCATGCAGATACGACAGACGGGCTCACTGGTGGAGCCAGAGATCTGAATCCCAAAAGCTGAGAGGAGCCTCTCGACCTTCAGTCCGCTGCATTTGGGGCATTTCTTCTCGGGCGCAGAGTTCATTGAACGCACGAGCTTCTCGAAGTTCTCCCCGCACTCCCGGCATCGATATTCCTAGATGGGCACTTGCCTCACCTTCTTTTCACGGAGTATCTACTGTAACCAGGCTGAGATCAATACTGCGTGGCCTTGTCATTTTGCTGTAGTCCCTTATTATCGGCTCTGTCTTCATTCTGTCCAACTCGCCAATTTCCCTCAGCCGCTCGTATATCAGCACCCAAGCGCAGTCGCGCTCAGGGTTCACTTCACATTTGCCGTTTGTCGAACCTCCGCAGGGACCATTCAGCAATCCCTTCGCACACTGGGTCAGCGGGCAAATGCCAGCAAACCGGCCAAGCACGCACTCGCCGCATTGCTGACACTTTTCCTCAAACAGAGTAGGCCCCCCACCCATGTGCCCAACGGCATCGAGGCTTGGATAGATGGGCTTCACCAGGCCATATTCCGCCTCCACCAGCTTTCGCACAACCTGGAGACCATCACCGCATGAAAGCATGAGAATAGCATCACATTGATCGATCTCCTCTCGATGCTTGTCCAAGTGCGCTTTGCTTTGAGGAACGTAGCACGTGAACTCTCCAAACGGTGGCGAGATGGCTGCCAGGATGGTCTTTCCATGGTTCGAGAGAATGCGTGCCATTTCTTCCACCTCTGGTTGGCCACCAGTGTGGAAAACCGTAGCGCAGCCGCCACACCCCATCAAGACCAGTTTCTCTCTTCGTTCAAGATACCCGAGGATCTCATCAGTAGGCTTCCAATATGATCCAATCATTGTGCTCCTTCCTTACTTTTGGGTCACAGGACCGCTTCCAGTTTGCCTTTCAAGACGTGCTTGGGCAACGTCGCTACAACGCGCCTCACTCTCTGCCATCCGTGAAAATGACCAGGGTGGGGATAGCCATGATGCCGTACTGGCCTGGCGTGCGAAAGCCGTCGGTCGGACTCAACTTGCTCATTAGGAGGGGGAGCTCGAGTTCCCTGGCTAGTCACTCCAGTATGGGCCGCTATGAGACGGGGCGTGCACCACGGGGACCAGAAATGCAGTAGCACGGGCAGATATGATCTCAGCACCGTTTTCTCAAAGGAGTTGCCCCTGGGCGCTTGGCCGTCAATCCGCATCCTGACAGTGCGCCCCAACTGACAATACGCTCGCCAGTAACTGCACACCTTGGGCGGTATGTCGTCAGCCCCCAAGCTGCGTCCCAAACGTCTAGATCGGGCGGGTCCGAAAACGATCATACTGCCAATCCCCTGACGATTGGATTATACACCCACTGTCCAACCGAAGCTCGGATCCACTCCCGATCTTAGGTAGTGCGGTACGATCATCGCTAGTCATAGGCTTCACGGATTCTCATGTAGCCGCTTATGAAGGCATCATTCTCTTCACGAGTACCTGTGGACACCCTGATGAACCCTGCTGGGAGTTGATTTGAAAGATCCGACACGAGGATGCCCATCTCCTCAAACCGGTTCGCTGCATCAGGAAAGTCTGTCTTGATGAGCAGGAAATTGGTGGTGCTTGGGTATACCTGGGCTCCTTCTTCACGTAGCGCTCTCCATACTCGTTGTCGTTCCTCAACGACTCGCTGGACGTTTCTCCGCACGTAGCCTCTACTACTTAGTGCTTCTATCGCGGCCAAGAGACTGGATTGGGGTAGAAACGCGTAGAACGAGGACAGCGCGTCTACTAAGGTCCTTCCAGCGATAGCATAGCCGACGCGAGCACCCGCCAGGCTGAAGGCTTTGTCCATCGTGCGTGTGATGGCAAGATTAGGGCAACTGGGCACCATATCGGCAAGAGTCAGCCCGGAGAACTCGTAGTAGGCTTCGTCTATGACCAGAAGCGCATTTGCATTCCCGACCAGGGTTTCGACCGCTTGGCGATCAAGGAGAGTCTGGCCCGTCGGGTTATTGGGATTGTCTATGATCACGAGGCTGGGCTCGGATAATGCGTCAGTCAGGAGGTCCAAGTTCAAATCGAAACTTGGGGGGCTGAGCCGAATGCTGAGTCGTTCCGTCGCGAACTCCTTTGCGGCTTGAACGGTTGGAAAGAAAGAAGGACTCACCATGACGACCTTCCTGCCCTTGGCAAAGGCGTGGATCGCTTCCCTCAGGAGAAGGTCGGATCCGGGACTGAGGACGATATGCTCTTTGGCAACTTGCGAGTAGTCCGCCAGAAGCTCGCGCAGGCGCTCCAGGCTTTGCGGTTCGGTGTAGCGATTCAAGCTAGAGAGGCCCTTCTGAGCAGCCTCGAGAACTCCTCGTGGAGGAAGATATGGTACCTCATTCATGTGCAGTCTGATGGTCTCCCTCAGCATCTCACCTCCATCATCATCCCTTGCTTGCGGCCGACCGTGACTTCGATGTAGCCGCTGAGCATCTCATCGAGGCCCAAATCGCCTGTATCCACACGCAGGCACTCCAACTGACTCACTTTGTCCTTCGTCCCCACCACTATGATGTTATCCCTGCCTACTTGCCGTATCACTTCCGGCGTGAACTGCTTGCTTCCTCTCCCGAAGATGAACCCATTGCCACCGATAGGGGTGACGACGATCTTTCTCCTGTCGTAGTTCTCGAGCAGACCTAGAATGGCCTTTTCGTTCAGGTCCTTCCCCAATAGCTTCCCTGCGAGAACCGCATCCACGCCCAGGAGCGTCTTGGATAGGTCCATCTCATCGGTAATGGTCCTCAATGTCGTCCCCGGGCCCAGTAGATATAAAGCCTCCGGATCCATCTCCTCGACCACGTATTCAGCGATCTCCTTCTTGCTCTCCAAAGAGGATCTTGCGACGCTAGATGCCGCCTTACCTGACTGCAGGAAGCTGCGGACGCTGGGCACCAGAAGACAGCCGTAGAGCTTGGAGGCCAGTCTGTCGTCCCGGAAGGCATCTTCGTCTATGTCTAGGACGTCCTCCTCGGCCACGTCAACGCCCTTCACGAACGCATCCACCATCTGGGCCGCTGCTCTGGCGCTAACGGCGAAAACTGAACTGAAGACCTTCACTCCGGCCGGCACCGCCACGACTGGGACCGTAGAATCTATCGCATCGTAGACGTCCCGCGCCGTTCCGTCGCCTCCGACGAAGACCAGCAATTCGACGCCACGCTTCACCATCTGGTCGCTGATTCTCTTGGTGTCCAATGCCGAGGTCTCGCTGCGCGCTGTTCCGATCACGGTGAACGGGACATCGTACCCTTTGACGTATTCCTCTCCCATGTCGCCTGGTGCCACGAACAACCTGATGCCCTCTTTGTTCTCAATGTGGCGCAGGAGATCATGCGTCCTGCTGGGGGCGACCGGCTTGGCACCCAGTTCCAGTGCTTTGCCGTACATCTCTCCGTCGGTCCCTTTGAGGCCGACGCTGCCCCCCATGCCAGCCACGGGATTGACGATCAGACCAATCGCCTTCTTCATAGGTTCGGTTCCTCTCATGACTGCAGTCGTGTACTCTTGCTGTTGGCCCGGCTCCTTAACGATCTGAGTGCGCAAGCGAAAGCTGTCATACCTACTGCTCGCGATTCTCGTAAGGGACCGGCCAAGGTGCTATTACTCTTCTTCATCCCATCCGTCCGATTCTCCCCTGTCAGGCCTTGATGCCCCGTTGGTCTCTGATTCGCTTTCCATGAGGCGGCGGAGTGCCTCGCGGTGCTGAGCTCGACAACTGGGACAGCTTCTCAGATGATCGAGTACCTTGGGGAGGAGGTCGGGGCCCGCGGTGGCCAGAACATCGGCGTAGTACTCCATCACAGCGAAGCACTCCTCGCAGGTCAGATTCGAGGGGTCCTCTGACAAGAGTTGCCACAACGATTTCTCTGTACTCATACTAGAATTCCAGGATGGTTCCTGCTGGGCAAGGGCGAATGACGTGAGATCCGAGGATCGCGGTCAGGGCCACGAAGGCTGCTTCTCCGGTGCAGTGGTTGGGATAGAGGAGTTGCAGGTCCGACCTCGCCGCAAGCAAATCGGCGATGCGCTGGAGTCCGCTGTCAGTAGCACTGGTCAGGTGCAGGCCACCCGCGATCGCTCTGATGGGCTGTTCGAAGGCACGCTCCACGTGCGCCAGCGTGTTCAGCAAACCAGCATGGCAGCAACCGCAGAGGAGCACCAGGCTTTCGCCATCTTGAAGCACCAGGGCCATGTCGTCGCGGTATTCGTCAGCGACCAGGGCATCGCCCTCGCGCATCAGGTGATAGTCGCTGCTTCCCTCCGGCTCGGGGCGTTCCGTGATCTCGCTGGTGGTCCAGATGCCTGGCATGATCTCCTGCGGTGCGCCGTCCAGGCGCAGTGCGAAATGAGCAGCCAACGCTTCCGCCGAAATCGGTAGGCCCACGCTTCGTGGCTTCCCTTCTCGCCGCGAGAACCGCTCGCGGAACAGATCAGGGTTGGCGTACATCGGTTGGCCGGCACGGACAGTTTCCAACAGTGCCGGGAGGCCTCCGGTGTGGTCGTAGTGAGCGTGGCTGATGGCGAGCACGTCTATGGTTGCAGGGTCGACATTCAGCAATTCCAGGTTGTGGAGGAGCACAGTGCCACTTTGAGCGGTGTCGAAGAGCAGGCGCCCGGCCGCTGTCTCGATCAGGAAGGCCAAGCCATGCTCGCCCCAGAACGGGGAACTGCGCTGTACTGCGTCGTCAACTACACAAGTAATCCTCACCGGCCCTTCTCTCTTTCTCCTGGTTTTGTTTCTTCGTCTGCGCCGCTCCACGCCTTCTTGGGAACGGAAAGGCGGGGCACCTTCTTCTTGTCACTGCAACCTTCTTCGTCGCGTTGCTCTGTTTCCGCCATGAGCAAGGCCATGGCGATGAAGCCTCCACAGGGCAAGGCGGACTGGGGGCGCGGCCATTGTCGAGGGAAGAGCGTTGTGTGCCACACCACATGTGCTTCATCACCGCCGACGGACTTCAACAACCGCTTCAGTTCTCCGACGCCGTAGAAACGCGCCGCGCGATAGACCGAGGGGCGAGCGCGCTCCGCCAGGCGCCGCTTCAGCCCTAGCAGGCTCCACCGGTTGAGCACACCCAGAAGCAGGCCTCGGCGGGCAACTCGCAGCGCCTCCATGAGTGCCTGCTGGGGCTCGCTCAGGAACTCCAGTGTGGTCACGAAAGCCACCACGTCGAAGGCGCCATCGGCGAAAGGGAGATGATGGGTGTCGCCGCGCACGAAGGAGAGGCCGTTCAGGGTCTGCGCTTTCGCCAGCATGTCCGCCGAGAGGTCCAGACCTACTGCTGCCAGCCCCTGTTCGCCTAGCCATCGCGTGAAGTGACCGGTCCCACATCCCACCTCCAGCACGCTTCGGGCCTGGGGAAAGCTGCCCAGTAGCCGGCGCAACGCGGCTTTCTCCAGCTCGTCGGCGCGGCTGCCGTTTGGCGTCTCGTACCAAGCTTCGTAGTGGGCTGCAACTTGCCCACCGAAGACGGGTTTCTCAGCCACCATCAACTCTGGCTGGAGGAACGCGAACTGCCTTGGGCTGGTAGCGGGCAGGCATTGGAGAGAGTCACCGCCATCACTGTGTCGCCGTGCTCCGTGGCTTGGTGAAATGCCTCTTGCAGTGCCTGGAAGACGGCTTGCTCCTGACCCCAAACCAGCGTACTCATCTCGCCCACACGAGTGTTCAGCCCCCCCTTGCTCAGAACTCGGGCCGCCTCACGGACGG
>DAOUEW010000345.1:0-4037 GCA_034430275.1 Anaerolineae bacterium | reverse complement strand
AGTGCGAGTGGTGCTCGTGGCCGTCTTGTTGCTCGGCTTCGGGCTGCGCCTGCACGAGTTGGATGGCAAGGGCCTGTGGTACGACGAGCTGGGCACCGCTCTGTACACCTCACCTGACAGGTCGCCGCTGGAGGTGATCAGTGGGCCGCTGGAGGTTCCCATCATCCCCGCTCCACCCCTCTACTTCCTTAGTACCTACCTGTTCCGCCTGCTGAGCCAGAGCGATTTCGTCCTTCGCCTACCATCGGTGTTCTTTGGAGTGTTAGCCATCGCTGCCATGTACGTGGTGGGCAAGGGGCTGCTGGGTCCACGGCAAGGGCTGGTAGTGGCATTCCTGCTTTGTATCTCCAGCTTCCACGTCCGGTACTCTCAGGAGGCCCGGTACTACGCGCTGCTCATGCTGCTGGGCAGCCTATCGTTGTACTTCTTCTACCGGGGCCTGCGTCGCAACGACGTCCGGTCCTGGGCCGGCTACGTGGTGAGCTCGACGCTGGGGGTGTATACCCACCTCTTTGCCTTCCTCTTCCTGGCGGTGCAGGGGGTGTATGCGCTGTCGCTTTTTGTGTACGGTCGTCTCACCGCTAGATCCGCTGCCGCGTCCCGGGCCTGGAAGACGGAGCCTTTCTTCGCTTTCCTGGCCTCGGCTTTGTTGATGGCCATACTCTACCTGCCCATGCTGCCTTTCACCCTCAGCGGGGTTTTGGGTCAGAAGGGCTTGGGAGGACAAGTGGCCACAGCGGTGACCCGAACGAGCCTCAGCTATCTCGCTGGTATTGTCGATCTGTTCGGTGCCGGCCCGGGTCTGGCTTTCCTCTGCTATGTGGCGGCTCTCTCTCTGGGTCTCTACTTCCTCGTACGGCAGGCGCCACGGCAATTGGTGCTCGCTGCCTTGTGGATGGTGTTGCCGTTTGCAGTGGTCCTTTTGGTCCCGGCCGGTCACAGCTTCAGGCTGCGGTACGTGATCTTCGTTCTGCCCGTCTTCCTTGTTGTGGTTTCAGCGGGGTTGGTGGGCCTCGGAGAGCTGGTCTCGCGCCTGGTCGCGAGGAGGTGGGCCGGTGCGAAGAAACAGGCGTTGGCTGTGCCTATCACTCTGGTGATCCTCTGCTCGATCATGGGCATACTGAGTCTGGAGGCTCTGGGGAAGCTCTGGGACGAGGGGAAGCAGCCCTGGGACAAGGTGTCCTCCTATCTTCAGGCGGTGGTCGGGCCCTCCGAGGTGGTAGTGGCTACGGGAGAGGATTACGCGGACCGCCTGTTGTACTATGGCTACGACGCGAGCGACGCGAGATATCTGGCTTCCTGTCCCTGCCCGTCGAGGGTTGTGCTGGAGGACTGGCACAGGTTTCCGGATGTGGTGTCTGGCTACGACGTAGCGTGGCTGCTGGACCCCAATCCCAACTATCGCCAGTTGAGGCCTGGCGGGCCGTTGGCCGATGAGGTGGAGGGGCACGTCTTTCTGGCGCCCGTCGTGTTCAAGGGACACAGCAGTAGCAACGCTGTGGAGACAGATCTGCTAGCTCCCTTCACCACGTCGGACATCAACGTCCTCCTTGCCGTGCCCGCGGAATCCCAGCTCAGCGACGCGGAGATCATCGAGCTGGGCACAAGTGTCGCTCGCCAGGCCGACGAGCTGTTTCCCCAGGAGACGCGTTTCAACTTCACGCTGGGGGAGTTGTACAGGTTCCACGGGAGTGAGGAGAAGGCGGTGGAACAGTATGAAGCCGCCATCGCCGATGATCCTGACTACTACTCCGCTTACGAAGGGCTTGCCCTCATCCACCTCTCCCACGACGAAACACAACAGGCTCTGGAGCTGTACCAGGGACTGCTGGCCAGGGGAGTTATCCACGAGAGCGACTATCATTTCTTCTTGGGAAGCCTGCGCTACGTAGAAGGTGACCTGCAGGAGGCGGCGAACGAGTTTGCGGTAGCGGTCCGCATGGATAGCGACAATGCCGAGTTCCGCTTGCAGTTGGGCGATGCGTACCGGGCATTGGGCCGGTACGACGAGGCTATGGAGCAATACGAAGAGGTCACTCGGCTGGACCCGTCCTATGTGGGAGCCTACTCCCGACGAGCCACCATCTATCGCGCTGAGGGCCTCCTGGACGATGCAGTCGGCGAGTACCAGATGGCCCTGCAATTGCGGCCTGAAAATCCTCTCTATCATGCCATGCTGGCCGATACCTACCGGTACCAGGGGTTGCTCGAGGAAGCGGTCCTGGCGGCAGAGGAGGCGGTACGGCTGGAGGAGGGAGAGGCGGCCTACCACGTGCTTCTCGGCGAGGTGTACCTGGCGCTGGAGCGACTCCCTCAAGCGATAGCCGAGTTCGAGATTGGTGTGCAGCTCGCTCCGGAGGTGGCACCCTACTACCTGGATCTGGGAGATGCCTACCGGTTGGCCGGGAGGGAAGAGGAGGCGGTGGGCGCCTACGAGCGCGTCTTGGAGTTGGACCCGGGCAACGAGACGGCCAGCGAGAGTCTGGAAGAGCTTCGCTAGCGTGCCCGGCCGAACTCATGATCTCTCGAAGGAGATGTTCCTGAACTGAAGGTCCTCGTAGGTGCCAGGCCGCTGGCGAGGAGGGATTTCCTTCCCCACAACTACGGTGATCTCGTTCAGTCCCGGCCGCAGGCAGTCTGTGGGCACCTGGTAGTTCAGGGTGACCCAGCTACGGCTGTAGTCTTCCACGGGCAAGTATGGTGGGTCCAAGGGGTGGCCGTTTACGAGCAGGTAGTTGGTACGCTCGTTGTTCTGCATGACCTCCATGTGCAGCATCCAGGCGCCCTGCTCAGGGTCTCGAACGTAAAACTCGCCGGTCCAGACGGGGCTGGGGAGTTGGCCCTGGTACAGAGGGACCCAGGGTGTGGGCCAGTGGTTGTCCCCCAGATGGACGATCACGTCCTCAGCGAGGGCACGCGGACGCTCGCTGGACGTAGTAAGCCGTTGTTTTCCCCACAGAGTATCCCTCACCCGCGCGAGCAGTCCGCCCTTCGGCAGCGCGCTCAAGGCACGATACGCTGGCCTGGGTTCGCCGCTTGGATCGATGACCCCATAGCCGGCTATATCGTCATCATCGGCGGACAGGCCGCAGCCGAGGTTCCAAACGGCGATCAGTTGCAGCCAGGACCATTCTTGCCGGGCAATACGGAAGGCTTCAACCAGGTACTCGGCCTGCTGCTCCGGGCTGACTCGCTGCCACGCGTCCTGCTGCGCCGGCGAGGTGGTCCAGCCCAGCTCGGTGACCCAAACGGGCTTCTCTCCATCTCCGTGGGCCACCATGATCTCCCTGAGATCCTGCACCCTGGCCACGTTCAGACTCTGATGGGCGCCATGGGGATCATCAGGTGGATGGCCGAACCCATAGGCGTGGGCGCCCAGCACGTCGAAGTACTCACTGGCTGCCGCTTCGTACATTCGCTCCAGGTAGAGCCTGTCGTCCACTGCCAGGGTGGTCTGGTCGTTGGTGGGAGCCAACCCTGCGCTCACCACAAGAGCGTTGGGGTCGGCCTCCTTGATCCTGGCGTAGGCCAGCCTGAGCATCTCCACGTAGGATTCGGGATCGGGCTCATCGCCGCCCCATTCAGCGGCGAGGTTGGGCTCGTTCCAGATGATGTATCCTTTGATCTGCCCTTTGTACCGCGATGCGACGGCATAGACGAAGTCGCCGAAGTCGTTCAAGTCGTCTGGGGGGGCGTTCTCGGCCGGTTGGGAGCGAGCCCAGTCGGGGTGCTGATCGAGCCGGACCACGAGGTTCAGTTCGAGGTACTCGGCTCCCCGAACCACAGAGTCCGGCTGTTCCCAGTTGTACAGGCCGCGCCAGCGGGCGATCTCCCTCCAACTGAAGACCTGAACCACCCAGTCGAAGCCTGACTCGTCCACGAGGGCGAGCTCTCTCCCGTCGCCACGCAAGGTGTGCATCCCGCGTGCTACTCGCTCTGGCTGAAGGGGATGGATCTGGCACGAAGTGACAGAGAGCGCCACTACAGCTACCAGCAACGATATGTGTGCACTGTATCCTGAGGACTGGCGTATCGTG
>DAOUEW010000344.1:0-1648 GCA_034430275.1 Anaerolineae bacterium | reverse complement strand
GCACATCCTTGGGCAGCATCCTGGTCAGCCTCGTCTTGCTGGCCGTGATGCTGATGCGCCCAATCACGTATCCCCCGAAGGCTTGCTGCACCCCGGCGTCTGCTACCGCCCCGAAGGTTTCCTTGACCAGCCAGCGCGCTCCTTCAAGGTCCACCGTGAGCTGCCCGAAGCTGCTGGTCAGCGCTGAGGCGGGCACCCCCTCGGCCACAACGATGCCCTTCGCCAGGTCCACGGTGAAGTCCGGCAGGGCCTCGCTGCGTTTGTATCGCAACGGGTTGTTGAAGCCGAAGTTGTACCGGTCCAGCCTCTGGGAGCTGAAGGGCGCGTCCAGGTAGGGATCGGGACTGATGTACCTGCCGATGGATGGGTCGTAGTAACGACCGTTGCCATAGTAGTACAGCCCCGTGGAACTGTCAAGGACCTGGCCGGAGAACAGCCGCTCGGTGAGGGTCATGGGGATGGTAGAGGAGAAGGTCTCTCCGAAAGGCTCGTAGTGGGCGCGCCCCACCTCCTGCCCGGTGTCGTCGGTGATCAGCACTGCGGAGCCGGACTGGTCTCCGTGGATGAAGTAGAGGTCGTCCACACCATTCGAAGGCTCGGTGTAACGCATGGCCAAGCGTGGGTCCATGCGAACTACGACGCATGTCTTCGGGTGGCTCCTACTTGTCCTCGTTCCCTCGAGTGGGCCTCGGGTCCGGCATGCCCAGCCGCTTCCGTACCTCCGCCACCCACTCGTTCTGGCTCTCCACCGTGTCCATCTTGCTCGCCCACTCCTCAGCCTTCTCCTGGTCGGTGCCCACCTCCTCCTGGGCCGCCTCCCGCAAGAAAGGATAGATGTCCGGGTGGTTCTCCTGGAGCTGCCTGATCCACTTCGGCTTCAACCACCACGGCTGCCAGAAACCCACGATGAAGGCTAGTATGAGGGAAGGTATGAACAAGTATCCAAGAAGGTCCTGCCTGGTCTCCACATCTCCAGGCAACCCTGCAATCCCGAGGATGATCAAGGTCGCGCCGAGCAGTATCCCGAAGTGGTAGTTGGCAGGTCCAAAGAAAGGAGCTGGCCCCTGCACCAGGAAGTGTCGCTTCGTACGGCCGAGACGTATCCACATGCCCCAGCCAAAGATCAACGAGCCGAGACCGAAGGTAAAGAGCCAGACAACACAGTCCGTGGCAATGTCAGCATCTTGTGCGCCCATAGCCCCAACTCCTCCCTTCTAGGGCGACGAGCTGCGTAGCTTGAGCCTGCTAGCGCTCGTCATTACGGCTGGCCTCGGCTCGTAAGGCCCGTACAGGTTCCATTTGCTGAACACGAGTGGCTCAACCCACCAGTCGAAGGCAGCCTGAACCGCCACCCCCACTACGAGGGTAACCGCTGCGACGGCTATGGCGGGGCCGCCCACCATTAAGCCCACTGTAACGCCGACGTAGGCGGCGAGGACACCACCGGCAACTCGTACCCCCGCACGGTAGACAATCTGCTCGTTGGTCAGGCCATTGATGTCTCGCATCTGGATATCCTCATACAACGAGAAGCCCCCCTCGATAGCCCCAGCCAGGACAAGCGACCCGATCACGTCCAGGCGAGCCATCTGTCGAGTGACCCTGCCCGCCCACTTCCTGAAAATGCCACTGCCAGGCTTGGCGAGCG
>DAOUEW010000343.1:0-2427 GCA_034430275.1 Anaerolineae bacterium | reverse complement strand
TGAGTGCCTTCGAGCTCCTCTACTCGTCCGAGGGCGTCGGCTTCGGAGCAGGCTACACCGACGTCCACGCCCGCCTGTTGGCCTACAATCTCTCCTTCTGGGCGGTGATTCTCTGCGTCCTGCTCCTCCTCGGAGGCGTGGCCTCCAGAAGACCCTGGATCCTGGCCATAGGCGGTGTGCTGTGGCTCTCCGCCGCCGTGGGCGTGGGCCAGATGTATCCTGCTTTCTTGCAGCAGTTCGAGGTCCAGCCCAACGAGCTGATCAAGGAGTACCCCTACATCGAACACAACATAGAGTTTACGCGCCGCGCCTACGGTCTGGACCGCATCCAGGAGCTGGACTTTGGCTCCCTGGTCGACCTGACCCCGGAAGCCCTGGCCGACGCCGACCCCACTATCCAGGGCATCCGGCTGTGGGATTATCGTCCCCTCCAGGACACCTACGCTCAGATCCAGGAGATCCGTCTGTACTACGATTTCGTGGACGTGGACGTGGACCGCTATTATCTGGACGGCGTAACACGGCAGGTGACCCTCTCGGCTCGGGAGATGGCCACCAACCAGCTCCAGTCCCGAACCTGGCTCAACGAACATCTCCAGTTCACGCACGGCTACGGTCTGGTGATGAGCCCCGTCAACGAGGTCACCACCGACGGCCTCCCGGAGCTTTGGGTCCGAGACCTGCCTCCTCGCACCGTGCCTGGCCTGGAGATCGAACGCCCCGAGATCTACTACGGCGAGAAGACCGACAACTACGTCTTCGTCAACAGCACCATCGAGGAGTTCGACTATCCCAGCGGCGACCAGAACATGACGACCACCTACCAGGGCACAGGCGGGGTGCTCCTGGATTCCCCTCTCAAGAGGGCAGCCTTCGCCTACCGTTTCGGCGACGTATCGGTGTTCCTGAGCGAGTACGTCACCTCTGAGAGCCGGGTGATGTTGTATCGCAACGTCCACGACAGAGCGCGCCAGGTGGCGCCCTTCCTGCTCTATGACTCCGACCCCTACCTGGTCATCGTTGACGGACGCCTGTTCTGGCTGCACGACGCCTACACCGCCACAGACATGTACCCATACGCCCAGCCCTACGACGAACGTTTCAACTACATCCGCAACTCTGTCAAAGTTGTCACCGATGTCTACAACGGCGACATGACCTTCTACGTGGTCGATGCCGACGACCCCATCATCCAGGCCTACGCCTGCATCTTCCCGGGACTCTTCACCCCCTGGGAACAGATGCCCGAGGGCTTGAGGTCACACGTCCGCTACCCGGAGGGCCTCTTCGCCATCCAGGCCGAGATGAACAACACCTACCACATGCAGAACCCCACTGTCTTCTACAACAAGGAGGACCTGTGGACCGTGGCCCACGAGATCTACGTGGGCAACGAGCAACTCATGGAGCCCTACTACGTGACCATGAGGCTGCCGGATGAGGATGAAGTCGAATTCATCCTCATACTCCCCTTCACGCCGGCCAACAAACAGAACATGGTAGGGTGGATGGCCGCCCGCTCCGACGGAGAGCACTACGGAAAGCTGCTCCTCTACAAGTTCCCCAAGCAGGAGTTGGTCTACGGTCCCCTCCAAGTAGAGGCGCGCATCGACCAGGAGCCAGCCATCTCCGGCCAACTCTCTCTGTGGCACCAGCGAGGCTCCCAGGTCATCCGAGGCAATCTCCTGGTGATCCCCATCGACCATTCGCTGCTGTACGTGGAACCCCTCTACCTCCAGGCGGAGACCAGCAAGCTCCCGGAGTTGAAGCGGGTCCTCGTCGCCTCTGGAGACAGGGTGATCATGGGCGAGTCCCTCGACGCTGCACTGGCTACGCTTCTCGGCGAGCCTGCGCCAACCCCGACCCAGCCAGAGCTTGAGCCGGAGCCGGTGACCGGCTCGGCGCGCGAGCTGGCGGTCTCAGCTCTCGAGCATTACGAGAGGGCACAGGAGTACCTCCAGCAGGGCGATTGGACGGGATACGGCGCCGAACTGGAGGCCATGCAGCGCGATCTGGAGGCGCTGGTGGAGGCCACCGAGTAACGCCAACGTCTCGGCCCGGCTGGGCACCATCGATGCCCGTCAGCGAATGCGCCCCCGAGCCACCGGATTCTCCACCCGGAGTATGGGGCGGCGGCTCTGTCGGTCTCAAACGAAGTAAGGTGAGCGTGCGACGCCCTTCTTCGGCGCCTCCGGTGTCTAACGCTTCCCATGCCCCACAACGTGTGCTACAATGAACAGGGCACACCAGTTCCGTGCCGAAAGGAGTCGCCATGGGGTTTCTCGATCTGCCGCTAATCGCCAATGTGCGGCGCAACCACGCCATCGAGCACGCGGCCATGCACATCCTGGCCCAGAGACAGCCCTACTTGAACGCTGTGGGCCGCACCGTGTTGGACGGCTTCTACGTCTACGGAAACGTGGACAC
>DAOUEW010000342.1:0-6482 GCA_034430275.1 Anaerolineae bacterium | reverse complement strand
GAGACCGTATTCAGCCAGCGCGGAGAGCGGATGAACATCTCTCGCGTAGACCTGTCCAACGGGCTGGCCTATTCCGGCCGCGAGGCGCGGCGCCTCGGTCTGATCGACTATCTGGGGAGCGAGAGCGACGCCGTGGCCGCCGCTGCCCAGCAGGCCGGGATCGCCCACCATCAAGTGGTGGACCTGGAGGAACGGGTCTATCAGGAACTGCTCGAGCAGTATGAGGAAAGCAGCCTGGAGCCCTGGGTGGGCGCGGCCGACGCCGTGACTGGGGAACGTGTCCTGCCGCCGGGTGTCTATCTCCTCTACGACACGCAGCTAGGAGGTGCGCCATGAGAACCAGGATCAAGGTTCTGATCTTCGCCGTCCTTCTGATTCTGCCTGTACTCATGCGCTGGGCGTGGTTCCACCGAGGCGCGTACACCCCGCCTCAGATCGCTGAGCTCGACGAGGCCGAGATGAAGGTGTCCCTGCCTGAGTACAGCTCCATCGCTGAAGAGGCGGTGGAGGCAGCAGGCCGCGTGGTGATCGATCTGGGCCACGAGAACAATCTCGAGGTAGACGATCTGACCCCCCTGCGGGATCGGTTAGTGGCTCGAGGAGCAGAGGTGGAGGAGTACGATGGCTACACCACCGCCCTGGATGCCCAGTTGCGCGGCGCCATGGCCCTGGTGGTGGCTGCACCCACCTATGAGTTCGCCGAGTGGGAGGTGGAGGCCGTCGTGGATTTCGTGGAGAAGGGCGGACGGGTGCTGCTGGCGGGCGACCCCACACGTCCCGTTGCTCCACTGGGAGAGGAGTACGACATAGACCTGTACGACGTCCTATATCCCGAGAGCGCCGTCCCGGCTATGAACAGCCTGGCCGACTCCCTGGGTGTGGTCTACTTCGACGACTACCTGTACAACCTGGTGGACAACGAAGGTAACTTCCGCAACGTCAGCTTCAGCCTCGAGGAAAGTGACCCCACCCTCACGGAGGGAGTGGAGTCGGTGATCCTCTTCGCCTCCCACTCCCTGCGGAGCGAGGGGCAGGTGCTGCTGGCGGGCGATGCCAACACTGAGTCTTCGCTGCGCACGGGTGAGAGCGATCTCGCCGCCGGGGTGCTCTCCGCGCAGGGGTGTACCCTGGCGCTGGGTGACCTCACCTTCCTCACCGCACCCTACCACACCATGGGGGGCAACGATCGCTTTCTGAGCAACGTCGCTGACTGGCTGCTGGGCGCCGAACGTCAGTGGAACCTGAGGGACTTCCCCTACTTGTTCCAGCGCCCGGTGGACCTGGTGCAGGTCTCCGGCGAGTACCTCGATCCACGTCTCTTCGCCAGCAGCGAGTGGCTGAGCGAGGTGCTGGACCTGGCCGGTTTGACTCTGACCCTCAGCGACGCGGCCGAACCGGACCACGACGCCATCTTCGTGGGCACCTTCGACAACGTGGAGCTGGTGCAGGATTACCTGGATGAGGCAGGGGTGACCATTACCATGCTCGAGGAGGGCACCCCTACGCCGACACCGGCGACGGAGGAGGAAGAGGAGGTCCGGGACAACGTGGAAGTCGAGGGGCTGGGTGCGCTGCCGTTGGAGGGCACCAGCCTCTTCGTGGTCAGCCGGGAGACAGACCGCGTAGTGGTCTCCGTTCTGGCCGAGGATGGGGAAGCGGCCATGGCGGCGCTGGATCGTCTGGCCGGGGCCGACTTCTCCTACTGTGTGGATCACGAGAACGTGATGGTTTGCTCCACCGGAGAGGGTGGGGAGGGGTTGGGCCTGGACGAGGAGCCGCGGCCGGTGGCGACCCCCCGCCCTGTGGAAACGCCAGAGGCCGGGCCTAGGATAGGCTCCGTGGTCGAGTCGGAGGCCGCGATGGGCGACCTCGCGCCGTGGCTGCAAGAGCTGGCCGAGGAATCGTACGACGAGACCTCTCAGGCAGGCGAGACCTACATCTATACCGTATACCTGGAGACCTCGCAGGACGTGCTGTGGGTCTATGGCTGGTGCGCCAGCTCCAAGGAAGTACTGCGGCAGAACTGGGAGAACATCACCCTCGTCTTCACCCTGGGCATTGAGGAGGTGCCGCTGTCCAGGTTCGCCACGACGGAGGTGGGTGTGGCTACCGACGAGTGCCGCCTGTACTACGCTCTGGTCACCGACTGGCCCGATGGGGAGTACGTGTTGACCACCGAGGTCACCTTCGAGACGGAGATCGACGACGGCACCGATGTCTACCCGGCCGGCACCCACTACGAGCTGTATCTGGTCAGCGTGGGCGGCGGGTGAGACTCGCCAGCCCTTTTCATCGTCCTGAGACATCCCTGGAAGGAGAACGACTCATGGTAACGGAGGGGAATCCCTCGGCTAGCGACATCGTCTACCTCTTTGGAGACCGCTTCGTCAAGAAGGCTCGCATGGGGGGAGAGCAACTGGTCTACGGCGGCGCGAAGGTCAAGCGCAGCGATCTGGCCGAGAAGCTGCTGGTGGCCGCCTTCGCTGACCTGGCGGGTAGAGGATACCTGGGGCTGGAGGCGATCCAGGAGAAGAAGCTGGCGCTCTTCACCACGCGCGACGTGCAGGTCACGCGGCTCAGTGGCCCCGGGGAAGCTCTGTACGGCGTGGACGCGGCGATATGGGAGAACCTCATTGGCGATCCCCGGCAGGATCGGGTGCGAGACATCATCAGCAGGATCCTGGTGAGAGAGAGCCCCAACCCCTGGCGGAAGATCGTGGAGCTGGCCAAGAACGGACTGGCGGAGCAGGGTTACCTGCTCGTGGAGAAGGAGGAGCTGCGGTTTCGCCCGGACAAGCTCCACTGGTCCGCCGACGAAGGACAGATTGTCGCTCGAGAGGGACGGGTGGACGAGGTCAAAGCGACCCTCTCCTCCCTGGAGGCACGGGATGCCGCGTTGTACAAACAACTGGTGGAGTCGGTGAAGAAGGGGATCCAGGCCATGGTGGAGTCACCGGACTTTGACGACGACTAGGTACTTCCCCTGCGGGCCGAAAGGGGCACCAGCACTGGCGGTCGTAGTCTCTGTGCCATGTGGCTGAAAGAGCCCTTTTCGCACCCTATTCACCTTACTTGATAAATGTGAAGATTAGTGATACATTTCGGTCCAGAAGGTACACACTGGCCCTGCCTGTCGCAGGTGGAATACGCTGACCCATAGCTGTTTTCTCATCCTGGACTGCGCGGCGCGTTGTGTAAGTGCTGACCCGTAGCGGGAGTGCGGACTCCCACCGGCACAGCCGCACCTTCAAACTCAATGAAAGGAGGGAAAAACAGCTATGGCAGAGGAAAGAACCACAGGAACCGTCAAGTGGTTCAGTGAGCGCAAGGGCTACGGCTTCATCACCCGCGATGAAGGCAAGGACGTATTCGTGCACTTCTCGGGCATCCGACCTGGTGGGCCTCGTTCTCTCAACGAGGGCGACAAGGTGGAGTTCTCCATCGAGACCGACCAGCGTGGGCCCAGGGCGGTGGACCTCATCGTCACCGAGTCCGCTCCGCGTCAGAGCTTCGGCCGCTACTAGGCCCTAGTCTGAGCGGCGCGAGATCGCGCACACGAAAACCAGGGAGCCTCGGAGTTATCGCTTCGAGGCTCCTTTCTTTGCCCCGGCCAGGCGCTGAGCGCCTGGGAATAGCCCAGTGGTGCATTTGACATTTTTGTCGTCTTGATGTACGCTGAGGGTAGAAGGTACACACTGACCCTGCCTGTCGGACTTGGAAGAAGCTCATCTGTAGCTGTTTTCCTATTCTGGACTGCGCGGCGTTGTGTAAGTGCTGATTTGGAAAGAGGCCCAGGCCTCTGGACGCACAGCCGCACCTTCTAAATCTGGGAAAGGAGAGCAGCTATGTCAGAGGACAGAGGCGAAGGCACCGTCAAGTGGTTCAACGCGGGCAAGGGCTACGGCTTCATCACGCGTGATGAGGGCAAGGACCTGTTCGTACACTTCTCGGGGATTCGTGCTGGTGGACCTCGTTCGTTGAACGAGGGCGACAAGGTGGAGTTTGCCATCGAGCAAGACCAGCGCGGGCCCAGGGCCACCGATGTGGTGGTGACGGAAGCCGCGGAGCGCCAGAGTTTCGGCGGGTACTAGGCCGAATCTAGGGCGCTAGCAAGCGCGTAAGAACGAAAGGGCCTCGGGGTTTGACCCCGGGGCTCTTCTCTTTGCCCCGGCCAGGCGCGGAGACTGCTCAGGAACAGCCAGGCGGTCGATTTGACATTTGTGCGATTCTGGTGTATGATTGTTGTAAGAAGGTACACACTGACCCTGCTTGTCGGAGGTGGAAGAGGCTGAACTGTAGCTGTTTTCCTATTCTGGACTGCGCGGCGTTGTGTAAGTGCTGATCTGTAAGGGGGCCGAGGCCTCCGGACGCACAGCCGCACCTTCTAAATCTAGGAAAGGAGAGCAGCTATGTCAGAGAGCAGAGGCGAAGGCACTGTCAAGTGGTTCAACGCGGGCAAGGGCTACGGCTTCATCACGCGTGATGAGGGTAAGGACCTGTTCGTACACTTCTCGGGGATTCGCGCTGGTGGACCTCGTTCGCTGAACGAGGACGACAAGGTGGAGTTTGCCATCGAGCAAGACCAGCGTGGGCCCAGGGCCACCGACGTGGTGGTGACGGGAGCCGCGGAGCGCCCGAGTTTCGGCCGGTTCTAGGCCGTCCAGGGCGCTAGCAAGCGCGTATTTACGAAAGAGCCTCGGGTTTTTGATCCGGGGCTCTTTTCTTTGCCCAGGCCACGCGCTGAGCGCTTGGGAATAGCCTAGCGGCGCATTTGACATTTGTGTCATTCTCCTGTATGTTTGTTGTAAGAAGGTACACACTGACCCTGCTTGTCGGACGTGGAAGAAGCTCATTCGTAGCTGTTTTCCTATTCTGGACTGCGCGGCGTTGTGTAAGTGCTGATTTGGAAGGAGGCCCAGGCCTCTGGACGCACAGCCGCACCTTCTAATTCTGGGAAAGGAGAGCAGCTATGTCAGAGGACAGAGGCGAAGGCACCGTCAAGTGGTTCAACGCGGGCAAGGGCTTCGGCTTCATCACGCGTGATGAGGGCAAGGACCTGTTCGTACACTTCTCGGGGATTCGTGCTGGTGGACCTCGTTCCTTGAACGAGGGCGACAAGGTGGAGTTTGCCATCGAGCAAGACCAGCGCGGGCCCAGGGCCACCGACGTGGTGGTGACGGAAGCCGCGGCGCCCCAGAGTTTCGGCCGGTACTAGACCGAGCCTAGGGCGCTAGTAAGCGCGTAAGAACGAAAGGGCCTCGGGGTTTTGCCCCGGGGCTCTTTTCTTTGTCCTCCTGGTGGAGCGGATGGGGGCCAGGCGGACCTTCGATGCTCCAACACGTACACGCGCGCACAGTTTTCCTCCACCCCCCTCAGCCAGCGCTGCGCACCTTGACTTTTGTGGTCACTTAGGATATAATGTAACTACAGAGAAGGAGGTGATTGGCGTGGGAGAGATGTCGGTGGGTATCCGGGAGTTGAAGGCCCAGCTCAGCGCCTACCTGCGCCAGGTCAAGAGGGGCGCCACAGTGGTGATCACCGATCGTGGCCAACCCATCGGCCGCATCGTGCCCCTGCGGCCTTCGCTGGAGGGGCGGATGGAGGAACTGGCCACGGCCGGCCTGGTGAGGTGGAGCGGGGGCAGGCTGGGTCCCCGCCAGCCCGTCGCGGCGAGCCGGGGGCGGAAGATGGTCTCTGATCTCTTGCTGGAGGATCGGGAGTGATCCTCTATCTGGATTCCAGCTCTCTCCTGAAACGGTACGTAGAGGAGCCGGGTTGGCAAGAGGTGGCGGAAGCCGTGCAGAGGGCAGACCTGGTGGGTACGGTGGTTGTGAGCCGGGTAGAGATGGCGGCGGCCCTGAGCAAGGCGGTGCGCCTGGAGGCGCTAACTCGGGAAGAGGCCTGGAAGGCGCTGCGGGTCCTCAGGGAGGAGTGGCCCGACCTGGTGTCGTTGCAGATCACCGAGCTACTCATCTCCCGAGCCGAAACCCTGGCCTGGGACCACAACCTGCGCGGGTACGATGCCGTGCAGTTGGCCGCTGCGTCTGTGTGGCAGGCGATGATGGGCGAGCGGGTGGTTTTCTCCACCTTCGACCGGCGGCTGTGGGCCACGGCCCAGGCGGTGGGTCTGGAGGCACATCCAAAGGACCTGCCCGACTTGCTGGAAGCGTGGCAAAAGCCGATCTGACTCGGCGTCGCCAGGACACGCGTTGAGTTGAGGCTCCCGGGAGGAGGTTTCCCGGGGCTCTTTTTTCGTCGCCGCAGGGCGCACCCTGAGCCGCGTCCTGAGCCTGACGAAGGATAGGCCGAAGGCCGTATCGAAGGGCCGGTCAAGCGGTGGGTGTCACGCGACTATTGCACACCCCTATACCTTTTGTCGACAACCCTTCGCACGTATGGTATAATATCCTCCCGGGTTGCGAGGCGGTGCCACTACTTCGACCCCACTTCGCAAGTGCTGCCTTGCACCCGGGGCTACCTGT
>DAOUEW010000341.1:0-7616 GCA_034430275.1 Anaerolineae bacterium | reverse complement strand
GACTACAGACTCGAGAAGGCAAGCTATCATTCTTTCTGCTCATGCTGATGTTGCTCTGCATCACGTGGAGCATCGAGCTAGCTGGCTGGGTCAAGGGACTGTATGTGGTCGAATGGTCTGCACTCTGTGGGCTCTTTCTGGGTTTTCTCATGACCAGGCTTGGCTGGCCAAGAGCGGTGAGTCACCTGACTAGCATTCTGCTCGGTGCATTGGTGGCAGTGGCGGTGGTAGGCAGGTTCAGTGCCCCAAGCGTCGGCTGGTGTGATGGCGTAGGAGTGGTAGCGTACCACTTCGACGGATGGCTCAGGGTGTTGCTGTCGGCTCGATCTAGCGCGGACTCCGTTACGTTCGTGCTCCTGATGACCATCGTGGGTTGGTGGATAGGATACGTGTGTGCGTGGATGGTGTTCGGAGCGCACCACGTGTGGCAGGCACTGGCCCTCAGCGGGGGAGCCATGTTGCTGGTGGTGTACGGTAGTCCACCTGAGGTCGCTCCCTTCTTCGTGTTGTTCATCCTCTGTGCGTTCCTGCTGGTAGTGCGCCTCTACGTGTACACTCAGGAGGAGTCTTGGGACAGGCGTGCTGCCCGCTACGATCGTGATATGACCCTGCACTTCCTGCGCGATGGCGGTCTGCTGGTCTTGGCGCTTGTGCTCGTCGTGTGGGTCTTTCCCTTGTTGTCGTCGAGCACGGCCTTGTCAGATCTTTGGCTGACCATCGAAGGGCCGTGGCGGGCAGTGGGTGATGAGTGGAACCGCCTCTTCTCTGGCGTCATCGGATACCCCCGGAGCTACGAGAACGTGCCCTTCGGTCAGCGGCTAGCCCTCGGCGGGCCGATAGATCTCGGGGAGGAGATGGTGATGTGGGTGGAGACGGAGGGCGCCCGCTATTGGAGGGGCATGGTCTACGACCGTTATACCGGGAGAGGGTGGCAGAGTACAGATCAGGAGACCGTGGTGGTCCCCGCAGGTCGTGATCTGCCGCTGGAGGCCCAGTATGAGATGCGTGAGTTGGTGGAGCAGATCGTCGTGCCCAATCGAGCAGGCGTGACGCAGGTATTCCAAGCTGGGCAGCCGCTGATCATCAACCTGCCGACCGAGGTACAATACGCGCTGACGGATACCGGTGCCGGCGGTGCAGAGGATCCCTGGACCGCAAGCACCTCGATCTCCCTGGTCAAGACTCGGGTGCCAGTCAGTGTCGACAGACCATACGTTGTCTTCTCATCGACTTCCGTGGCCGATGTGGCGAGCCTCAAGGAAGCTGGGGACGCCTATCCAGAATGGATCAGCGAGCGGTATGTTCAACTTCCGGCGACCTTGCCCCGGCGTGTGAGGGACCTAGCGGAATGGATAACCTCCTCCCACGACAACGCCTACGACAAGTCGGTGGCCATTCGGGACTTTTTGCGGAGCACCATCACGTATCGCGAGGATGTGGAGGCTCCTTCGGGGGAGCGAGACGCGGTCGACTATCTGCTCTTCGACAGTCAAGCGGGCTACTGCAACTACTACGCTTCGGCCATGGTGGTGATGGCGCGCTCTGTTGGCGTGCCAGCTCGCCTTGCCGTGGGATACGTAGGGGGTGAACTGGATACCCACAGAGGATGGTACGCCGTGCGCCAGCGCAACACTCACGCCTGGGTGGAAGTCTACTTCCCAGTCTATGGCTGGGTTGAGTTTGAACCAACGGCGAGCGAGGCCACGATCGTGCGGCCAGAAGGGGGCCCGGACGAAGCCCCAGAGGCGAGGGGTGGAGAAACCGACTCCCAGTTGGAGCGTGACCTGGAAAGACTCAGGGGTGAGGAGGAAACAGTCGTAGGCGAACTGCCGTTGGCAGGCTTCTCATCCCGGCGATCTCCCTCTCCCTGGCTTGCTGTCTTGGGTGCAGCAGCGTGCGGTGGTCTGGGCGTCGGTGCCTACTGGTACAGGAGAAGGGGTAGGACTGGACCAACTTCTGAGATTGGCAGAATATACGGGCGGATGTGCAGATACGCCCATCTCATGGGAGTCACAGGGCGCGCACACTACACGCCATACGAGTATGCGTCCCTCGTGGCACAGCGACTGCCCGCGTCCGCGCCGCAGGTGGGGCAGATCGCCGATCTCTTCGTGCGCGACCAATTCGCCCAAGGGGCGGTCGGCCCGGCAGACGAGCAGAACGCGAAGCGGGCATGGGGGATGCTGCGGCCGTCGATGTTCAGGGCCCTGTTACGGAGACTTCCAGAGTTGTTGAGATCCAGCGTGCGACGCCCATGACCGTGCACGCGACAGTGAGGAGTGCGCAAGAACTTGGCAGACAATACGGCAGGTGTGAACTCTAGCAGAGGCTTCACTGGTGCCCTGAGGGCAGAGCTCAGACGCTGGTTGCCCTGGTTGCTCATCGCCTTACTAGGGCTGGGCCCCTTGTTTCTCTGTGCGTTGGTCGGGCCGACGGAAATGGGGTCTAGTCTTGGGCAGAAGGCAGCTCCCGACTGGAGTCGGGCCATGCCCGTCGGGTCCGATTTCTACGGCACCGATAGCGGTGCGCCCCTGGTCGTTGATCAGAGTCGACGGGTGCACCTGGTGTGGACTGTACGCCATAGCGCTCAGGATTCTGAGCTTCGCTACCTTCGGCTTGACGAAGAGGGAATGGCGGAGGAGGAGCACGACCTGAATGTGTCCCTTTTCCAGCCGAGGAAGCTGCGGCTGGTGCTGGGTAAGAACGCGCGGATACATGCTTTCCTCCTGGCTTCCTCCGTGCAGGGTGACTATTCGAATCTGTATCATCTGGTGCTGACGGCTGATGGCCACCTGGATAGTGGCCCGGACCTGTTGTCATCGGGCCTGAACCACTGTTTCGAATACGACGTGGCGGCGACGTCGTCGGGCACGATACACGCAGTCTGGACAGAGGGAGCTGGTGCAGAGAGAGACCTGTACTACTCAACCCCATCGCTGGGACTCGGCGCGTCCACCGCGCCTCGAGTCGTGGCCCGCGGCGTAGCTCATCCCGTCGCTGCCATAGGCCCCAACGACGCTTTGCATCTGCTATGGGAGGAGCCCGGCCACGACGAGGACACAGCGGAGCTGTATCTTGCAGTGGTCACAGATGAGATGCCCGAGTCTGTGTCAGGGTTGAAACTGCTGGATCTGCCCACGGGCAGCCGGTTCTTCAGGACAGGTCCGATTCTGACCTTCGACCAACTCCACGCGTATCTGGTCTGGACGGTGGAATATCGGAGGGATATGACGGCGCCGGCTATCTCGGAAGGCTGGTATGCCAGCTTTGCCCTCGACTCTCCGTCGAAGGTATCTGCGAGGACGCTGTACTTGCCAGTGGAGGAGAAGCCGGACTACGTGGCGTACGATTCGCCACTCAGGTTCGAGTACCTTGTGCCCTCGACCGGGGACGAGGAGTACGGAAGTGAACGCTTGACGTATCCTTCGGCTCTGGCAGGGCATCAGGAGGCTGTGGTGACCTGCGGGATGACCATGTCGCGCGGGGTGTCTCCCGAGCACCAGATCGTCAACCTGGTTTTCCGCGATGGAGGACTGCTAGGGTATCAGGTGGCCTGCAACACCACTCACTGGTCCAGGCTGTCCAACGTGGTGGCCGACCGAGATGGTGATCTGCATCTGAGCTGGGTGGAGGGATTGGAGCCAGGACCAAGTGCTGTGTACTATGCTACTACCGTGCAGCAGATCAGGCAACGCGTTGATGGGCTGACGAGGGATGATTTTCTGTTCGCTGTTCTGAACACTGCGTTCAGCGCCGTGGCGGGTGTGGCGGCCATACCTTTCGCCATACTGTGGATCCTACCTTCCCTGGTTTGGGCGCTAATCGCGGGCCGCTTCCTGGGCAACAGAATACAAGGGGCCGCGGGCTATGGCGCGTTTGCCGTGACGGTGTGCATCTACCAGGCCAGCAAGCTGTACTTCAGCCCCTCGTTGCTGGATTACGTGCCATTCTCTGTTTCCATTCCGTTCTTGTCAGCGAGGCTGTATGCGGCCATGAGAGTCGTGGTGCCGGTGGGCATTCTGGCTGCGTCCACAGTCGCTGCTCTGTACGCCATGATCCGGGCCGAGAGCAGGAGCCTGCTGGCGGTCTCACTGGTGTTCATCCTGATCGATGCTTTCTTGACCTTGATGATCTACGGTCCAGGTCTGGCTCTTGGCGGGTAGGCCGTGTGGTCTGGCAACGTCCCGCGGCTCGGTCTCAGTGGTGCGAAATCAAGCGCGGGGTCAAAGCCTCCATCGCGATACCGCGCCGAGCTGGGTTGCCTGGGGCAACTTGACAGCGCTCAAGTGCCGTGCTATAATCTTTTTACCCAGGGAGGGTGTGGACTGACGCTCAGCAGTCTCAGCGGCGCGAGGAGACGCGCTCATAGATGACCGACAATGGAGACGCCATCCCCAGGAACTGGTCATCTGGGACTCAGGCAGAGCCTCGTACGAGGGTACTGTCCGGTCTCTTCCCGTACTGGGACGAGTTGCGCTACACCCTCTCTGGGGTTTATGCAGCCTGTGCTGACGCGCAGGGAGAGGAGGTGAGGACGCTCTGGGGACCGTGGCGTGGTAGCAGACGACACAACTCAAGATGCGACAAACCTTTCGATAGGGAGGAAAAAGATGTTTAGAGACAAGCGATGGTTACTATTGGCAAACGTGTTGATGGTGCTCGTGCTCGTCCTCACGGCTTGCGGCACGCCGGCTCCGGCGGCACCTCCTGAGGAGGAAGCTCCTCCTGAAGAGGCCCCGGAAGCGACCGCGCCTCCTGCCGAGGAGGAGCCGGAGGCGCCCGCGCCATCGATGGAGATCAAGAACCCCGATTCCTTCATCATGGCTACAATCGGTGGGCCAGACTCCCTGGATCCCAGCTACGAGTACGACACGGCGAGCTACGAGATCATCTTCAACGTCTACGAGGGCTTGCTGTTCTACAACCGCGAGGCCGTAGACGAGTTCGTGCCTGTGCTAGCCACCGGGATGCCGGAGGTGTCGGAGGACGGGAGCCAGTACGTCTTCGAGCTCCGTCAGGGGATCAAGTTCCACGAGGGTGGCGACTTGACGCCGTCGGACGTGGCCTACTCCTTCTGGCGGACGATGATCCAGGACCGCGCTGGCGGCCCGTCGTGGGTGGTGTTGGAGCCCCTCACTGGCGAGTACGCCATCGAGGACCTGGCGGCTGAGATGGGCGACGAGGCGGCCTGCGAGTTTGTGAAGGCCTCGGTGGTGCCTGATGACGAGAACTGGACGGTGACCTTCAACCTGGCCAAGCCTTTTGGTGCCTTCTTGAACATCGTCGCCAGCGGTTGGGGCGTGGCGATGGACAAGGAGTGGGTCGCCGAGATAGGCGGCTGGGATGGCGACTGCGCGACCTGGCGCGACTACAACGATCCCGAGGACGTGGAGAGTGAGCTGTACAGCGCCATGAACGGCACCGGCCCCTACAAGTTGGACCACTGGACGCCGGGCGAGGAGATCGTGGTGGTCCGCAACGACGACTACTGGTTGACCGAGCCCCTGTGGGAAGGTGCACCTACCGGACCTGCGACCATCGAGCGCGGGGTGTGGAAGTACGTCGACGAGTGGGGCACCCGGTACGCCATGTTTGAGGCTGGTGATGTGGACATGGTCTACGTCCCCAGGCAGTACGTCAGCCAGGCCGACCAATTGGTGAAGGAGCAGTGGGACGCCATCGACATGTCGGATCCGAGCAAGATGACGATCCTCAATGAGAATGGCGCGGCCCGATCCTTCATCAACATTGCAGGCGTAAGCTCCGCCGACGTGTTCTTCAACCAGGGCATCGTTACCGAGGGTGGCAACCCGTATATCGGCAGCGGCGAGCTGGACGGCGACGGGATCCCGCCTGACTTCTTCTCCGACATCCACGTGCGGAAGGCCTTCAACTACTGCTTCGACTTCGACACTTTCCTCGAGGAAGCGTGGCTAGGCGAGGCCGTCCAGCGCAGAGGCCCCATCATCTCCGGTATCCTGGGCTTCAACCCGGATCAGGAGGTGCCTTCCTATGACTTGGCCAAGTGCGAGGAGGAGTTCAAGCTGGCCTGGGATGGGGCGTTGTGGGACACCGGGTTCTACCTCATCGCGAGCTACAACAGTGGGAACGACCAGAGGCGGACGGCCGCGGAGATCATCGAGGCCAACGTCGAGAGCGTCAACCCCAATTTCTCCATCTCCGTGCTGGACGTGCCTTGGGCGACCTACCTGGATGAGATGGTGGCCGGACGGTTGCCGCTGTTCATCATCGGGTGGATCGAGGACTACCATCACCCGCACAACTGGGTGATCCCCTACATGAGTTCCTCGGGCACCTGGGCTCAGTTCCAGAATCTGCCCCAGGAGCAGTACGACCGGTACGACGCGAAGATCGAGGAGTGCCTGGCGTTGCCGTTCGGGCCTGACGCCGAGGCCTGCTACTTCGAGTTGCAGGCCATGGCCATGGACGATGTGCTCGACATCTTCATGTCACAGGCCACCATCCGCAACTACCAGCAGCTCTGGGTGAAGGGATACTACGCGAACCCCATCTATCCCTCCCCTATGTATCTGTATCGGTTCTCCAAGGAGATGTAGCGTCAACGCGTAGTAGGATCGTCGGGCAAGGGCCGATGGCCGGCCCTTGCCCCTACTCGCTCGGTGGCTGTTATGCATCCCATCGGGGCACCGATCGGGCCAATGGTTGTGCGATAGCCGATTGACTTGGCACGGAAGCCGTAGCGAAGCTGGGGCATCGGTGCGAAGCCACTCGGAAGCAGACTTCCTTGGGAGTGCCGAGAGGCGAGTGGTCACTACCGAGGAGGGTCGCTCGACGTGCTGCCCTTGGAACAAGTAGGAGGATGGGTTCGTTTGCCATCAAAGCAGCTTCTCATCGGAATGTGGCGGCGACGTGACGTTTTCTATCGTGGGTGGTGGAGAGGAGCCAGGTGAATCATGATAGCATACGTAATACGCAGACTGATGATATTGCCGATCATCATCCTGGGGGTGACGATACTCATCTTCGCGATGATGTCGTTTCTGGACCCCGGGCAGAGGGCCAGTCTGTACGTGGCTGCGATACCGAAGGGGGCGGGGGAGCTAGACGAGATCATCGAGAAGTATGGGTTGGATGACCCGATCCACGTGCAGTACTTCCGGTGGATGAATGGGGTATTGCATGGTGATCTGGGTTTTTCGAAGACGGGGAAGGCGCCGGTGCTTGATACGATCAAGCGATACATACCGGCGTCATTCGAGTTAGCGTTGTGGTCGGCTATTCCGCTGCTGTGGGTAGGGATACAGTTGGGAGTGATATCGGCGCTGAACCACAACAAGTTCATAGACCAGGTGATGAGGGTATTTGCGATCATAGGGTGGTCGTTTCCGACGTTTGTGTTCGGTTTGCTGGTGTTGATGATCTTCTATGCCAAGCTACAGTGGTTTCCGGCGGGGAGGTTATCGGATTGGGC
Organism: Anaerolineae bacterium; assembly: GCA_034430275.1. GTDB lineage: Bacteria > Chloroflexota > Anaerolineae > UBA7937 > B3-Chlor > JAUVXJ01. The sequence goes on along the minus strand of DAOUEW010000341.1, from coordinate 163 downwards.
CAGCCAGGTAGTGTTATCGGCGGAGTTCACGCGATACACGGGGATGAACACGTTGGACGCGATACTGAACCTGAGGCTGGACATCTTCTGGGATGCGATGAGACACTTGATACTACCGATCATCACGCTATCGTACGTGCAGTGGGCATTGATCCTGCGGGTG
>DAOUEW010000340.1:0-5899 GCA_034430275.1 Anaerolineae bacterium | reverse complement strand
TATTCAGCGAAGGCACCCCAGTTGAAGATGATGTCCTCACAGAGGTTCTGCTTGCCCCGCAGGCAGTAGAAACAGCCGTTGCATGGTGCGGAGTTGGCCGCCACGACCCTCATGCCCTCGACGAACCGCGTCACTCCCTGCCCGACCTGCGCCACGTCGCCGGCGAACTCGTGTCCGAAGAGCGTAGGGGGTTGAACGAGATGGTGGCCGCGACGAAACGTCTTCACATCGGTGCCGCAGGTCAGGGCCACCCTGGTCTTGACCAGCAACTCCCCTGGCCCGACCGTGGGCAACTCCACGTCGCCGTAGCTCAGTTCGCCTGGCCCATGAAAGACCACCGCTTTCATTCCGCCGTACTCCTTCGCGCGGGAACTACGCACAGAAAGCCCAGAGGCTCATGCCCGACACAACTGAACTGGTGAAGCTCGTACGGTGGTACGTAGATCGCGTCGCCAAACGAGACCTCGTTCACGTCGTCGCCCAGCCGCACCTGCCCCCGACCTCTCAGGATCACGACACCGTGGTCGTGCTCGTGCCTGTCCAGTGAGGTGCTGCCTTCAGGCTGGATCTCGAAGTAGCGCATCGCGTAGTGAGGTGCTCCCTCCGAGGGACCCACCAGGCAACGCACCGTTACCCCCTGCACGTCAGGAGAGTCGTAGCCTCGCTCCTTCACGCCCTCCCAGTCGAACCCCGACATGAACCTGTGGATCGTGCCCATTGAGTGCCCTCCGAGATAGCAAACCAGATTCTAGCACACCTGGGCACAAAAGGAGAACGAGAGCCGGCGCGCCACTCAGGTGAAACGACAAAGCCAACAGACCTTTCGGATCTGTTGGCTTATACCTGCGTCCCCCATCTTGCCGTGTGCTATCATTGTTTTGAACCTGCCGTGGCAGGTGGGGGCCTACCCGGAGACCCTACCCTCTCGGGCAACCCCTCCGGAGATCGGCTCCCTTTTGATAGGTATTGGCTCAAAACGTTGATCACAGCATCACGAGCAGAACAGGAGACGCACTTATATTGTACCACACCCCCGAAGGACGCGCAAGTTGACGTCGGAAACCAGACCAGGCCACGATTGAAGGCCACCGCGCAGGTACGATTCGCTGCTCCGTCGCTGAGCCTTTTTCCGGTGCCACAGCTAGCACGGCTTCACCCAGACGCTGGCGGATCGACACACCCAGAACCGCCAACCCAAGTGCTCTCGGTCAAGCTCCATGGCAGCGTCTCTAGCAATCTAGTATAATCGATGCACCACACGTGAAGAACAAGCTGAGCACAGAGATTCATAGAGACGAGGGCGTGTTCCTCAGTCTACAGCAGGAATGGAATCCTCTCCTGACCCGCAGTGTGACCGATACGATCTTTCTGACCTGGGAATGGCAGAAAACATGGTGGGACTGCTTCGGACAGGAGTCGCAGCTATGCCTGCTGGAGCTTCGCGAAGAGAACGAGCTGGTTGCTCTGGCCCCGTTCTATTCGTTGGAGCCAGCCTCCAGAGAGACAGTATTGCAGCTCATCGGAGGCGTCGAGGTCTCTGACTATCTCGACCTGATTGTGCGCAGCGACAGCGCGGACGCGGTCTATAGCACGGTCTGGGAAGCCCTGACCGGTGAGCACGCCCTCGGATGGGACAAGCTGGACCTGCACAACATCCCTGCTGCCTCGCCCACGCTGGAGAGACTGACCGCTCTGGCTGAGGCAGCCGGAGCGCTCGAGACAACGAATGAGGTCGAGGAGGTATGCCCGGTCATCACACTGCCGCCGACGTGGGACCAATACCTGTCCTCGCTGAACAAGAAACAACGCCACGAGGTGCGTCGCAAGCTGCGCAAGGCAAGCCGCGAGGCAGAGATTCATTGGTACTACGCCGATGACGCGGCTTCGCTGGACGACGAAGTGGACGACTTCGTCTCGCTCCACGTGAAGAGCGCCGCGGACAAAGAAGCCTTCATGGACAAGAGGATGCAGGAGTTCTTCCACCGCATGGCCCGCGTAACGTTTGACCGCGGATGGCTGAGGCTCGCCTTTCTGCTCATCAATGGAGTGAAAGCGGCAGCCATGTTCTGCTTCCGATACGAAGACAACTTGCTGGTCTACAACTCTGGCTATGACCCACAATTGCATCCCTCGCTCAGTTCCGGTATCGTCCTTCTGGCCTATTGTATCCAGGACGCCATCGACAAGGAGCATAAGGTCTTCGATTTCCTTCGCGGAGAGGAAGAGTACAAGTACCGATTCGGCGGGGCGAGGACCGAGGTCCACAACCTCAGGATAGCACAGCCAGGCAGCAAGAATGTATAGGATAGCCATGTTGAGCGTCCACACGTGCCCCAAGGCGGCGCTGGGCGGCAAGGAAACCGGCGGCATGAACGTCTACGTGCGTGACTTGAGCCGCGAGCTAGGCCAGCGAGGCCTCACTGTGGACGTGTTCACCCGTTCTCAAGATCCCGACATCCCATCCGTTGGCAGACTGGGTCCCAATGCGCGCGTGATCCACCTGAAAGCTGGCCCAGAGGCACCCTACGACAAGAACCTGGTCTATGGACACATAGACGAATTCACCGACAACCTGCTGGAGTTCGCCCAATCCGAGGGTATAGCGTATCACGTCGTCCACAGTCACTACTGGCTATCTGGCTTGGTGGCTATGCAGCTTCAGAAGCAATGGCATACCCCCGTGATACACATGTTCCACACACTGGCGAAACTCAAGAACCGCGTGGCCAGGAGCGACGCGGAGCGGGAAACAGCGTTGCGTGTGGACTGCGAGCGCCAGATCATCAACTCAGTAGATCGCCTCACTGCGGCCAATCCCCTGGAGAAGGCCCAGATGATCTGGCTGTATGGCGCCGACCCTGCCAAGATCGAGGTGATCCCCTGCGGGGTCGATCTGGAGCTGTTCCACCCTCGCCCTCAGGCCGAGGCGAAAGCTCACCTCGACCACGAGTTGCCCAAGGATCACAAGATGGTGCTCTTCGTAGGCCGGATCGAACCGCTGAAGGGCATCGACGTCCTGCTGAAAGCAGTGGCGCTTGTGCTTGGAGAGCACGAAGAACTGCGCGACGGGATTTGCCTGTGCATCGTCGGGGGCGAGCCTGACGCAGAGGGCGTAGACATGAATCGCGAGATGGCGCGCTTGCACGAGATGCGGGAGGCACTCGGCATCTCCGACGTGGTGACCTTCCTGGGCAAGAGAGAGCAGCAGGCGCTCCCCTACCATTACTCCGCGGCAGAGGTCTGCGTCGTGCCTTCGCACTACGAGTCCTTTGGGATGGTTGCCCTGGAAGCTATGGCCTGCGGCACTCCTGTCATCGCCTCCAGGGTCGGGGGCCTCACCTTCACGGTGCAGGACGGATGCACCGGGTTCCTGGTTCCCAACGACGATCCCGAGGCCTTGGCGCGCAGGCTCGCTCTCTTGCTCTCCGACGGACGAATGCGGCGGGACATGGGGCAACGAGCGTCGGAGATGTCCAGGCGCTATGGCTGGCCCATAGTCACAGGGCAGATCGTCGCTGCCTATCGCGACCTGGCTACGCGCGGCCGCCCACAGGTGTGTTGCCGAGGCCGTGCGGACGCCGCCGCGTCCACGGCCGGTTGCTGCGAGTAGGCAACCTGGACAGCCGCACCCTCATCGCAAAACCAAAGCCCCCTGCCGTCCGGCAAGGGGCTTTCTTCTTCAGACACCAGACCGCGCTAGGCGGTTTCCGACCAGAAGTCGAACTCCGGTTCGGCGTCTCCCGTGATCACCTCTCGCGTGATCTCGCACCTGCGTACGTTGCGAAGCGAAGGGATCTCATACATGGCATCGAGCAGAACCTGCTCGATGATGGTCCGGAGCCCCCTGGCCCCGGTCCGATACTCCAAAGCTTTCTCGGCAGCCGCCTCGAGTGCATCGTCGGTGAAGATCAACTCGACGTTGTCCAGAGCCAGAAGCTTCTTGAACTGCTTGACCAAGGCGTTCTTCGGTTCGGTCAGGATACGAACCATTGCCTCTCTATCCAGCGGATCTACGCTCACGACCATGGGCAGACGTCCCACGAACTCTGGTATCAGCCCATACTTGAGAAGGTCGTCGGCGATCACCATGCGCAGGAGTTCGGCTGAGGTCAGCTCCTCCTTGCCGTGGCTGTCCCTGTCCCGGAATCCCATGGGCCTGCGTCCACCCACTCGCTCTGCTACGATGTTGTCCAACCCCTCGAAGGCTCCGCCGCACACGAACAACACGTCCGTGGTGTCGAGCTGGATGAAATCCTGGTGGGGGTGTTTCCTGCCCCCCTGAGGAGGCACGTTGGCCACGGTGCCCTCGATGATCTTGAGCAGGGCTTGTTGAACGCCTTCTCCTGACACGTCGCGCGTGATGGAGGGGTTGTCGCCCGCCTTGCGAGCAGTCTTATCGATCTCGTCTATGTAGACGATGCCCTTCTCCGCACGAGCCAGGTCGAAGTCGGCTGCCTGGATCAAGCGAAGCAATATGTTCTCCACATCCTCGCCGACGTACCCCGCTTCCGTCAGTGAAGTCGCGTCTGCGATGGTGAAGGGCACATCGAGGACCCGTGCCAGCGTCTCGGCAAGGAGCGTCTTGCCGCACCCCGTGGGTCCGATGAGCAGGATATTGGTTTTCTGAAGCTCCACGTCATCGACGAGAGTGCCCGCGAAGACCCTCTTGTAATGGTTGTACACAGCGACAGACAACACGCGCTTCGCCTGGTCCTGCCCGATCACGTACTCGTCCAGTCGGCCGCATATCTCCTGAGGGGACAAGATCTTGCCCACGGGAGCAGGGCTCGGGGCAGCAGAGGGCTCTTCCTCAGCCAGGATCTCGCGGCAGAGCTCGACGCATTCGTCGCAGATGTTGACGGACCCGGGACCGGCAATCAGGCGGCCCACCTGATGCTGGGGCCTGCTGCAGAAGGAGCAGTAGCGCACCTGCTCCGACGCCATGTCGGACATTACCCGTCCTCCTCCTCATCTGAGCGTGTCAGTATTTCGTCGATGATACCGTATTCAACGCCCCCCTCCGCGTTCATGAAGTAGTCGCGGTCGAAATCGTGCGAGATCTTCTCCACGCTCTGTCCCGTATGGTTGGAGAGTATCTCGTGGATCCTGGTTTGCATGCGCAGCAGCTCGCGTGCCTGTATCTCGACGTCGGGTGCATACCCACGCACACCCCCGCCAGCGGGGTGCATGTGTATCGTGCAATTCGGCAGACCGTACCGCCTGCCCTTAGTCCCCGCAGAAAGGAGCACTGTGGCCAGGCTGGCCGTGGACCCCACGCAGATGGTAGACACGGGCGCTTTGATTAGTTGCATGGTGTCGTATACGGCCAATCCGGGGTAGATCATGCCCCCGGGGCTGTTGATGTACAGATGTATTTCCTTGTCAGGATCCTCCCGCTCGAGGAACAGCAACTGGGCGATGATGAGGTTGGCCACGTTGTCATCGATGGCGGTGCCCAGGAAAACGATCCTCTCTTTCAGCAGAAGAGAGTAGATGTCGTAGGCCCGTTCGCCTCTGCCGGTGGACTCTATGATCATGGGGATGAGACTCTGCATCGTTATACCTCCCTGAGGCTCCCTCGAGATTCCTGGCCCAGCCGCACCCTACTCGCCTGCGGCTGGCTCAACGGCTCCCTCTTCAGTACCAGCATCCGCGGAGGGATCTTCTGCCGGCGGCACTTCAGAATCCACCCCGGGGGCATCACTGTCAACTACGCCGGAACTCTCCAAGAGGCGCTGCACCACCTTGCGCCCGTACAGTTTGTTGCGTATGTCTTCCCTGATCTGCTCGTTCCCGAGGAGAGCGTCGCGCACCATCTGCCGGTCCTGCCCGTAGACGCGCGTCATTCTGCTCACTTCTTCCTCTATCTCCGAGTCCTCTACCTCAGCACGTTCCTCCT
>DAOUEW010000339.1:0-12121 GCA_034430275.1 Anaerolineae bacterium | reverse complement strand
CAGCACCTGCGATGCTTTGCCTGGAGGCGCGCTTGAAGCTGATCAGCCAGAAAGGGGAGAGAATCATCAACGTCGAGGATTTCTTCACCGGGCCAAGCGAGACGGTTCTTGGCGATGAAGAGATACTGCAAGAGATTCAGGTGCCTAACCTGCCAGCAAATAGCAGAGGGAGATACTTGAAGCTCACGCCCAGGAGGTCTATGGATCTCGCCGTCGTTGGGGTAGCCGCGGTAGTCGTTGCCGAGGATGGGATCTGCAATGACGTACGGATAGCCCTTGGAGCGGTGGCCCCCACACCGATCAGGGCGAGCAGGGCAGAAGGCATCGTCAGAGGGCAGAAGTTGAGCGACGAGGTGATAGACAGGGCAGCCCAGATTGCCTCCGAGGAGTGCCATCCCATTAGTGACCACCGGGCGTCGGCAGAATACAGATGCCACATGGTCGAGGCGTTGACCAAGCGGGCGATTCGGCAAGCTGGTACTTGATGCTATGACCGCCACAACACCTTGCCCCGAATGGGTCGAGCCAGAAGACGAAGGGCTGAAATGGCACGCGTGATCAAAGTGCAGATCCTGGGCAGGAATGGCCTGGAAACCAACGAGGTGAGTCTCGAGGAGGCGGAGACGATCTTGAAAGAGACTTACGCTGATTCCATGGGAGGACTGGTAGCTGACAAGAGAACCGGGCAGGTTGTTTCTGAGATAGGCCCAGACGTAGAGGAACTGTTCATAGTGGAACACATGGTAGGCGGGGGCTAGAGGTTCGGCGACGAGGTAATGGGAGCTGTCTGATGAAGCAGGTAGGCTTGACTGTAAATGGTACGCTGTACGAGCTTGGCGTGCAGCCCTGGGAAACACTACTCGAAGTCATCAGAGACAGGTTGGGATTGACAGGGACGAAAGAGGGTTGCGGACTCGGTGAGTGCGGAGCGTGCACCGTCATCATGGAGGGCGAAACGGTCAACTCGTGTCTGGTGCTGGCTGCCGAGGCAGACGGCAAGCAGATCACCACTATTGAAGGACTAGCTGATGGCGACAAGCTTCATCCTATCCAGGAGGCGTTCATCGAGAATGGAGGTCTACAGTGTGGCTTCTGCACCCCTGGGATGATCATGTCGGCCAAGGCGCTGCTTGACGAGAATCCCAATCCATCCGAGGCGGAGATACGGAGAGGGATAGCCGGCAATCTATGCCGCTGCACAGGCTACACCAAGATTATCGAGTCCATAACCTCGGCAGCCAAGAAGATGGGGGCAAAGTAGCGATGGCAGAGTTTTCCGTCATAGGTGAGCGACTACCGCGGGTGGATGCGAGGGAGAAGGTCACCGGCAATGCCAAGTATGCCGCCGACTATGCGCTGCCCGGCATGCTGAGGTGCAAGCTGCTCAGGAGTCCCTATCCCCATGCTCGGATTCTCAGCATTGACACCAGCCGAGCGGAGAGGCTGCCTGGAGTGAAGGCAGTGGTCACCGGGAAGGACTTTGGCGGCTGGACGTGGGGCTGGATGCGTCCTACCAGGGATGAGCCGCCCCTGGCAGTAGACAAAGTGCGCTACATGGCCGAGGCGGTAGCGGGGGTGGCCGCGGTCGACGAGGACGTGGCTGAGGAAGCTTGTGAGCTGATCAAGGTGGACTATGAGGAGTTGCCCGGCGTCTTCGACCCGGAGGAGGCCATGGAGGACGGGGCGCCCATGGTTCACGACTACGTAAAGAACAACATCAGTGTCGAGTACCACTGGGACTTCGGTGACGTCGAGAAGGCTTTCGCTGACTCCTATGTTGTGCGCGAGGATAGATTCAGAATCTCCAGAGCAACCCACGGTTACCTGGAGCCTCCGGCTACGCTGGCCTACTATGACCCGTCTGGCTACATCACCGTCTGGGCGGCAAAGCAGAGCCCTTACTTCCACTATCGACACCTCGCGGCGTGTTTCAAGCTGCCTCTGAATCGAGTACGAGTCGTGCAGCCATTCATCGGCGGTGGGTTTGGTGGGACGAAGAACGATTCTCTGGCCGGCGATTTCTGCTCCGTCTTGCTGTCCAAGAAAACGGGGAGGCCGGTCAAGTACATTGAGAGCATGGAAGAGGAACTGGCCACCAGCCGGCGCCGGCACAGCATGATCGTCTATAGCAAGATGGGAGTGGACAAGGATGGAAGGCTAACAGCGGTACATCACCGGGTGATTGCCGATGGTGGTGGCTATACCGCTGTCGGCCCCCTCAGCATGTATCTGGCCGGGTTTATGACCACTCTGCCCTACAAGCTACCCAACTTCAAGTATGATGCCTACAGGGTCTTCACTAACAGCCCCATCGGCGCGGCTATGAGGGGACACGGCATTACCCACACCCGGTTTGCGGCTGAGATCCAGATGGAGATGATCGCCGAGGAACTAGGCATCGACCCTGTAGAGATGAGGATGCGAAACGCTATTGACAATCCGGAGCCGGGTACCGTATACGAGACCATCAACAAGGTGGCGCTGAAGACCTGTGGTATCAAGGAGTGCATTGAGAAAGCCATCGAGGACCCCATCTGGCGAGAACGAGATAGAACACGCGGGAAGGAGGGCGACATCTCTTGGGGCGTTGGCTTGTCAAGTACCTCCTACCTTGGTGGCGCAAGGCAGATGGGGCATCAAGCGTGTGCTGCAATCGTCAGGATCTGTGAGGACGGGACGGTAAATCTTATAACCGGCGCTACGGATTGTGGGCAGGGCTCCGACACCGTGCTGTGCATGATTGCTGCCGAGGAGCTAGGGGTCAATCTGGACGACGTGGACATCAAGAGAGTGGACACGGCCTATACCCCGGTTGATCCTGGCAGCTATGGGAGCCGCGTCACGATCCTTGCTGGACAGGCGACTCAGAAGGCCGCCCGACAGGCCAAGAAGCAGCTACTGGAAGCTGCGGCCAAGACCTGGCAGGTAGAGCCCGAAGACATAGAGATTAGGCAGGGGAAGGTGTTCGTCCTATCAGATCCTGAGAAGGCCATGCCATTTGGCAGGCTGGCCAGGATTGCCTGCTACTCAGGCACGGGGGCAGTCATACTGGGTACCGGCTACTCGAGCTATGGTGTGGGGCCTTTAGACCTTGACAGTGGCATAGGCAATGGCGCGACTTCATACAGTTTCACTGCCCAGACCGCCAAGGTTGGTGTAGATGTGGAGACAGGAGAGATCATCGTTAGCGATTTTGTCATTGCCTCCGATTGCGGCCGCCTGCTATGCCCGATCGCGGCTGAAGGCCAGATCGAGGGTGGCGCGATTCAGGGGATGGGGCAGACTCTGTACGAGGACTTCATCATGGACAGAGGAACAACGCTGAACCCGACCTTCCTGGACTACAGAATGCCTGTCTCTACAGACGTGCCAAGTATAAGGCTGATAGATGTGGTTACTGACGATCCTGACGGTCCCTTTGGCGCTAAGGAAGCCTCCGAAGGAAGCATTGTCAGCACGCCTCCAGCGGTGGTCAGCGCCATTCACGATGCTACCGGGGTGTGGTTCAAGGAGCTCCCCGTAACGCCTGAGAAAGTGGTAGCGGCTCTGAGGGAGAAGAAGAGCCAAAGATAGCCGATCCGATCGCACTCTATTGGTGGGTCTCATACCATGCGGAGCAGTCGTATCTACAGGAAAGGCATTGGTGGGCGCTCCTTCCTGATGTACAATCCCGCTTGGCACTCCGGGAAGGTCTATCGGCGGCTCCAGGGCTGGCGATGGTGGAGTCTTTGACCGATGAGAGGTCTGAGCGCATCGCTGCCTTGGGCATTCAGCTTGACGGTACAGGTGCAAGTTGAGGAACGATGGTGAGATGTTCCTGGAAAGGGACATCTGCGGAGAGGAGGAGTAGGTGGAGGGAGTGTCTCTGGCCATCGAGCCTGCGGTAGAACAGGAGAGCGACTAACGCGGCTGGGCCTGTGTAATTACTGCTCATTGGCAAGAGCATCAGGAGCGTTTATCAGTGGCCAAGATAAGAATGATGTGCCCTTTTTCCAATAGACTATGCGAGGAATGCGCCTTGTATAGAGGTAGGCACTACTATCTGTGTTTCTGCCAAGACTATAGGGGATACCTTAGCAAACCGGGGGAGTTCGCCAAGGAAGCTCCATCGTTTCCCCCAGGAGCAGGATCAAACGGGACATTTGAGATACCATCAATGATCCGGAATAGTGCCATAGATCCGTTTGTCCGTAACCACGAAAGCGATCAAGAACAGGAGGTCTGATTTCAAATGCTGATTGAGGGGAAGTTCACTCTGCAAGCACCTATTGAGGAGGTGTGGGATCTTCTATTCGAGATAGATACACTCGCCGCGTGTATTCCCGGTGCCGAAAAGATCGAAGAGGTCGGAGAGAACACCTATGACGCCGTGGTCAAACAGAAGGTTGGGCCAATATCAGTACGGTTGAAGTTCACCACCACTCTAACCGAGATAGATCCGCCGCGATATGTGAAAGCGGTGGGCAGAGGTGCAGACATAGGTAAGGCAGGCACCTTCACGCAAGAGACCACGCTGAACCTGACCGAGACCTCAAAGGATAGTGTGGAGTTGTCATATAGCTCGAATGTGAGTTTGGTCGGGCGACTGGCTACTTTCGGGGAACGGATCATGCGAGCCAAAACTAAGCAGCTGGAAGAAGAGGTCACTACGAACTTGCAGGAGACACTCAAGAGTCGAATGGCCGAACAGGACAAGAAGGTGGAAGAGTAGGCTGACATTGCTCAGATCCACATAATCAAGCGGGGTGGACGATAATGCTACGAGACTTTGAGTACCTGGCTCCCAAAACGCTCGAGGAAGCCCTCACCTTGCTGGACGAACACCAGGACGAGTGTAAAGTAATCGCCGGGGGGCAGTCTCTGCTGATCCTAATGAGACAAGGCTTGCTCGCGCCAGAGTATCTGATCGATATCAAGGGCGTATCCGAGTTGAACTACATCGAGTCTGATGCTAGGGAAGGGCTGAAGATCGGCGCCGTAACCACACATCGGGCCATAGAGAAATCGCCGGCCATGAAGAATGGTTTCGGCGTACTGGCCGAGATGGAACACAGGCTAGCCTCAATCCAGACCCGCAATTGGGGAACCATCGGCGGCAACATCAGTCATGGTGATCCGGCGGGAGACCCAGCGCCGGTGCTGATAGCACTGAACGCCACGTTGACTACAGCCGGCCTTGGAGGCACGAGGAACATGGCGGTCGAAGATTTCTCTCTGAATTTCTTCGAGACCGCGCTGGAACCTAGCGAGCTGCTCACTGAGATCCAAGTGCCGGTCGCCCCGCCTCACACCGGCACTGCCTACACCAAATTCAATATCATAGAGAGCGACGTGGCCACAGTCGGGGTCGCCGTGTCGATTACCCTGGACTCGGGCGATGGCGTGTGCAGAGATGCCCGGATAGTGCTGGGCGCTTGTGGAGCCACTCCGATTAGGGCCAAACAGGCGGAAGAGGTGCTAAGAGGCAAGAAGATCACCGACAAGCGACTCAAGGAGGCCGGGCAGGAAGCCTCACACGAGGCTGAACCGATATCTGACATCTCTGCCTCCGAGGAGTACCGGCGGGAGTTAGTCAAGGTTCTGGTGGCCCGAGTAGGCAAGGAAGCCCTAGCCAGGGCTAGACAGGCCTAGGAAGAAGGTTTCGGAACATGAGAAAAGAGCTAAGACTGGTAGTGAATGGTCAGCCTTATGAGCTGTACGTAAAACCTAAGACCTTGCTCGTCGAAGTGCTGAGAGATCACCTGGGGCTGACCGGGACCAAGAGAGGCTGCAATAGCGCTAGCTGCGGCGCTTGCACGGTGATGCTCAATGGGATGGCGGTCAAGTCATGCTCCATACTGGCGCTTCAGGCAGACGGCGGTGAGGTGCTGACGGTCGAGGGTCTGGCCAGTGGCGGTGAGCTGCACCCTCTACAGGAAGCGTTCCTGGACCACGGTGCTTTACAGTGTGGCTTCTGCACCGCGGGAATGCTGATGTCAGCCAAAGCCATGCTGGACGAGAATCCTGAGCCCACCAAGAAGCAGATAAAGGAAGGGATCCACGGTAATATCTGCCGGTGCACCGGCTATAACAGCATCATTCGTGCTGTAACTGCTGTGGTCAACGGTGAGTATAAGGAGAAGAAATGAGCAAGTACTCAGTGATCGGTCAACGGGTACGCAGGGTCGATGGGCCGGACAAGGTAACCGGTAGCGCCAAATACACCTTCGACATGGTGCTGCCAAACATGCTCTATGGCAAGATCCTTAGAAGCCCGTACCCTCATGCCAAGATTCTGAACATCGATACCAGCAAGGCGGAGAAGTTGATCGGGGTGAAGGCCGTAGTGACCGGAAAGGATACTCTGGGACGCAAACAGGGTATCTGGCGGCGGTTCCCCGAGCTCTGTGATGAGGAAATCCTCTGTCGTGAGAAGGTTCGCTACATCGGCGACCCGGTGGCAGCGGTAGCTGCTATCGATGAAGACACCGCTGAGGAAGCGCTGGACTTGATCGAAGTTGAATACGAGCCGCTGCCCGCTGTTTTCGACCCGCTGGAAGCGATCAAGGAAGATGCACCTCAGATTCATGATGGTGTTGAACTCAACATGAATGTGACCCGCCACATTGAGTGGGGCGATGTTGATGAGGCTTTCAAGAAGTGTGACTATATTCGCGAAGACAAATTCAAGTGCTCATCACAGGCCCATGTTTGCATGGAGACCCACGATGCCGTGGCCAGTTTCGACCATGGCGGCAAGCTCACGGTGTGGACTTCAACGCAGTCTTCTTACTACATCCAGAGATTGCTGGCTGACATCCTGGACTTGAGAGAGGGCGATATAAGGGTGATCAAGCCGCCCACCGGAGGCGGCTTCGGTAGCAAGTTCGAGCTAGATTCGGCCCAATTCTGTGCCGTTGTGCTGTCCATGAAGTTGCGTCAGCCGGTGAAGATAGTGCTCTCCCGGGAAGAGGAGTTCACCGCCACCAAGCGGCGAACGCCGATGTACTACTATCTTAGACTCGGCGCCAAGAAAGATGGCACTCTCCTGGCGAAAGAAGTCCGAGTGATCACCGAGGGCGGAGCCTACACCGCCATGGGAGCTACCGCACTTTACCTTACCGGCTTCTTCTCGTCATTCCCCTACAAGTATCCCAATTACAGGTATGATGGCTATCGGGTTTATACCAACACAGCACCGTCGTCAGCCATGCGCGGCTTCGGCGCCCCGCAGTCAACATTCACTGGGGAATCCCAATTGGATATGCTAGCTCACGACCTGGGAATAGACCCCATTGAAATCAGGCGCAAGAACGGGATGACCCCTGACTATGAGGTTCCCGGGCAGGCCTTCATCCAGAGTTGCGGGCTGCACGAGTGCCTAGATTCTATCGACGAATACATCAAGAAGCGGGGTGAGCTACCCCCTAACCATGGAATAGGCGTAGCCGCCTACGGATTCATGTCCGGTGGTATCTTCAACTGGTTCGATACACCTTATGCTTTCTCAGCGGCTTTGGTCAGGGTGAATATCGATGGCAAAGTAGACTTGTTCACTGGGGCCTGTGACATTGGCCAGGGCTCTGATACAACACTGAGCATGATCTGTGCTGAGGAGCTGGGAGTACGCCTTGAGGACATTAGGATACATGCCAGTGATACCGATATCTGTCCTGCTGACCTCGGTGCCTGGGGCAGCCGGGAAACGCTGATGAACGGGAACGCCGTCAAGATGGCGGCAGCAGACGCCAAGAGTCAAATCCTGGAGTACGCCGCCGCGAAGATGGGCGCCAACATCGTCTATGACCTGGACATCAAAGACCAATGGGTGCATCTGGTCGACCGTCCAGAAAGGGGCGTCTCCTACTTCGACATGGTCAAGGAGGCGATCAGGGGTAGAGATGGCGAGGTGATCATCGGCCGGGGGCACTATACTCCCCACCGCAAGGGTATGATATCTCCCGCCTACAGCTTTGGTGTCCAGGCTGTCGAGGTGGAAGTGGATCCTGAAACTGGGAAATACGGTCTGACGAATGTAACCACCGCCCACGAGAGCGGCACGGTTATCAACCCCGTAGGCATCGAAGGGCAACTGGAGGGGGCCATCATGATGGCCGGAGGCTATGGCTTCTGTGAAGACCAGCCTATGGACGGAGGCAACATACTCAATCCGTCGATAGCCGACTATAAGCTTATCCGCTCCTTAGATATGCCGGAGACCGAGATCTTGGAGATTGACACCTATGAGCCCGAAGGACCGTTCGGTGCCAAGGAAGCTGGGGAAGGACTGACCAATCCCACTGCCGGGGCCATAGGCAATGCCGTATACGATGCGGTGGGTGTGAGAGTAACCGACTTGCCCATAACCCCAGAGAAGGTTTTCAGAGCCCTGAGGGATAAGGAGAAGCAAAGCAAGCAGTCCTGAGCAATGGATCACTGCGAATTGGGAGGTTGCCCGTGAGCTATCACTGCCCGGTATGCAAGAAAGTGTCGAGCACTGCTATGGATTTGGCTCGACACATGATCGGGAGGGGAGACAAGGTCCATAGAGACTGGATCAAAGATAAGGGTTTCAAGTACTCAGAGTTGCTCACCATGCAGTTCCAGTCGTTTGGCAATGAGGGCTACGAAGCTTTGGCCCAGGTGCTAGAAAAGGAGACTAAGGTCGAGGACTAGCGTGACTACTGTGCAATCGGCGGCCCAATCATGGAAAACGGTCGCTCTTCATTCGAATAGTAGACGCGCTTGCCGTTGACGGTCTCGGTGGGGCGTGGAGATGAAACTAGACGGGAAAGTAGCGCTCATCACTGGAGGGGGTACTGGCATAGGCGCCGCAATTGCTGAGCGGTTCATTGCTGACGGAGCGAGGGTATGCATAACGGGCCGGCGTCAGGAACCTCTGGATCAGGTGGCCGAAGAGTCGCCGGCGGGGAGCGTAGTGACATGCTCTGGAGATGTAGCCAAGCTTGAAGACGCCAGGCGAATGGTTGATACGGCGCTCGGATTCACTGGGAAACTCGACGTGCTGGTGAACAACGCTGCCATAGACCCGGGCGGTACGACCGTCGTTGACGTAGATCCGGAGGTCTGGCACACAGTTCTCGAAACAAACCTCACCGGTCCCATGTATCTGATGAAGGCATCCATACCACACATGATTGAGGGAGGTGGCGGTTCTATCATCAACATCGCTTCCTTGGGAGGCGTACGCTGCCTGCCTGGCATGCCAGCATACTGCGCATCAAAGGCGGGTCTCATTGGGCTCACCCAACAGGTCGCGTTGGATTTCGGCACATCGAAGATCCGGTGCAATGCGGTCTGTCCGGGCGGCACTAGGACGAAGATGCTGGAGAAATCACTCGGCCCCCTCGGCGAAGTATTGGGGACCGATCTGGATGGCGTTTTCGCGTGTATATCTTCCATGGTCCCCCTGAGACGGACGGCCAAACCCAGTGAGATCGCCGGCATTTGTAGTTACCTCGCCAGCGATGATTCCACGTTTATGACGGGGGCTGTTCTTCTACTTGATGGGGGAGCGGCGGTTGTTGATGTTGCAGGAGCCGCGTTGACCAATGCCGGCGTGAAGTGGGGCGTCTGAGAAAGAGTCTATTCGCCAAGGAGGGACAACACAGTGCCACAGCGGGAAGGTGAAACTGACTACAAGTATGAGGACTACGCCTCGGAGATGGCGACCCACCGTCTTCCCCAGACATCGGCGCTGGTGAATCAGACGATGAAGATCACGCTCGACTCGGGAACGTCCTTTGATCTTGACTTCGTAGATCGTAACAAGGTCGCCTGGCGAAGCGACAACGAGGGTGGGACGGACTGGTGCGAGGTGGTGGAGGTAGCGCCGCAGACCTATTTCAGTGATATGACTTTCACCCAAGAGCCTCGTCAGTCGCAGACCTTCATCGTCAACGTTCAAACACGGCAAGTGCTCGCGGTCCGTACAAAGATGCGGGAAGGCGATGTGGGCCAGGAACCCCGGGCGGTCCATGAGTTCTCGCCCGGCGTACTGGGTGATCCGGCCATTCCGCCCACGCACCGCAAGCCGGCGCCGACGCGGGACCTGATAGGCTTGCGCGGGCTCTATTCTTACAGTCCTGGGCAATGCTTCGAGCACATCTACCTGAATTCAAAGCGTTATGCCTGGCAGTGCATCGTGGGACCGCTGCGCGGTGAGGGCGATGTCGACCTGGCTACCGTCTACAAGTTCGACGACAACCAATACGTTTTCGCCTTTCGCGAATTCGGTCTGCCCGTTTCCACCGTGTTCTTCTACAACTGGGATCAGATGAGAACGACCGGCAAGTTCTTTGCCATTGGTGACGACGGAGCCATCGCCAACACGCCCGCCGGCGCTCTCATCACGAAGCTGTCGATGGCCTTCTACCCCCTCGACATGCAGCCACTGTAGGGTGTGCCGAGTGCTTTCTCCAGTCATTGGAGTGCACACCGATATCCTCGATCATCATGGCATCACGACAACAAGATAGCGAAGGAGTTGGCTAGACCATGGCAGACTATGAGGCACTGAAGAAAAGGGTGGACGAGCTGGCGGCAAGAGACTGGGATGAGCCCGGGCTTCAGGCCAGAATCAGGAAACTGATGGCTGAGGGCATCCCCAGGAAGACGCTGAACCCGGATGAGGTCCTGGCCAACAGGGAGGAGATCCTCGAGCGGGTGCAGCGTAGGGCCGAGGAATACAACTTCGTTACCAAGAACTGTGCCCAGGGCACAGCGCTGGCCTTGATGGAGGAATTCGGCCTAGGGAGTATGGAGGTTATCAAGGCCTTGACTCCTTTCCCGGGCGTCGGCGGCACTGGCGAGATATGTGGAGGCATCACCGGGAGTCTGATCGTATTTGGGCTCTACTTCGGCGGCGATGACCGGCTGGACTTCATGGCCATGAATGACACGATCATGACTTCCCAGAAGCACATGGCCCTGTTCGAGGGCGAAATCGGAGATATCTACTGTGCCGACATCATAGAGACGGTGATCCTCGGACACAGACTGAACCCTGGGGACAGTGAGGAGGCCATGATGACCTTCGCGGGCGAGAAGGGCTTCGAGAAGTGCGGCCTGCCTCCGGCGATAGGCGCCAGGCTCGCGGCTGAGTTCATTATCGACAGCATGAAGTGAAGTCGTAGGAGCTTCCTGTCTCGCACCCCTTCTCCCTGGCGCGAAGCTGCTCATCGAGAGAGGTCCAGAAAGCTCATCCTCGAGGGTAGGGGCAAATGGACACCGCCCGCGGAGGCTGTCAGGGGGGTTCCACACGTGCTGAGCCCGGGCCCCTTGGAGTGGAATTCTTCCCTCTCGGCCGCGCAAAGGCCATGAAACCCTGCCCGGCTTGCTGCACTACACTGTTCTGAGAAGGTTCCATGTCCGGATTCGCCTGGCATATCTTCGCCTTCGCTGCCCTTGGCGTTTCTTCGCTTGTGGTTGCGTATCGTACTTGGGTACTGATCAGGCTTCCAATTCATCTGCGTTGGGAACTGGCGCCCATACCGCATGAAAAGGGGAAGGGTCGATATGGGGGTTCCTATCTGGAGGATTATGAGTGGTGGACCAAGCCTCGAGCCAGGTCCCGGATCTCTCCGATAGTGTACATGGGCAAGGAGATCCTCTTGTTGAGGGGCGTCTGGCAGCACAACCAGAGCCTGTGGCCTCTCGCCTTCTCATTGCACATGGGCATGTACCTTATAGCTGGAATGCTTCTTCTGTTGCTGGTGAGCGCCATTTTGTCGCTTGCTCCATCGCCACCGTACGTCCTGCATTCTTCTCTGAGGATCGCTTCCGTTCTCGCACTAGGAGGCTATTTGCTCGGAGGAGTAGGTTCCATCGGTCTGGTCCTCAAACGTGCCCTCGATTCCAACCTGCGGCCCTTCAACACCATCTCCAGGTACGCCAATCTGCTGTTCCTGGGTGTGGTCTGTGTCAGTGGTTTCTATGCGTGGATAGATGGTGGTGATTCCGTACCTGCCATGAGCCGACTTGTGCAAGGACTCATCACTATAGATCCTAATGTCACCATTGCTCCTCCCCTAGCGGTACACTTCGTCATATCGCTCCTGTTCGTCCTATATCTCCCGCTTATAGACATGATTCATTTCATAGCCAAGTTCTTCACGTTTCA
>DAOUEW010000338.1:0-11067 GCA_034430275.1 Anaerolineae bacterium | reverse complement strand
CGGGAAAAAGGCCCAGGTCAACGTCAGTGTGGGCACCTTCATCCCCAAACCCCATACCCCCTTCCAGTGGGCACCGCTGGAAGAGCAATCCTCCCTGGAAGAGAAGCACCACCTTCTGAGGCGGTTGATCAGGGGCCGGGGCCTGAAACTGAGCTGGAACGACCCGCAGACGAGTCTGCTGGAGGCGGCCCTCTCTCGCGGAGACCGCCGCCTGGGTGGGGTGATCCTGGAGGCCTGGCGACGCGGGGCCAGGTTCGATGCCTGGAGCGAAGCCCTGAACGTCCAGTTCTGGTGGGAGGCCTTCGCCGCCCAGGGACTGGACCCGGGTTTCTATGCCCACCGGGAGCGGTCGCTGGAGGAGACCCTGCCCTGGGATCTTTTCAGCCCGGGGGTCAGCAAGGAGTACCTGATCAGCGAGTACCGGCGCAGCCTGAACGAAGAGAAAACCCTCGACTGTCGCGAAGGGCCGTGCCGGACCTGTGGCATTCTGGAGTCGTTCCCCAGAGAGACTCAAGCGATGCGCAGCGGAGGCTGGGGCTGCCTCAGTGAAGAGAAGACCCACGCCCGGTGAGAAACGCCTGGAGGTAGTCCCTCTTTGAGACCATCGACAGAAACGACCCAACGCCTCCGAGTCACCTTCGCCAAGGAGGAGGAGGTCAAGTATATCTCCCACCTCGACCTGATGCGCCTCTGGGAGCGGGCGCTGCGCCGGGCCAACGTGCCACTCGCCTACTCCCTGGGCTACAACCCCCGGCCCAAGATCTCCATCGCCTTCCCTCTGGCGGTGGGCGTCACCGGCCAGGAGGAGTTGATCGATGTCACCCTGGAGAGACCGTTGGCCCCCCGCGACTTCGCCTCTGCCGTCGCCAGGCAGCTTCCCGCGGGCATCAGCTTGTCAAAGGTGGAAGAGGTCTACCCCACGCTGCCGGCCCTTCAGACTCAGGTGCAGGCGGCCCAGTACCTGGCCACCGTGGAAGCGGACCATACGGTACAAGAGATAGGGGCGCGGCTCGACGCCCTCCTCGCCAGCGAAAGGCTGCCACGGCAGCGCCGCAACAGGGAGTATGACCTGCGGCCCCTCGTAGAGGAGCTGTGGCTGGAGTCGAGGGACGAGTCTCAGTACACGCTGGGCATGAGGTTAAGAGCAGGCGAGGGAGGCACGGGCCGCCCCGACGAGGTTCTCGACCAACTGGGCCTCGCCGAGCACGTGAAGGGGATCACCCGCACGAGGCTCTTCTTCGCGCCTCTGGAAGAGCAGTAGACTACAATCGCGCAAGCGACAGACCAGGCGCTGCCGACAAGGACATCGCCCACGAGCTAGCCCGCGAAGAGCACCCGCTCCAGCTCTCTGAGTCTCTCCACGCCCTTGATCTCACGGGCGAACAGGGGCACCTCCAGGATCTTTCTGCCGTCGCCGTGCTCGTCTCGTAGCATCTGGATGTACCCCTGCTGCATTTCCATCCGCTCTCTATTGAAGTCGCTGTCCGCGTTCTGTACCACGTTGTTGACCACCACGTAGCGGATATCCAGTCCGAACCGCCCGAACTCCGTGATCAACCTTCTGGCCTGGTAGACGCCCAGCCCCTCGGGGATGGTGATCAGGATGAACTCGGTATTCTGGGGATCTCTCAAGAAACTGGTCACTTCCTCAGCGAGGGCCTTCCAGCTCTCGATCAGAGCCAGAAACGGAACTTTCTTCAGCTTCAGTGCATCCCTGGCCCTCATGTAGATCCTGGGCGCCGTCCGCAGGTGCGCGATGAACTTGTAGGGCAGCTCCAGCAGACGCAGGGTATCCCCAGCCGGAGCCGTATCCCACACGATCAGGTCGTAGGAGCCATCCTTGACCCGCTCCAACACGTAGTCCAGCATAAACTCCTCTTGGATCCCAGGGGCTAGGGCCACGTAGTCTATGACGTCGTCGTACTCCATGTCAATCAAAGAAGAAGCCGCCTCGTAGATCTCGGGACCGAACTTGTTCTTCCACCTCTTCATCACCTCGTCGGGGCCAATCTCCAGGCCGTGCAGGTTCTCCACCCCCACCACCGGCTTCTCCACAGGACCTATCTCCATCTCGAAGATGTCCGACAGCGACGGAGTAAGATCGCTGGAGATGATGAGGGTCTTCCGGCCCAGGGACGCATAGTGCAAGGCGGTCGTCGCGGAGCAGGTCGTCTTTCCTACCCCTCCCTTGCCACCGAACATCAGAACACGCTTGCTGCTGTTCTCCAATTCTGACAAAGACATAGTCTGCCCCCGCGCGGCGTCTGCTCGGTTATATGTCGTCGGACATTCTAGCACATGTCGTAGGATCCGGCAGCCAACCTACACCGTGAAGCACGTGCGCCGCGCAGCGTCTGTGTAAGAGGCCATCGCCTTCTGAGCGGATTGTGGAGTCTGTCGAATGACCACAGGAACTGCGTCGTGGGGGGTTGGCCAACCTCGGAGAGAAAGGACCCAACACCCTCCGAGGCCACAAGCGCCTTCGGCAGCACTTCAGACAGAAGAGACTGGCTGGGGGGATCCGCTTCGAGCCGATTCGTAGAGCGCTGCTATCGTAGCCACGTTGGCGCGGCTGCTCATCAGAGACACGGGCAACGGCGCTCCGTCCAGCACGGCAGCAGTGAAGGCCTCGACTTCACACTGATAGACGTCGATGCCCGTTACACCGGACTCCTCCTCTCCCGACTCTCGAGACAGGATGATCTTGCTTTCACCGTCGATAACGTACGGGTGCTTGATCGTCAATGTCCCCTCGGTGCCGAAGACCTGCGCCTCGGCGCGCCACGGAGAGCGGAAGTCGCAGTCGAAGGCACCCAGCAAACCATTTCCGTAGCGCAACAGCGCCACGAAGGTCTCGTCCACGCCGCTCTCGGCGAGCGTCTGCCAGCCAAAGACCTCCTCTGGCTCGCCAGCCACCCAGCGGATGAAACTGGCGGGGTAGCTACCCACGTCCCACAGTGCCCCGCCAGCCAACTCGGGCTTCCAGCGCACATCATCGGGCTGGTCCAAGAGGATGCAATGAGATCCTCGCACGAGCTTCACCCGGCCCACGGCACCTTCCCGGGTCAGCCGGCGAGCCTCAGCCAGCAAAGGGTGGTAAAGGTACATCACCGCCTCGACCGCTACCACTCCAGCGGACTCGGCGGCAGCGACAATCCGGTCGCACTCGGCGACACTGACCGCGAACGGCTTTTCGCACAGGACGTGCTTGCCGGCCTCGGCGGCCCGAACTGTCCACTCGCCGTGAAGACTGTTGGGCAGCGAGATGTAGATCACATCCACGTCGGGGTCGTCCAACAGCGACTCGTAGCTCCCGTGGGCACGGGGTATGCCCCACTCAGCAGCGTAGGCCTCTGCCCGCTGCTGGCTGCGGCTGGCGACTGCGACCAGCTCGGCGCGCTCAGCGGCGCGAACCGCTGGGATCAGACGGCGGTTGATACGTGCTGTGGAGAGCAATCCCCACTTGAGGCCAGTCTCGCCACGGTGGACAGTCATCATGCTCAGATTCTATCCTTTCCCCGAGGCAGCCGCCAGGCGGTGTATGAAGAAGCGGTCTCGGTTGGGCCAGCGGGAGTCAGCCGGGATGTGCTCAAGAATCGGCCCTCCAGCACCTATGCCGTCTCGGCTATCCCCACAGGCACGCCTGGATGACCAGAGTTGCCCCTTGCACTGCGTCGGTGGCCAGCGCTCTGACGTGGGTTCCGCCGACAGCGCCGCGGAAGGGGTGGTGAAGGATGAAGTCAAACTACGAAGCACTGCCGTGTGCCTTCTCTCCGAGTTGACCCGTCGGTGTTCTCGGTGTATAACGACCACAGACCGCGAGGTCACTTCCACGCCGTGGGAATCAAGCTCGAATGGTCATTCACCGATGAATCGTCTTGTGAGACTCTCATGAGAGAGGAGGGATCGTGAAGATCTTCGTACCTGGACGCATCTGCCTTTTGGGTGAGCATTCTGATTGGGCAGGTGGATATCGGCGTTTCAACGCCGATATCGGAAAGGGTTTCACTCTGCTGGTCGGGACCGATCAGGGCATCTATGCTGAGGTGCAGTCACATCCATCTGCATTGCTACTCACCTCCACCACTCCGGATAGCGAGAAGATCGGGCCGTATGAGATCCCGATGGAAGCCACCGCCCTCCTGGCGGAAGCGCAAGGGGGAGGTTATTGGAGTTACGTGGCAGGGGTCGCTTACCAGATTCTCACCAACTACCAGGTTCGTGGTTTGGTGGTCGACAACTACAAGACCGATCTGCCCATCAAGAAAGGGCTCTCGTCCAGCGCAGCCATCTCTGTTCTTACTGCACGAGCCTTCAACCGCGTTTATGACCTGAAGATGACGATCCGAGGCGAGATGGAGCTGGCTTACCAGGGTGAAATCACAACGCCTTCCCGCTGCGGACGTATGGACCAGGGCTGTGCCTATGGGAATCGCCCGATCCTCATGACGTTCGACGGTGATCACCTTGACGTAGCGGAGCTGAAGATCCCGGAGGATATGTACTTCGTGATAGTCGATCTAAACGCACAAAAGGACACGATGGAGATCCTCTCCCGCCTTAATCGGTGCTTCCCCTACGCTGAAGGTGAGACGGAGCGAGGTGTGCAGCAGCTGTTGGGGCCCATCAATAAGCGCATTGTGCATCAAGCCGTCGAAGCCGTGCAATCAGCGGATGCCGAGAGGCTAGGGGCGTTGATGTACGAAGCACAGGAGTTCTTTGACCGCTACGCCACCCCGGCGTGTCCTGAGGAATTGACAGCTCCGGTCTTGCACCAGGTCTTGGACCAGGAAGGCCTCAGGCCACATATCTGGGGTGGCAAGGGTGTTGGTTCACAGGGCGATGGCACAGCCCAGTTCATCACTCGCAGCGAAGCCGATCAGAAGGCTGTGATCGAGATCCTCGAACGCGACTTCGGGATGTCTTGTCTTACGCTGTCCCTGCACGCTACACCGAAGGTGCGTAGGGCGCTCATCCCAGCAGCAGGTTTCGGGACCCGGCTCTTTCCAGCAACAAAGGCGACCAAGAAGGAGTTATTCCCCATCGTGGATCGTGATGGGATAGCGAAACCGGCGATCCTGCTCATCGTAGAGGAAGCACTCAGAGCTGGAATCGAGCAGGTCATCATCGTCGTGCAGGAGCATGATCTGGATGCATTTCGAACCTTGTTCAACGAGCAGATAACGATAGAGAACTTCAACAAGCTGCCTCGCCAGTCCCAGGAGTACGCAAGAAGCATCTTGGAGATGGGGCACCGGGTGACGTTTGTGATCCAGGAGACGCAACAGGGATTCGGCCACGCAGTCTACTGCGCTCGAGAGGCAATCGGAGATGAACCCTTTCTGCTGATGCTTGGCGATCATATCTACCGCTCGTACGGCGAGACCTCTTGCGCGGAACAGTTGATCAACGCCTACCAGCAACATGCTATGAGTGTCCTGGGTTTGCGCCAGACACCAGAAGGGCAGATCGCGAATTTCGGAACGGTGACAGGGGTCTGGCTAGAGGAGAATCACCTGCTCAGTATCACCGAGTTCGCGGAGAAGCCAACCGTCGACTATGCTCGAAACAGTCTGCAGGTGCGTGGCCTGCCGGAGGGCACGTACCTCACAGTGTTTGGACAGTATATCATCCAACCCAAGTTGTTCGACTTTCTCGAGGAAGACATATCCAACAACGTGCGTGAACGGGGCGAATTCCAGCTTACGTCTGCACTGGATCGGCTAAGACAGCAGGATGGCTTCTTGGGTCTGATGATAGATGGCCAACGCTACGATTTTGGGCTTCCGGAGTCTTACGTGGAAACACTCCAGGTCTTTGGAGAGGAGTGAACGATTCAAGCGACGGCGCGCTCTCTGTCTTCCACAGGATTCGCGGTCTTCCTCTTCCCGCGGGCGATGTCAGATTCGCACTACACCGCCTCTTGCGAGCAAGGGTAGCAGAGGAGCACCTTGGTCGATTCCCTGTGGGCCTCCCATGAAGACCAGGACCTATTCAGCAGCTAGGCGGTTTCGCATCCGACCAGGATTGGCCGCCATCGCGCGTCGCGAGCACCGCCTCGCCGAGCATCACCAGCGCATCCGCCTTGGCGGCGAAGTCCGGCGCAAGCACGATGCCATTCACAGCGTCCAAGACAACGTCTTCGCCCAGGCGAGCCCAGGTGCGTCCCCGGTCATGTGAACCGAAGAGGCAACACGATTCCGTACCAGCCAACAGCACGCCGTCGGCGGCATAGCTGGGCGAGAGAGCCAGGCTGAGCACGGGGGCGTACCTGGCGGACAAGCCTCCCTCCCACCAGGCACGCGGCCGTTCGTGCTGCGGAAAATGCCTAAGTCTGTGTCCACAAAGAGGGTCTCGCAATCACCAGAACCTGAGGATATGCACATACAGAAAACGTTCAAATACGGCAGGCCGATGATCGTCGCTCCCGCTGTGGGATCTGATATTCAACTGCCACACCAGCCAACCTCGATGCAGATAAGGCGAGAGTGCATCTCGGATGCGAGTCTTCATGTCGCCTTTCAGGGATTGTACATTCATGAAATCTTGTGACGTGCATATGCGTTGCGCAACGCAGAACATCCTGCCAGACAATTCCTACTTCGCTATTCGTGCAACGGCATCGAAACCGGAACGCAACGCCGGGTACAGTCCGTGGTATAAGGGGTACATCTGATCGTAGACTGCACTCGCCGGTCCAGGTGTCGTACGGCCGGTGATCTGAATTGTCGCCTCGCAGGCCGACGCCACATCGGGGAACACGCCTGCGCCCGTCGCCGCCAAGAGGGCAGCGCCATAGGCCGGTCCCTCGGTGGAATTCACCGTCACCAGTTCCACCTGAAAGACGTCGGCCAGGATCTGACGCCACAGCGGGCTTCTCGCCCCACCCCCGGTGATGCGTACCTGGGTGATGTCCGCCAACCCGGCTCCCTTCATCAGTTCGAAGCTATCACGTAAGCCAAAGGCCACCCCTTCCAGGACGGCGCGGGTCAGGTGAGCTTGCGTATGCCGCAGAGTCAATCCGACAAAGGCACCCCGCGCCAGAGGGTCGGGATGCGGAGTACGCTCGCCGGTGAGATACGGAAGGAAAAGGAGTCCGTCGCTGCCAGGCCGTACACTGGCGGCTGGCTCGACCAAGGAGTTGAAGTCGGTATCCGGGGCGACGGTATCCCGGTACCAGCGCAGACTACCCCCGGCAGACAGCATAACGCCCATCAGGTGCCACCACCCAGGAACAGCATGGCAAAAGGCGTGCAGTCGGCCGTGTGGTTCGATGATAGGCTGGTCGGCCGATGAGAAGACCGCACCCGATGTGCCCAGGCTCAGTGACACGATGCCCTCGGCGACAGTGCCCGTACCGACGGCACCCGCCTCTTGGTCGCCGCCGCCGGCCACGACGGGGGTGCCCGCTCTCAGGCCTGTGGCCTGAGCCGCCTGCGCGGCGATGCGCCCCGTCACGGCAGTGCCCTCAAAGGTTTGTGGCAGCCAGCCGGCATCGATCTCCAGGGTTTCAATGACCTTTCCGGACCAGTCGCGGGCGCGGATGTCAAAAAGCACTGTCCCCGAGCCACCTGCCTTGTCCATGGCGTACTCGCCCGTCAGCCTGAAGCGCACATAATCCTTGGGCAGCAGGATCTGTGCGATCTGGGCAAACACCTCCGGCTCGTTGTTCTTGACCCACAGAATCTTGGGGGCGGTGAAACCCGTCAATGCATCATTGCCGGTGATTTGGATAAGCTGTTCCTTGCCCAACAGCTCGCGAATCTCGTCGCATTCCGCCGCTGTGCGCTGGTCATTCCACAGAATGGCAGGGCGCAGCACCTCACCATCACCATCAAGCAAGACCAGGCCATGCATCTGGCCCGTCAGCCCCACGCCTTCGACGTCCGCCGGATCCACCTGTGCTTCGGCCAGCACCTGGCGGATGCTGACCATCGTCGCCTGCCACCAAAGGTCGGGGTGTTGTTCGGTCCACATGGGCCGGGGAGTCTCAAGAGCGTATTCCGACGAAGCGACGCCAAGAACCTCGCCCTTGGTGTCCATCAACAGCGCCTTGGTGGCTGTGGTGGACGTGTCGATTCCCAGAAAACAGGTCACGATGGCATCCCTCCCGTCATCAACTCAAGCTCCTCGACGAGCTCCTCCATCGCTGCTTCATCCGGGCGGAACGGCGCCCCGGAATGGACCCTCCACGTCTCGCGGTGAGTCACCGATTCGCCCGGCGCCAGGTTGGCGCGCGGCCCCAGTGTTTCCAGTTCGAGGAAACGCGGGTTGCAGTAGCACTCACTCGAACTTCCCCTGTCGAAATAGGCAGCATCCGGCTGATGAGCTACGTGCTTGACGAACAAAGTGTCCTCGACAAAGTACCCCAGCCAGCCGGCGGGATTCGGAAAGCCAATCTTGAGGGCACCGCTCTCCATCGTCGCTTCGACAAACACATACCGATCGCCCCACTTGATGTGGGGGGAGTTGATCTGGGTATATGGCCACAGCACAATGTGGCGGTTGGGCAACACCCCGTATCCGTCGGCGGGTGCCGCCGCTTGAGGCAGAATGGCAACACCCCCTGGCTTGAGCTGGGTAATGGCCCATGGCGCCAATCCGACCGGCCGTCTACCCAAGTTGTGCAGAGCGTGGTCCACTATCACGCTTGCTCCCTCTCCAGGTAGGGTGATAATCATCGACTTCTGAATGCATGTCTGCGCCTCGACCGGCTGAGTCACGAGTATGCCGCTCTCGACGTCGGTGATGGTAACAGGAGCATCATCCGGGATGTAAGTGCGCTGGGGATCTTCCGGGGCATACCACAGACGATGCCCCCCGCGGAAAAAGAAAGTTCCTCCAGCGGGCCAGTCCAGAGTTTCGTCGGGGAGTTCAGCGAAAAGGTTGGCGCCGCCCTGCAAGGCAAGCCCAATGATACGTGGTCCAACAGATTCTGTTACCCACAGCGTCACCGCATCATTCTCAACCTTGACGCAGTCGCAGCCAGCGAAGCGGGTTCTTGAGGGCTTGATCATCTCAGCGTAGCCCAAGCAACAACTCGTTCACCAATTGATCCAGCTTCTCGTACTGCAGCCCGCGTGAGCCTAGGGCTTCGTGGTCGAAGGTATGCGCCTTGAGGGCCGCCGCCTTCTGTGCGGTGTACGCGCCTTTGAAGGCGTTCATCGATCCGTCGTCTGCGTTGATCTTGGCCAGCAAGCCCTGGATCTCGGAGTCGGCGTTGAACCGTTCCGCCTTCTCCTTGAGCATCAGGTAGGTGCGCATACAGTTCCGGGCGAAGTCCTTCACACCCTCGATGTCCTCAGTCCGGAAGGCGTGGGCGTCAAAGTGGCGGCTGCCGTCGTAGCCGACATCTTCCAGGAACTTGACCAGGAAGAACGCCTGCTTGAGGTTCTGTGCGCCAAAGCGCCAATCTTGGTCAAAGCGGGCATAGTTCTGGTCGTTGAGGTCGATGTGGAAGAGCTTGCCTGCCTCCCACGCCTGGGCCACGACGTGCAAGAAATTGAGACCAGCCATGTGCTCGTGGGCCACCTCCGGGTTCACGCCGACCATCTCCGGGTGGTCCAACGTCTCGATGAAGCCCAGGTATGCGCCCGTGGTGGGGAAGTAGATGTCGCCGCGCGGCTCGTTGGGCTTGGCCTCCAGTGCGAACTTGAGGTCGTACCCCTGGTCGATGACGTGCTCGCAGAGGAAGTTCATCGCCGCGCGAAACCGCCTGATGCCCTCTACAGGGTCTTTGGCGGCATCCACCTCGATACCCTCGCGTCCGCCCCAGAAGACATGAATCTTAGCGCCCAAGGAGACACCCAGGTCGATGGCGTGCATCGTCTTCTGCAGAGCATAGGCCCGCACCTTGGGGTCGTTGGCCGTGAAAGCGCCGTCCTTGAACACGGGGCTACTGAAAAGGTTACTGGTCGCCATGGGCACGACCAGACCAGTGTCGGCCAGCGCCTTCTTGAATGATTTGAGGAGAGCGTCGCGCTCGGCGGGCATGGCATCGATGGGGATCAGGTCGTTGTCGTGAAAGTTGACACCGTACGCACCCACGTCGCCCAGAAGGTAGACGAGGTCAGCCGGGGAGAGCCTGGGCCGCACGGGCTCGCCGAAAGCGTCCGCTCCCGTGTTCCCGACAGTCCACAGCCCAAAGGTAAACCGGTGTACGGGTTTGGGGGTGTATCTGTCCGTCATGCTTATCACCTCTCACAGAGACTCGAATACACTACTTGCGGTGACTTGTCGCCCTTCAGACGGGGGGCTGGCAAAGAGTTGGTCTGAACCGTGAAGGCAGAACGCAGTGGCGGTTTCGTTCGACCATCGTACCTTGAGGTACGCATTTGCCTGCACGCGACTATCGCCCCGGCAGCCATGAGTGCCGCCAGCTTGCCACATCGGCTGGTCGTTGCACTCGGCGCTGATGTAGGCGACGGCCGGTGGGACTCGGAGAGCCACAGGTCCGCTCCACAAGGCCGTCTCCCTGACGCGCAGCCTCGGCCATCATCACCGGCTTGCCGTGCGCCCGGACAAAGTCGAGCAGGTCGCCCCAAGTCGGCCGGACCCATGATAGCTAGGATGGTTGCCGCGGCGCCCCGGTCTGGCGTGCGATCTAAGTGGATACGTCCGGTAGCCTTGTGACGGGTGTCAAGGAGGATTCTGCCGATGCCACGGTGGTCTCTCAAGATCGGCAATGACAGTTGGCGAGAGGCTCGCGCCTCTCGCCAACCCTAGCATCACTTGTCCTAGGTGCCACGACTGGTGGTGCGGCCTTACTCAGGCGCTTCCCATCCCTCGGTATCCCACTCGTGGGGGATACCCTTGGAGTCCAGCATGGCCTCATAGTCCTTCAAGGTCGCTGCGGTGATGACGTCCACGCCGGTGTCGATGATGCCGTCCACCGCACCCATCTCGCTCATAGCCGCATCCACGCCCTCCTCGGCCATCAGCTTGATGATCTCCACCGACTTGTAGCCCATGTCGTACTCCCGCTGGGCTATCGTAGCGTCGATCACGCCTTCCTTGATGCCGTTGATGATGTCGGTGGTGGCGTCAAAGCTCACCAGCTTGATCACG
>DAOUEW010000337.1:0-3056 GCA_034430275.1 Anaerolineae bacterium | reverse complement strand
TACGATCAGGAGGGCGATGATCAGTGCTGCCACCCACGGCCCGGGACCTCTGCTCCGGTCGCCCTGCGTCTGTCGGGTGACAGACTCTTGCCGCGAGGGCAGGAGCTTGCCGCAACTCCGACAGATTGTGCTGGTGTCTGGATTGGAGGTTCCGCATTCAGGGCAGATCCTGGTCATGTTGCAAGCTATCCTCTCGTGATCGAGAAACGAGTGGTCATGGCGGCCCCTGGCGCTAAGGAGTCACTGAGTTGATCTCCAGGGTGTATGGCCTTTCCTTGCTGAAGCCCGAGAAGGACAACACGGTGACGTAGTACGTCCCCTGTGCCAACGATTCCTGTATGGTCGCATAGGACAAGGCGCGCGTGAATGAGGCTATCTCGTCCCCTGCCTCATTGTACAGCAGGATGCCGTAGTGCCCCTCCGGAGGGATATCTGTAAGCATGATGGCCATGGTGGTGTTCTGAGTTACCTCGAAGACGTACACGTCCTGGTCGCCCTCGTCCCAGATGTAGGATTGCACCCGCTGGCCAGGTACCAGGGGTCCGGCAGCCTCTGCAAAGGTGTCATTGGGTTCGTAGTTGTCTTCGCCGCGCGGAGTCGGCGCCGGCGACAACTCCAGCTTCAAGGTGTAGGACTCGGTGCCACTGAAGTCATAGAAGGGAAGGACCAGGACGTAGAAGACCCCGACGCTGCTGGTAGTGAACTCGATCTGTTCCTCTGCTTGCCCCGAGTTTGTGGAATCGCTGAGGATGTCCTCTTCCCCGGTGACCAGGTAGAGATCATAATCTGCATCCGATGGCACGTCGGTGAGGCTGAGCTTGACGATGCGAGGGGAGTCGATATCCAGATAGAAGAAATCGGCGTCGTTCTTGTCGCTGATGTAGCCCTTGTATTCTTGCCCGGGGACCAGGGGGCCCGAGGCTTCGAGCATGGAGCCGTTCGGCTCGTAGGGATCTTCGTACGATGGTGTAACAGTGGGTGTAGGTTGTGCGGTTGCTGTGGCGGTGGGTAGGAGATCCCCGACTGCGGTCGTCGGTGAAGAGGCTGGCACCGCGGCTCCACAGGCCGTGAGGAGCAGTGAACTGGCCATGATCGCCACGACCAGGGCGCATGTGATCTGTTTGGATGGGAGAATCAGGTGTCTCCAGCCGTGTCGCCAGTATGCGAGTGTCCCGGCGCAGGTACGGAGTACGGCTGACGGGCTGCCGGCACCCGTCGCCATAGGCTCGGCGCTCGGGACGTGCCTCATTCACCCACCTGCATAGCCATCAAGCGCTCCCTGTTCAGGCCCACGACTATGCCTCCCTTGAGAGCGAGGCCCTCCGCCGAGAGGCAGAGTATCGAGGGGTCGGTGATGGTGATGAACGACTCCCTCATCGCGTCCAGCGCCTGGGTCAGTGTGCCTTCGCGCAGGGCGTGTATGATTCCCTGGACCACGAAAGGTCCTGTATAGATAATCACTCGACGCGGCACCTTGTGCACGGTTACTGACTCGGGTGTTTGCACTGTGGTCTCTCGAACTAGCCACACGAGAATGATCTCGCTCTTGTTCAGCACAACGCTTTCGACAGTTGCGGGATCCCCCTTCCCCCACTGAGACAGGGGGATGATCGACGCCTGCTCCACCGTTAGATAGGGTGTTTGCTCGCCGTTGAGGACGTCGAGAATGCGACGGGGAGGCCAGGCTTTGACCTCTCCGCGTACCTCCAGCAGGTCTGTGTAGGCGATAATCTCGTGTATCGCAGGGGGCATTTCAAGCACGATGCTGCCTCAGTTACAGGTCACGGCTCGGCTTCTTCCTCCGGGCGATTGTATCACCGTTGATACGTGGCGACAAAGGATGGCGCGGTGGCTGGCGAAGCTGGCGCATGTCTTGCGGCTTCGCGTGAGCGGCACCAGGACCGGGGTCGCTTGGGCCGGGTTCCCGGCGTTTGGCTCAGGGGCCTGCGTAGACGTATTCCTGAAGAGCGTCGGTCCATTCCTTGGGCACGCCGGCGCTCTCGATGTAGGGCCACAAGATACCCACTCCCTCCCTGAACGTGTAGTAACCGCGCAAGGGGAGGTCTATCTGGTCGAGGTTGGTGGTCGTGGGACTTGTATATACGATCAGGCCCTCTTTCTCGAAAAAGAGCTTGGCGCGGTAGAGATGCAGGGGGTGGCTCACCAGGATCACACTCCGCCATTGGTATTGGCTCATGACCAGGGCCACGCGCCGGGCGTCCTCTTCGGTGTTGGCAGAGCCATCTGCGAGGAAGACAGCTTGCTGGGGAGTGTCCAACGACAGGGCCAGGGAGCGACAGACGGCGGCGGCCGATACTGGATCGTCCTGGACTCCTCCGGCGCAGATGAGCCGGGGGGCGAGACCAGCCAGATACAGGTCCACGGCGTGCTGCGTGCGCGCTCGGAGGTCAGGACCAGGCTGACCGTCGGGAAGGACCTTCGCTCCCAGGACCACGATGGCGTCCGCGGGCTGGGCCAGGTCTCGTTGCCCATAGTAGTCGATCTTGAAGCAGAGCAAGCCGAAGCCCAGGAGGCAGGCCAAGGCTACGCCGATCAGTAGGAGCAACGCGCATTTCAAAACCCGCATGAGTCTTTCCCGGT
Source organism: Anaerolineae bacterium (assembly GCA_034430275.1). Taxonomy (GTDB): domain Bacteria; phylum Chloroflexota; class Anaerolineae; order UBA7937; family B3-Chlor; genus JAUVXJ01. Next base: position 455 of record DAOUEW010000337.1, on the reverse strand, counting down.
CGGGCGTGGTTTGGCCGTGCAGCCCCGAGAGGCGATGCTACTCATGCTGGCTCCGCCATTGCTTGGCCGCGGCCTCCGCGGCGGCGTATACTTCTTTGAGGGGCTTTCCTGACTCGAGAGCCAGGCGGCGGCAGTCCTCGTATTCGGGGGACAGATTGACGACCTTTTCGCCCAGCCTGGCCACTTTGATCCTCAGTTGGCCATGTGGTGTCTCGACCCACGCTGTCTCGCGGTCCAGGCATAGACGGTCCATGGTCTGGTAGCGGATACCCAGGGTCGTCGTCTCGGCGAAGATGATCGTCGAGAAGTGCTGTACCTGGTGGGGGTGACACAGCACGGAGAGGAGAACTCCGGGGCGGTTCTTCTTGCCCTGGAAGGTTTGGAGAAAGACGTCCAGAGCCCCTGCCTCGAACAGGGTCTGCATGATGTGATCGAAAAGCTCGGGGTTCATGTCG
>DAOUEW010000336.1:0-4468 GCA_034430275.1 Anaerolineae bacterium | reverse complement strand
GTCGACTCCTTTCATGCCACATGACGTATCAGGACAGTGCCTACACCAGTCGAGCAGCCCTGCCTGGGATTCTCGACCCATTTGGCGGGGATGCTTTTCGTCTCTAGCTCGATGCGGCCACCTCCTTTCTCTTGGCGATCTGGGAGGGACAAGGATTGGCTGGCTGAGCACATCGGCAGGTACGTATTCCTTTCTCGTCTCTGCTGGCCTCACCATGAGCAGATGAAGGACTCTTCCTCCATGGTCTTGGGCTGCGGACGGGCCTACCCTACGGCGATATCGCCCACGTCAATGACCGCAGGCGCGTATTCACCTACGGTGAGCCAGTCGTTCTGCCAGAATACGTCGTTTTCAATGATCGCGACCCCCGTATAGACCGCTCCCCGAGGCACATCGTTGAGGACAAACACTCCCCCATCATCCGTAGTTGAACTGGCTAAGACCAAATCCTGGTTCAGATTATCCGCCATGAATTCCTCCCCTGTGGCGCCAGGGAGAAGAAGAGCCATGGTCGCTGCCCCAATCCCTTGTCCTGTGTTGACGTCCACCAGACGTCCTTGCACCGTTACGTCCCCAGGTTCAGGAAGCAGCGGGGGCACGCTCTCGCCGTTGAAGACGGCTCGGAGCGTGTAGGGCTCCTCGAGGCTGTAGCCTTCGTATGCCACGACCGCAATGAAGTACCTGCCGGCAGCGCCCGGCTGATATGCGATGTCTTCACTCGCGGTTTCGCCTTCGGACATGCGGAGGACACTCTTGTTCGCGCTCAAGAGATACAGGTCATAGTCTGCGGCGGACGGAATGTCTGTCAAACCGATCTCGATGGGCGCCGTGGTCACCACCTCGATGAAGTAAAGGTCGACATCCCCTTCGTGGAGGTAAGCGGTATACATGGTTCCGGGCTCCAAGGGCCCATAGGCGGTAGAGAAATCGTCATTTGGCTCGTAGATCGAAGCCTCGACGATTCTTTGTGGTGGCTCACTTGTCAGGTATCCCACCAGATTAGCGGGGCGCAAACGACCGATCCTCCCCGCCGTCTCATCCGCAGACACCATGGTGGGGATCCCCACTAGTAGTCCACTCTCATTGACAGCGGTGCCCCCGCTGTTCCCAGGAGCGATCTCAGCATCGGTCTTGATCCAGACGCGCTCCAGTTCGCCGCTCCCCAGATCCTCACTTTCGAAACCGCTGACTGTGCCTTCAGTGAAGGTCAGGGTCTCACCTCCGACACCTGGATATCCAAAGACGTGGATCTCTTGCCCCAGATCGACCGTGTCCGAGTCTCCGCGCATTACCCTGGGCAGACGCAAGCTCGTGCGCTCGACAGGGTTCCCGTCAAGATCAGTCGTGATCTGGATGAGGGCCAGATCGAGGACGTTGTTGACCTCAATGGGCTCAGCGTAGTAACTGGGAATCGGCGGTCGATCGGTTCGGGATACAAGGCTAATGACCAACGCATCGGCGCCCGTGACCACATGGGCGTTGGTGAGTATCAGACCGTCTCGAGAGAGAACTGTTCCGGAGCCCCACCAAGCAGGGGCCAACTCTCCCTGCTCCTCCACCAGCGCCTCGACGACTACTGAGGCCAAAGCGATGGACTCGACCTCGTCACTGGTGAGCTCTGGGTTGGGCGTGGGCGAAGGTGTGGGCCTAGGAGTCGACGTGGCCATCGGCGACATGATAGGGGTCGGCGTGAACACTGGCGACACGATAGGGGTCGGCGTCGCTGCCTGGCCACAGCCTACCGTGACGACCACCAGGACAATTAGAATGGTACTCGCTAGCCGCCGCATCGTCTTCCTCCTGAATTCACGCATCGAGATCCACGCTATCGAGAATTTCATCCAGCGTGCTGGATTGCTGGCCGAAGGTCGCCCCAGGGGCAGCGAAGGTAAGAGCGTATAGTTGGCCTTGACGGATCAGTAGGACGTCAACCGCTTTGACTACCACGGGCAGGGCCGATTGGAGGTGACTCTCAGCGCCGTAATCGACGTACGTGTAAGTAATCTGGGCTGCCTCCGCTCCGTCGATTTGAGTCTCGGCTATGTCCAGCACTCGATAGCCCGTGAGTTCTTGGCCTCTCTCCACGGTGAAGGGCACGACCATCTCTTGAACCGGTCTTGTGGTCTCTGAGTCCAACTCCCTGACCACCGCTGAGAACGTCGGCTTGAAGGCGTCTTGGCTGCGCAGATCTCGGATGGTCAGCAACATTCCCTTTTGTGTGGACAGTGCCCACGATGCCGGATACTCCAAGGACAGATGAGCGTCCGGATCCGTGAACATGACCCGTTGATGCAGTACCAGGTACTTGAGCGTAAGGCTTGCCCCGAGAGCGAGGACGACCAATCCTATGACTACGGCATCCCGCCGCAGCGACGTTTCCCACTCGATGGGTCTGGAGTCGACTTGGCTTTCCAATACTGCTCCCTTCTCACGCTTGCTAGCAGTCCGCCAGCGAGCGCGGCTGATCATAGCCAAGAGAACCACCAGGGCCACTGAAACAAAGGCGATGGACAGGAGGAGGGCGTACAACGGCTGGTAGGTCAAGCCCCGAACGCTCACCTCCTGACGCAGCACGGCGAATAGGCCGTTCAAGACCGCGGCCGTGGTCAGCCCTGCCGGGACCCACCAGATAGGCCTCTCTCCATACTTGCCGCCTGCCATGAAGTACCCCGTGACCGCGGCGAAGCCAGCCTGGGCCAACGCGGTATCCACCATTTGGACTGCGCCTACGAAGAGGACGACACCTTGGTGGGAGAGGACATAATCCAGATTGAGGACCGTGGCATACCCCAGACCAGCCGCGACTCCGTACACGATGCCATCGATCCGATTACGGAATTCCGAGGTTGGAAAGACGGTGTAGCGCACGGTCGCATACTTCAGACACTCCTGTGTGAAGCCGACTGCCAGGATCATTCCAACCAGCCGGAGCCATACACTGCCTTGGACCCATTCCTCAACATGCAGTAGGTCCCTGATAATGGGCAGCCCGACCCCGCTGGCGAGCACAGCACCGGCCAGAAACACTCTGAACACGATGCGCTTGGGTTCTGGCTGGCTGCGATCCTGTTGGTGGAAAAAGGCGAGCCACAGGAGAGCTGGGACGAGGGCCAATACGATCCCCGCTGCCAGAAGCGGCATGCTCTGGAGGCGATCTTGGGGGAGCAGACCCATGATGATCACGAAGGCCACGAGGCCAAGAAGCACCGCCAGGCCCGATCTCCAAAAACTCGTTCGTATGTCTTCAATCATGGTTCGATCCTTTCCAGGCCGGTATTGCTCTCTTCTCTAGTAGGCACCACGAGGGCCGCCTCTCCTTGGAACAGAGCGATGGGTGCGAACTGTAGCTCATAGTCGCGCCTTCCCTCTGTGCCGTGCCGCGCAAAGTCAAGGTATGTCACACCTCCTCCCTCACCGTTTGTGGCCTCGGCCTCCTCATAGGTATCCGGTCGGCGATGAGCTTGGCAGCCATGGCGATCAAGGGCGCCACCAGCGCAGCTCCCCCCGCAGCCGGCCGCCGCCTGGCTGGGGCAATGGCAACCCATCCCGGTACCGCCAACACGCAGACTACGGCCAGAGGTACCCAGGCCAAGACGACCAGTCCGTAGATCCGGTCGGGCACAGAACCGCCTTCGTAGGAACCGAAATTAAGGAAGACCACCACCCGGACCAGCGCGGCCCAGCAACACACCCAAACCACTGCCAAAGCCCGACCGACGTAGCGCATCCGCTTTGGTTTCTTGTCTGTCGTGGTCTGGGCTTCTGTCATGATGCCTGATCCTTCGTCACGCTGTCAGACCGGTGCACGATGCTGGCGTCCTCACCTGACCTCGCAGGTAATGGGGTAGCGGTACAGTTGCCCGGCCTCGACGTAGATTGTCCCACCGATGGCCTGCATTCGCGGCATGGTGACAGTGTAGCTGTATTCCCCTGGAGCTAGCTCAATCGACACTTGGCCATTCTCTGGCACCTCGTACATCACGTCCGCAATCGTGAAGTAGAAGGGCGTTCCGCAGTAGTTCTCCACCACCAGCAACGCCGTTGTGGCCACCGGGGGCGGCGGAGGTGGCGGGACCGGGGTCGCGGTAGCGGTAGGGGGCACCGGAGTCGCTGTCGGAGGCAAGGCGGTCGCTGTAGGAGTCGGAGGGACAGGCGTTGCCGTAGGCGGGATCGGGGTTGGTGTGGGAGGTACGGAGGTCGCTGTGGGTGTCGGCGGGACGGGTGTTGGCGTGGGCGAGACCGGGGTCGGTGTCGGAGGTATCGGGGTCGGCGACGCCGGGATGGGGGTGGGCGTGGGCGGAGGCGGCGGAGGGCCGCACGCCGCGAGCGGCAGGGTCAGACAGATGGCTACTAGCAGTAAGTAGGTGGCGGGCTTTCTCATCTTGCTCCTCCTTTGAATCCTGATGCTTTCAAGCATTCCCCACACGTCGGTGCAGTGGCTGGCGATCCTCCTCCGACAGTAGCGTGG
>DAOUEW010000335.1:0-2848 GCA_034430275.1 Anaerolineae bacterium | reverse complement strand
TCCCCGCCGCCAGACCGTCCATGATCGCCTCGTAGGCGTCCACATCCTCCGCCAGCGCGGCATTGGAAAGCTCCACCACCTTGTCCTCGTCGAAGTCTACGACACCATCGTAGAGCCCCTTCAAGATCTCCTTCTTCCTCGCCTCGGTTGCCATCCCTTTACCTCCTACTGCATGTTGTCAAATGACGGATCCAGCTTGATATCCACATGTGCTCCTTGGTGCCTCGGTGGATCACCTCCTTTCGCGACTACACGCCACTTTGGGGCCTTTGATTGCCAGGCAGGTTCTCCCGCGGGCATCCTCCCGCAGCGTCCTGCCTGGCCCGCGAATTGCTTCCAACAGAGTCCTAACCTTGCTGCCGCGCTAGTCGTAGAAGCCGAAATCGTTGATCGCCTTCATCATCGCGTACACATTATAGCCAGGGGCCATGGGCGGAAGCTCGCACCCCGGCATCAGGAAGAAGCCCCCAGGGGCCTTCTTTCCCTTCTCTATGGCGACCCTGGTCAGTTCATACACCTGCTCTGGCCTGCCGTTCTGGATCACCTGCGGCTCGACGTTCCCGGCGATGATGTTGTTCGGGAACATCTTTGCCGCTGTCTCCAGATCCACCTCGTGGCCGAAGCTCAGGATCACCGGCTGCCGTGGCGAACCCAGAGGAAGCTGCTGGATCAGCGGCAGGTTCAGGTTCTGCTCCCCGCAGATGTGGAAGAAGGCAGACTGTACCCCCATGCCAAGTATCTTCTCCTGGAACTCGTACTGGTAAGGGAGCACAAACTCCTCGAACTGCTTGGGGCTCATGATCTGGTTAGCCGCGATGGTCACGAAGAACCCGGCCATGATCTTCTCAGCACCGAAGGTATCCACCCAGTACTGATACGCCTCCAGCAGGTGATCAAGGGACAGACGCAGCATGTGGTGCGCTAGCTCCGGCTTCTTGATCATCCAGCGGCAGAAGCGACTCACGTCCGCCACATTGCCCGCCACGGTGACCACATCTCCGGACGCACCGGGCAGGATGGGCAGTCCCATCTGGTCGCATATCTTGCTGAACTCCATGGCCAGGGGCAGTATGCCGGCCGTTTTCACATCGGGCAACTCGAGCTTCTCAAGATCCTCGTCCGATTGGATGGGATGGCGAGCGACGGCCGGCGCCCCTTCCCACGCCGAGGTCGGCATCTTGACGTCGCCGCCGAACTCCCAACCGCCATAGGCGGCGTAGCCAAAGAGCACGATGGGCTCGTATCCGTACTGCTCCGCCGTCCACAGTTGGGCCTCCACGGCCCTTTGCGGATTGTCGTACATGTCCCGGATGGTGTAGCCGCAGTTGATGCCCGCAAACCCCATGGCGAAGGGGTTGAAGGGCACCCGATCCGGCGTCTGTCCCATCATTAGGGCACCCATACGCTCGTGCGGTGCCATCTTGTCCTTGTGTATTCCCCCTACCCTCTCCATCTCTCTCCCTTCCATCTACCTTCTCACCTGAGAATCGCGTACTACCTCCCAAGCAACCTCGTCCGGGGCTGGTCGCAGCCTGACCAGACCCCAGCAACCTGCCAGCCTAGGAGATATGTCGGCGCCCGGGCCCGACGGGCCGGTCGGGCTCGGGCGCACATCCCACACTAGTCATAGAACCCGTATTCCATCACCGCCTTCTTCATCACATACAGGTTATAGGGCGGCGCTTGGACCGGCACCTCGCATCCAGCCATGAGCAGATAGCCATTAGGGGCCATCTTGGCCTTCTCGATGCAGGCCTTGCACAGCTCGTACACCTGCTGGTTGGTGCCGTTTTGGATCACCTGAGGCTCCACGTTGCCCGCGATGGCATGCTTGTCCCCGAAGTACTCGATGGCCGTGCTCAGGTCGACCTCGTGGCCGAAGCTGAGGATGCCAGGGTCACCGTACTCCATTTGCGCCCAGTATGGCAGATTCAAGTTCTGCTCACCGCAGATGTGGCAGAAGATGTTCCTGATCCCCCGCGCCAAGATGTAGTCCTGAAGCTCCTTCTGATAAGGAAGGACGAACTCCTCGAACTGCTTGGGCGAGATGATCTGGTTGGCCGCCGTGGCCTCCCCGGTGAAGGCCATCATGGGATAGTTCGGGAAATGCTCCACGAAGTAATCAACCGTCTTTTTCCCGAAGTCGGTGCACTTCCGAATCAGCTTGTGCACCACATCCGGCTTTTTCATCATCCACCGGCACAGATTGTCCACGTCTACGATATTGCCCGCCGGTGTCAGAGTCCCGAAAGGCATGACCATTATCGGCATGCCGAACTGCTGCTGGATCTTGGCGAATGCGATGGCAATGGGATAGGCGCCGGCGGTCTCCACGTCCGGGATCTCCAGAGCGTCCACCTCCTCAGGAGTCTGTGCAGGGAACCTGCTGACGATCGGAGCCTGTTCCCACTCGCTCTCCGGCATCTTGATGTCCCCACCGAACTCCCACCCGCCGATAGATGCGTAGCCGTACATGGCCCCGCCATCGTAGCCGAACATCTCCGCCGTCCACATCTGCGCCCAGAAACTCTTCTCCGCATCGTCGTAGACACGCGCGATGGGATAGCCCACATTCTTGGCACAATACCCGAAGATGAAAGGCATGAACGGTATCCTGTCCGGCCGCTGTCTCATCAGGATGGCGCCCATGCGCTCCCCTGAAGTCATCGTCTCTTGCCTGGGTTGTGGTTGCTCTGCCATAGTTGCTTGTCCTTCCCGTGTCGCTATGACACGTCTAGGCCTTCCCCATCTCCCTCAATCGGCTCACCATCTGGATCGCCTCTTGCACCGCGTTCGCTGCGTTCGGCGCGTATCCATCTGCTCCGTAGTTGTCCGCTACCTCCTGCGA
>DAOUEW010000334.1:0-2880 GCA_034430275.1 Anaerolineae bacterium | reverse complement strand
CCCGAGAGCGCAACTCTGACCTCATCCTCTTGGGCTGGCTGGGCACCACCAGCGGAGAAGGAAGGGCCTTCGGCAGTGTCATCGATGCGGTCAGCAAGAACCCACCGTGCGACGTGGCTATGGTACGATACAGGAAGCGAGAGGACCTACACGAGATCTTGGTGCCGACGGGCGGCGGACCTAGTTCCTCTCTCGCCCTGGAGCTGGCTATCGCGCAAGCGCGAGAGTACGAAAGAGAGAACGGGTTCCAGCCCCACATCACGGCGCTCTACGTCGCCCGTGGCGGTGACCGGAGACTGATAGAGCTGGGCGAGCGGATTCTGGACAAAGCCATGGCCCCCTTTGACTACCCGATCGAGCCCAAAGTGATTTCCGCTCCCACCATCTTGGAGGGCATACTGCAAGAAGCGGAGAAATCCAACCTGGTCGTGTTGGGAGCGACGGAAGAGGGGTTCTTCGAGCAACTGCTCTTCGGCGCACTGCCCGAGCGTGTGGCCAGGGAATGCTCGAAGACGGTGATGATCGTCAAGCGCTACCAAGGACCCGTCAAGTCCTGGATTCACAGGTTACGCTCGGCCGCGTAGGGGGGCACTGACTCAAGACCGGCCGCCTGTTACTGCTTCTCCCCCCAGATGTCGGCAGCGTCGAGCTCTCTGTCTTGTGTCGCGGAGTCAGAGCTCCCCATGGCCTGGTAGAACTCCTCATCGTAGGTGCGCGTCTGAACCACCACGGGCATGGGCACCGCATGACCCATGAGGAGAACCTGCTGGCGGGTGTCCAAGCTGGCCAAAGCGCCTCGCAGGAAGGAGCGGCCGCCCACCCCAGTGAAGACCGCGTCTATGTCCCGTTCCTCGGTCAGCAAGCCTGTGATCCTCGTGCCCAACTGGGACATCACCTCGGGGTCGATGCCACTGGGTCGCTGGTCGATGACCATCAGCGTGACGTTGTATTTCCGCATCTCACGGGCGATGGTCCCAAAGATGGTCTGGCTGGCCACGGCGGGGCTAAGGAACTTGTGCGCCTCCTCCAGGGTGATCACTAACTGAAGCGGCCTGTCGGACTCAGCCTTCGTCTCCTCGAAGCGCTCCACCTTCTGCTGGTACAGCCTGCGGATGCGGCGTGTCACGATGTTGGCGACCAGCATGTAGTCCAGCGGACTGTCGAACCGCCCAAACTCGAGGATGATGCTGCGGCCCCTTCCCAATGCCGCCACCATCTCGTCGATGAGGGAGAAAGGCGCCTCCTCCTTGAGATACGCACGGCGCTGGACCCCCCTCAGCTTGCGCTGTAGTGCCCTCGTCGCTTCGGGATGAGCTCCAGAAGACTGGCAGAATCCCGCCACGTCGTCCGCTGACATCACCAAGAGCTGGCGCAGCCACTCCTTGCCATACTGGTCCCCCAGCAGTCCCGCTGTGGCGGCCGTGGTAGCCGTCAAGTCCAGCTCGTCGGCCAGGAGCATGACGTCCTCGGCCTCGATCTGGTTCAGACCGACGGTCAGGGTCACGTCCACATTACGGCGGGCCGCAGCCCCCGCGTCCAGCGAGTAGACCAGAATCTGAGGGCCGAACAGGTCGCGCAGGCCCCTCACAAAGTGACCATCCTCGGTCTGCTTGTCGAAGGCATACTCGCTGTGCATGTCGAAGATCAGGTTGGCTGCGGCACGAGTCTTGATCACGCCGCACAGCAGCACCCGCGCCAGGAAGCTCTTGCCCGTGCCCGACTGTCCGAAGATGCCGTTGGAGCGCTCCACGAACCTATCCAGACGCAGGCAGATCGGGATGTCCATCGGCACAGGCGTGCCCACAGCGAAGTTGGTGCCCCCTTCCTTCCCGAACACTGTGTCGAAATCCATGGCACTGGCCTTGCGCAGAGAGGCGAAGTGCATGGGGATGGTTCGAACTGGTCCAGGGCTCCTCTGCTCATCGAGATCCGCCTTCATCTCCAACATCAGCATAGGTTTGACCTCGACGGTGGCGTAGTTCACGGTTCCGGTCAAAGCTCCGGTCAAGAAGGTCGATCCAGCGTCCGGAGGAGATGCGAGCAGTGCGGGATCGGTGACCTGGAGTTGCATATCGCTGATCATGCCGAAGTAGCGATTGGAGGCCCCTTCGATGACGACCATCTCCCCTACGCGAAGGTCCTCGGTCGTGCAGCCGGCGTCCAGTCTGACCCCCAGCCCTGTCTTGAAAGTTCCACCCGTGACCAAGCCCAGCCGCGTTGAACTCATCCCACCAAGACTCCCCCCGTGGAGCTAAGTATCGCGCTCGATGGCGTACAGAACGGTCGCCAACCGTTCGTAGTCCTGCTTCAGCAGGTTGGCGACCTCTCGGGCAGCCTCTTGCAGCCACTCCTCGTCGTGACCTCGCTCGCGGTACACCCACCTCAGGTGCCCCGCGAGAACGAGTTCCACGGGGATGCGAACCGGCACCCCCAACAGCAGACGGAAGTAGTAGAGGTCCTGCGAGAAGCGGGTCGTCTCCTCCTTTTCGCACCCATACACTGAGTAGTGAAGAGGGGGAGGCATAGAGGGCAGGCCCTGGTGAACGACTTCCTTGTCCAACAGGCCGACCGCGAGGCTGGTAAACTCGGTGCGCAGCACGTGCTCAAGCTGTGGGTGCTCCCTGTATACCCGATCGTCGTACACCTCTTTCGTGCTCCTGCGCACGGCACGCCTACCCGGATCCAGGCTGCCCGTCTCGCCGTGGCAGACCACAGCGCACAGGTCGCGGCCCTCCTCCAGGTGGACCTTGACCAGCCTTCCCAGTTCGGGTGGGCGTCTCAAGTCGAGGCTCTCGGCCACGAAGTGCGTGCTGCTGCTTTCGACGATCTCCCCGATCCTCATACGCCTCGCCTTGCCTTGCTGCCGCTCTTCGCCGAGCC
>DAOUEW010000333.1:0-1896 GCA_034430275.1 Anaerolineae bacterium | reverse complement strand
TCCAGCTTCTTCGATGCTTCCTGGTATTCGGTGGCCCGTTCGGCCTGTTTGCTCAGGCGTTTCAGCCGAGGAGCGATCTCCTTGATGATGTCGTTGACACGCAAGAGGTTGTTGCGCGTGTCTTCCAGCTTGCGAAGGGCCTGGTCGCGCTTGGCCTGGTGGATGGCTATGCCGGCTGCCTCCTCGAAGATAGCACGCCGCTCCTCCGGTCGCATACTCAGGCTGGCGTCCACGGCGCCCTGCGCGATGATGGTGTAGGTGTTGCTGCTCACACCCCCCTGGGCCAGGAGCTCTACGATGTCCCTTCGCCTCGCACGACTGCCATTGATGAAGTACTGGTTCTCGCCAGATCGGTACGTCCGCCGCTGGACGGTGACTTCGGCGTAGTCGATGGGCAGCCAACCGGTGGAGTTGTCGAAGGTCAACGAGACCTCGGCCATGCCCACCCGCGAGCGTCCCTGGCCTCCGACAACTCATGTCGTCGCTGCGTTTGGCTCGCAGGGCCCTGTATTTGTGTTCGCCCAGCACCCACCGCAAGGCGTCGGCCACGTTGCTCTTGCCGCTGCCGTTGGGACCCACGATGGCCGTGATGCCCGAGTCGAACTCGAACTCCGTCCTCGAGGCGAAGATCTTGTAGCCTTGTAGCTCTAACCTCTTCAGGAACATGGTCTCTCAGATGCAACAGGCCAACGGACAGCACCTCCGTCGGCCAGATTCTGGTGGTCTGGGTGTCGACAGGTCACCGACAGGCCACCACTAGATGTGCACGGCGCGCGAGTGACAGCACTACATCTAGTGGTTGTGCGACGTTGCACCGTGCACAGTATATAGCTTGTCGAGCTTCCTGTCAAACGCTGTCGTTCGCCTTGCCCTTCAATGCCTCTTCGGCAGCTCTCTGCTCTGCCGACTGCTTGCTGCGCCCTTCTCCTCGACCGTAGACCTCGCCATCCAGCAGCACCTCGACTGTGAATACCTTGGCATGGTCCGGCCCTTGTTCCTTCACCGTGCGATAGATCGGAGTGATGCCGAGCTCTCTCTGGGACCACTCCTGCAACGCGCTCTTGTGATCCCTGTCCAGGCCACCCTCGACGATCCGCGTGGCTTCCGGCTCCACGAGGGGAAGAACGATGGCCCTGGCTTTGTCCAGCCCTCTGTCGAGATAGATGGCTGCTACCAGGGCTTCGAAGACGTCGGCGAGCAGTCCCCCCCGATTTCTGCCGTCTCTCTCATCCTCCCCATGGGAGAGATAGACGTACTGCCCCAGGTCCATCGATCGAGCGAACCGCGCCAGCGTGCTGGCCTTAATCAGGGACGCGCGTACACTGGTGAGCTCGCCTTCGTTCATCTCGGGGTAGCGACGGTACAGGTACTCACCGACCACGAAGTCCAGCAAGGCGTCCCCGAGGTACTCGAGCCGTTCGTTGGACTCCAGCTCAAAATCGGGATTCTCGTTGAGGAACGAGCGGTGGACGAGGGCCTGTCTCAGCAGGGCCTCGTTGTTGAACTGGAAGCCAATCGCTTTCTGAAGTACGGCCAGGTCTGGGTCCATGTATCCCTCACGTCATCGCGTGGATTGGCCCAACACCCTGTCCCAGGGCGGCCTCTCTCACGGCTTCGGCAAGCGTCGGGTGGGCGTGGGTCGTGGCCGCCACGTCCTCGGCGGTTGCTCCGCACTGGATGGCTAGCGCTCCTTCGGCGATCAAGTCGGTGGCGTGCGGCCCCATGATATGCAGACCCAGCACTCGACCGGTCTCCTGGTCGCAGATCATCTTCACCAGACCCGCGGTCTGCCCCATAGTCAGGGCGCGGCCACTGGCAGTGAAGGGGAACCTGCTCTTCTTGTAGGAGATGCCTCGTTCCTTGGCTTCCTGCTCCATCAGTCCTACGCCAGCGATC
>DAOUEW010000332.1:0-36629 GCA_034430275.1 Anaerolineae bacterium | reverse complement strand
TTCGTTCAAGACCGACGGAATGGCCATTGTTCCCTGTTCCATCAAGACCTTGTCGGCGGTGGCTAACTCATACGCGGACAACCTGCTGGTGCGGGCCGCGGACGTGACGTTGAAGGAGCGCAGACGCCTGGTGCTGATGGTGAGAGAGACCCCTCTCCACCTCGGGCACCTCCGCTTGATGCAGAGCGTGTCCGAGATGGGCGCTATCGTCTACGTTCCGGTCCCCGCCTTCTACGCCAGGCCCAGGACCATCGAAGATCTCGTGGATCATACCGTGGGCAGGATCCTGGACTTGTTCGACATCGAGCACGATCTGCTCAACAGATGGCATGGGACGCCTCCCGCGTGATCGGGTCTCCTCCTGTCGCCGCAGGGTCAAGAGGCTGACGCTCGAGTAGGTTTCCCGGCACCAAGACCAGGGCGCAATGACTGGCCTGCTGACCAGCCCCGGGTACGGTGGCCCTCGTGCCTGGTCTCCCCTACAGACGACCTCCCCAGAAACGCGTGGTATCTCCCGCCAAACGAGGTACATGATTCGAGTGGGCGGTGTCATCCAACCTCTCGGATCTCCCAGAAAACAGCTCGCTCTCCCATCTTCCCTACAACTGTCGTCGCAACTGTGCTGTGCAGGCCGCTTCAAGCCAAGGTGGGCAGTTGTGAACGATCTGTTGAGATTGGAATGGAGTTATGTCTAGCTAGCGAGCATTTGTCATAAGCCGTACCGAGTGAACAGCGTGTTATGTAAACACCCCACCCTCGCGAGTTCACGCAGCACCGTGATGCGGCTCCGGAGGGGGCCTTAGGTGAGGTGATCCGGGACGAGAGTGCGTGCTGCGGACTGGAGCAAGGTTGGGATCCTGAACAGATGTGAATCTCCAATTGGCAAGTTGTGATTCCCTGGAGTGGCTCGTGAGCCTTGATTCGGGGCTCTGGATGCGGTATATTCAGAAGGGCCCAATCGTGTGTCCGCAGAGGGTCGTGGAAGGGGTACCATGGAAAAGGTTCGCTGGCAGGAGCGTTATGCTCACAAGCTGAAGACAGCGCGGCGGGCACTGAGCGTCATCAAGCGCGGGGATAGTGTCTTCATCGGATCTGGCGCGGCGGTGCCCCAGGGCCTGGTGGAGGAGCTCGCCGCCATGTCCATGGAGTTCGCGGACAACGAGATCGTCCACCTGTGGACTCTAGGTCTGGTGCCTTCGACGCAGCCGAAGTTCAAATACCAGTTTCGCCACAATGCGTTCTTCGTGGGCGAGGGCGTGAGAGATGCCGTCTCCGAGGGACGCGCTGACTACACGCCCATCTTCCTTTCGGAGATACCGAAGCTCTTCGCTTCTGGCCGGATGCATCTGGACGTGGCCCTCATCCACGTGACTCCGCCCAACCAGCATGGGTTCTGCAGCTATGGGGTCTCGGTCGACATAGTGAAGCCCGCTGCCGAATCGGCGGGCTACGTCATCGCACAGGTCAACCCACAGATGCCGTGGACTCTGGGCAATAGTTTCATTCACGTCCAGGACATCGATGTGTTGGTGGAGCACGACGCTCCCATTCCGGAGCTTTCCTACCCTGAGGCGGACGACGTCGCCCGCGAGATCGGTGAGAACATAGCCCGCCTGATCGATGACGGCTCTACCCTACAGATGGGAATCGGCACCATCCCCGATTCTATACTGGCCTCTCTGCACGACAAGAAGGATCTCGGTGTACACACAGAGATGCTTTCGGATGGTGTGATCGACCTGGTGGAGGCAGGAGTGCTGACTAATGACAAGAAGACCCTCCATCGAGGGAAAATCATAGCCAGCTTCGTCATGGGTACGAGACGCCTCTACGACTGGGTCCACCAGAATCCGTTCATCGAGTTTCACCCTTCGGACTACGTCAACGATCCCTTCGTGGTTTCTCAGAATGACAACATGGTGGCCATCAACTCGGCGTTGGAGGTGGACCTCACCGGGCAAGTCTGTTCCGATTCCATCGGGTATCTGTTCTACAGTGGCATAGGCGGCCAGGTGGACATGATCCGTGGTGCGGCCAGGTCCAAGGGCGGCAAGCCGATCATCGCCCTGCCTGCCACAGCAAAGGAGGGCTCCAGATCGAGAATAGTCTCTCGCCTGTCTGAGGGTGCTGGCGTGGTGACCACGCGGGGCGACGTACACTACGTGGTTACCGAATACGGCGTCGCGTACCTGCATGGTAAGAACATCCGCGAACGCGCCCTGGCCCTCATCAACATCGCGCACCCCGACTTCCGCAAGGAGTTGCTGGAGCAAGCCAAGATCCGCAAGTACGCCTTCGTCGATCAGTTGCCGCCCCTTGGAGTCTACCCCGTCGAACTGGAGAAACGGGTCACTCTACGGGACGGCACCGAGGTGCTGCTCCGGCCCATCAAGCCCACGGACGAGCGTCTAGAGCAGGAGCTGTTGTACTCACTATCCGATCAGAGCGTCTATCTACGCTTCTTCAGCACCATGAGCACGTTTCCCCACGAGAGGGTGCAGTACTACACCACAGTTGACTACGATGAGCACATGGCCATCGTGGCCATCGCGGACCGCGACGGCGAAGAGCAGATGGTTGGAGTTGGCAGGTACATCAAACAGAAGGACTCAGACATGGCTGAGCTTGCGCTACTCGTCCGAGACGACTGGCACGGCAAGGGTGTGGGTGGGCTGATGCACGAGTACCTGGAGCAGATCGCACGCGCGCGCAACATCGGTGGCTTCAAGGGAGAGGTGCTGGAGCAGAACAAACGCGCGCTTCACGTGTTCACGAAGTTGGGCCGGAAGGCGGAGACAGAGTATGACCAGGGCGTGTACACGGTCAGCTACAGGTTCAACGACGAATCGTAAGCGTGGTTGGATTCTTTTCCCCGATCCCCTGCCCCGCACAGCGCGGTCACCAGAGGCGCGCCAGACAGCAACGCACTGTGACGTTCCACAAACAGATCCCCGAGAGTCATCGCTCACTGGCGTGGTCTCCCCGGCCCTGGCAAGGGCGGAGGTTCCGGGGATACCGTTTGCCTAGTTTGGGGCTGCTGGCGTGAGGTTGCTGGGTCGTATTGTGACGACGACTGGACTTGTTGACGAAAGGAGACACTGAGGGGATGAAAGTCAGAGAACTACGGCCGGAGGAGCTCAGGCGCACCTGCGACCCGAGCCAGTTCTCCTTCGCATCTACGGCCGAACTGACAGAGTTGTCCGAAATCATCGGGCAAGAGAGGGCCACCACCGCCATAGACTTTGGCATACAGATCCCCTGCGAGGGATACAACATCTACGCGCTGGGACCTAGTGGCTCGGGACGGGCCACTGTGATCAAGGACTTCTTGCAGAGGAAGGCCGCCGCCGGGATCTCGCCCGATTGCTGGGCCTACGTGAACAACTTCGAGGATCCCTACCAGCCCCACGCACTCAAGTTGCCGGCGGGCAAGGGTTGCGCCATAAGCGACGAGGTAGACTCTCTTCTGGATGATCTGCAAGCTGAGCTGCCGCGTGCGTTCGAAACCGAGCAGTATCAGGAGCATTTTACTCGCATCGGTCGTGAACTGGAGGAGGCGAGAAACGGCAGATTGAGCAAGCTCGAGGCCCAGATGATCGAGCGCGGATTTGCCCTGCTGAGGACACCGATGGGTCTGGTGATCGCCCCGGTACTGAATGGTGAAGTAGTCAGTCGAGAGCAGTACGACAAACTACCTGCGGAGAAGAGATCGGAGCTGGAGAAGCATCGCCCTGAGCTCCAGGGCGAGCTGGAGAAGTCACTTCGCGAAGTGCGCGGACTGGAGAGGACGGCCAAGAGCGAGCTTCGGAAGCTTGACCAGGAGACCGCTGACTACACTATCGGGCATCACTTTGAGAGTCTGCGCACCAAGTACGCAGACATTGAGGGACTGATACGGTTCCTGGATGAGGTACAGAAGGACATCCTCTCCAAAGTCGAGCAGTTCAAGAAGCCGGCATCGTCGGGCGAGCAGGAGTCCTCAGCGATGGAGGCGGGTCCGTTTGCCTTCATGGCACGCTTCAGAAGGTCCCCTTTCGACAAGTACAGGATCAACATCATTGTCGACAATAGCGATGCAGAGGGTGCTCCGGTGGTTGAGGAGAGTAACCCGAACTACCACAACCTCGTCGGTCGCATCGAACACCGCGCAGAGTTTGGGACACTGGTCACGGACTACGGTGCTATCAAGGCGGGTGCTCTCCATAGGGCCAACGGCGGCTACCTGATCGTGGAGGCTCTTGACCTGCTGAGGAACACCATGGCCTGGGAGGGCCTCAAGCGCGCGTTGCGGAACCGAGAGATCAAGATCGAGGAGTTGACGCAGCAATTGGGACTCGTGGCCACCGCCACCCTGGCTCCCGAACCGATCCCGCTAGACGTCAAAGTGGTACTGATGGGAGATCCCAACACCTACTACCTCCTCTACAATCTGGACGAAGACTTCCAGGAGCTGTTCAAGGTGAAGGCGGACTTCGCTGCGGACATGGACTGGACTTCGGAGAACTTGGAGAAGGTGGCACTCTTCGTACACGATCGTTGCCAGGAGGGGGAGCTGAGGCATTTCGAACCTGGCGCTGTGGCGAGAGTGGCAGAGCACGCTGCCCGTATGGTGGAGGATCAGGAGAGACTCAGCACTAGATTCGGGCTCATCAAGGACATCGTCCACGAGGCCAACTACTGGGCTGGGCAGAACGGGCACAAACTCGTGATGGCGGAGGACGTTGGGCGGGCCATCGAGCAGAAGGTGTATCGAGCCAACCAGATCGAAGAGAGGATACGCGAGCAGATCGACCGGGGCCTGCTCATGGTAGACGTGGATGGTGAGGTGGTCGGCCAGGTCAACGGGCTCTCCATCATCAACCTGGGCGACTACTACTTCGGGAGGCCCTCCCGTATCACCGTTCAGACGTTCATGGGCCGCGCAGGCGTCATCAACATCGAACGCGAGGCCAAGATGAGCGGCAAGATCCATGACAAGGGGGTGATGATCCTCTCAGGCTACCTGGGTGGCAAACACGCTCAGGACAAGCCTTTGAACCTCTCAGCCAGCATCTGCTTCGAGCAGTCATACGGGGCCGTTGAGGGTGACAGTGCCTCGTCTACCGAGCTCTATGCTCTCCTCTCGCGACTGTCCGGCCTTCCCATCAGGCAAGGTATGGCGGTGACTGGCTCTGTGAATCAGAGAGGCGAGATCCAGCCGGTGGGAGGTGTTACGAAGAAAATCGAGGGGTTCTTCGATGTGTGCCGCGTGAAGGGGCTTACGGGAACCCAGGGTGTGATCGTTCCTGAGCAGAATGTGAAGACCTTGATGCTGCGCGAGGACGTGGTGGAAGCGGTCCGGGATGGCCAGTTCCATGTGTACCCGGTGAAGACTATTGACGAAGGGATAGCCATCCTCACGGGCTGTGACGCTGGGGAGCGCCGGGAAGACGGGACCTACCCTGAGGGTACAGTCAACTGTCTGGTCAACGCACAGCTCGAGGAGCTGGCTAAGAAGCTGCGGGAGTTCGCCAGGAAGAACGAAGAGGAGAAAGGAGAGAACTCCTAGTCGCCCACGGAGATCAAGCCCTCAACCTGCACGGTACAGGTCTCGACGTCACCGGCCACGTGACCCACGGTGACCAGGAACTCAGACGACTCTCCCGCCCCTACATATCGGCTCTCCGGCCTGCCAGTGCCGACGGCCACGATCCTGCCCTCCGCGTCGCGGCAACTGACGACGAGGGTCACGGACTCCGCGTCTATGTCTGTGTCGTTGCGGACCTCTCCCAGCACCTCGTATGGGACCCACTCGCCGACCCTGGTTTGCTCTTCGGCGATCTCCAGACCCCCGTGAACGAGCTCGGGGAGGTAGTCGGCCTGGTGTGCCTCGATGCTGATCTCGTAGCTGGCGAAATCCAGGGAACACAGGAAGAACACCACCAGTACTGGTGCCGACCCGCCCGGCTCCAGTATGTCAAGCCTGGCGTACGCCGTCTGAGAGGCCAGAAGCTGACCTTCTGCGTCGTGCAGGTTGATCGTGGCCCCCACTCGCTCTGTGGCGATTTGGCTGGTGTTTCTGACCTCGAAGAGAAACCGAGTGCTGCCCACAGAGTCCTGGTGGACACTCTCAGCAGAGGTCTCGAAGGTCAGCAGCGGGGTCGGCGTTGGCGAGGGCCTGGCCACGAGGGTGGGCGTGGGCTCTCTGAAAGGGATGGCCTCTGGGGCGCTCTGCCCGTCGCCGCAGGCGCATAGCAGGGCTCCGAGCGCGAGCAGGGGAACGACAGTCAGCCGCCCAGACATTCGTGTCTCAGCCACCGTCTCGCTCGAGCGTCTGGAGGAAGGCGAGATCCTCCTCGGTGAGGTCGGCCGTCTCAAGCAGATCCGGACGCCGTGCGTAGGTCCTTCGCAGGGCCTGCTGCCGCCTCCAAAGAGCGACTGCGGCGTGGTTGCCGGAGAGAAGGACTTCCGGGACGCCGTGGCCCCTGAAGACTGCTGGACGCGTGTACTGAGGGTGTCCCAGCAGGCCGTCCGCGTGGGAATCCCGCCGGGTGGCCTTGGGGTCTCCGAGGACCCCTGGGATGAGGCGTGTGACGGCGTCCACGATGACCATGGCGGGGATCTCCCCACCCGTGAGCACGTAGTCGCCGACAGAGATCTCGTCTTTGACCAGGGACTCTCGAACGCGCTCGTCCACCCCCTCGTAGTGTCCGCAGATGAGCATCACTCTGGGGTGGGCTGCCAGTTCCCAGGCTATGGCCTGCGTGAACAGCCGCCCCTGAGGGCTGAGGAGCACTATGGGCACCGACTCGGTTGGATCTGGTCCCAGTGTGGCCTCCACAGCCTGGAAGATAGGTTCGGGCTTCAAGACCATGCCCCCACCCCCCGCGTAAGGAGTGTCATCCGTTACGCGGTGCTTGTCTGTGGCGTGTTCGCGGATGTCGTGGATGGCGATGGACACCAAGCCCTGGGCGATGGCACGCTTGACCATGCTTTCCTGGAAAGGGCCCTCGAACATCTGGGGGAAGAGCGTCAAGATGTCGAAATGCATACTTGCGTCCTCCGTTGGGTGAGATTGTACTGTATCGGTCATGGCACTTCAACAACCGCTAGCCAGTCCTCCTTGTGCGTGGGCGACCGTGTGCGCCCACGAGCTGAACCAACCAGCAGCGTGTCTTGATCACTGTCCAGTACGTCGGGGAGACCGGTGTTGTGCGACGTCGGCGACGACGGATGCCTGTGAGGAAATGATCACGACGTTCAGTCTAGGTTGGGCGCGATCCTTGCTCAGGCCTCTGGCGCATGATATAATACAACTCTTGGAGATCAGGAATGGCTGTCGACTGGAAATGCCTCGAGTGTGGTTACGTGAATGAGCCCGGAGCGGCCTTCTGTGGCAACTGTGGAAGCCCGCTCAGGAGGCCCAGGCGGCAGATGGTGCCGCCATCCACACTCCCCGAAGAGACAGGTCCGGTTGTCCGCCAGGGAGACAAGCGCGGAGGCAACCCGTCTCCACAGCAGTCGGGCTCACAGTCTCCCAGAGAGTGCCCCAGTTGTCACTGCCCAGCGCAGGAGGAGGACGTGTTGTGTAGGCGATATGGGGCGAGCCTGGTCCTCAGGGCGCTCTACTGCAAGCGGTGCGGGGACCCCGTGGACCCGGACGAAGCCTTCTGTAATCGCTGCGGACTCCCTTTGGGGTGAGTCGTGAGGTATCGGCGAGGAGGGGAGCGATGAGAGTCGAAAAGATCCAAGAACTGTTCCGCGAGTTGAAGGCGGAAGCCGAGGCCGAGAAGATCACAGAAGAGGAGTTCGAGGCTCGGGTCAGGGATCTCCTGTTTCGAGATGAGGAAGGGAGATACTGGACCATCGGCGCCCAGACGGAGAAGTGGTACCGGTACGAGGCGGGCGAATGGGTCCAGGACTCCCCACCGGCGACGTTGGAGCGCGCGGAGGAAGAGGAAAGCGCCCCACGGGAGAAGGCTGAAGCGACCACTCCTGAGAAGAAGCGGAGGTTCAGCAGGCGTGTGACCATCGGACTGGTGGTCGCCGCTTTCGTGGTGTGTCCCCTTCTGGCAGCCCTTGCTTCGTACCAGTTTGGCATGATGGCGGCCGGGCCTCGTGGCGCAACGTACAGTCCCACGCCTTCCGGCGAAGTGATGGGGACACCCATCGTTGCGCCGTCGCCGTCACCGGCACCGACCGATACCCCATCAGTCCCGGCAGAAGAGCCGAGCTCTCCGGAGGCGGAGGCGACGCCCACAGAGCCAAGTCCTTCACCGACGCGGGAGCCGACCGCGACGCCGACACCGCAGCCTTCTGCAACGCCCGAGGCAACGCCATCCTACATACACGCAGCACCGACTTTGGTGTTCCCAGAGGATGGAGCGCAATTCGGTCCACGGTACGAGGCGGTTCTCGAGTGGAAACCGGTTCCGGGGCTGGGGGAGGGCGAGTACTATCACGTCGAGGTTTGCTGGAACGACCCTACCCCCGACTGGGGTGACTACGTGCGTGACACAACATCGACTTTTCCATCTTCCCCGGGTTTCTATCGCGGCGAGGCCGTGGATGCTAGGTACTACTGGCATGTCACCGTCAGGAGGCAGCAGGGTCAGGAGCCTGCGGGACCTTCGGATCCAGCCACGAGCCCGCAGAGCGATACCTGGGTGTTTCTGCTCCCCGAGAACTAAACAGGGAGGGCTGGTCTCGCTGGCTTGGCGTAGAGGCAGCGCCATCACCGCGCTGGCAGTAGCTGAGAACACAGAGACCCCCGCGTTTTTTGTCGGGAACTAGGGAGGCATCTCATGGACTTTCGTGACGCGGAAAAGCGGTTCCGTCAACTGAAGGCACAACTGGACGCTGGCGAAATCGACGCTGGCGAGTTCGAGGTTCAACTTCGACAGCTCCAGGTTATTGATGAGCAGGGTCGCTACTGGATGATAGGAGCGCAGAGCGGGCTGTGGTACTTCTACGACGGCGCGAAGTGGGTGGCCTCTGAACCGCCAGAAGAGGGTGTGGTTGCGCCTGCCGAAGGCCCTCCTGCGGAGCCGCCTGCGGCACCTCCTCCTGCTCGACCCGCGGGCAAAGAACCCAAGAGGGCAAGAAGGCCGTCCGGTTTGGCCGTGCCCATCGTCGTTGCGGTGATCGCACTCTGCTGCATTGTCAGCGGATTGACGGTCGTGGTCTCGGAGTTCGTGATGCCCAGCAGACCCCTCAGCACACTGGCGAGCGATCTACTCGGGAGGCCGGCCACGACGCGTGGGACGCCCTCCGCACTCCAGCCATCGCCGTCAGCAGCGGTGTCGGCGAGCGAATACGTTGCAGCAGGCGATGCGCTCTTCTCCGAGGGGCGCTATGACGAGGCTATCGCTCAGTACCGCATGGCATTGCGTTCGGAGGCACAGGACCCCGAGATCTACGCAAGGCTGGGACAGGCATACCTGCAACAGGGCAACTGCGACAGCGCGATTCCCGAGTTTCAACAGGCGCTCGCTCTCGATCCCACCCTGGAGAATGCCCAGGCTGGGCTCCTGGAGTGCGGAGGTGAACTGCCGCCGGAGACCGCATTCTCTACCTATTCCAGGAGTGACTTGCGCTTCTCGCTGCTCTACCCTAGCGCCTGGTTCGTTCGGGAAGAGGAACTCCAGACCATCTTCGCCCAGGAAGAGGAGTCCATCGAGCTCCTGACTGGGGATGTCTTCTTCATCAGCTCGCTGGAGCTCGCGGCTGACGAGGAAGGGATGGACAGCATGGGGGCGTTGATCAAGGCACGTCAGTTGATCGATCTCCCTATGGGGTCTCAGTTGGGAGGGGTAGAACTCGCCTCGTTCGCGGAGTGGGAATGGGCCACGGTGCAAGGCCAGATCTCGGGGCTTCAGACTCCGACGACGATCTACATCGCGGCCACGGTCAAGGATTCCAGTTGGTACGGGATCTGGGCTATAGCGCCGTCCGAGACCTGGGAGCAGGTCTCCTGGCCCATCTTCCGGGTCATGGCTGACAGCGTGGAGCTGGAGCAGGTGGTTGCACAAGCATCAGAGACTCCCGAAGCGACGCCTGAAACGAGTCCTCTCGCCGAGACCCCTGGGGCCACTCCCGAGGGTTCTCCCCAGGCTACGGCTACGTCACCGGCACCTACTGCAACCACTCGACCGAGTGGAAGTCCGGGCCCCAGCCCTAGCCCGACGACTGTACCGCCCTCGCCAACGCCCAAGCCGGCGACGCTCAGCGGAAAGATCGCCTATCCCCGGTACGTGGGCGGCAGCAACCACTACGAGATCCACATAGCGGACGTCAGCGGCAATGACTTGAGCGTGATCTATGGAGGGAGTGAGCCGGCATTGAGCGTGGCCGGAGATCGTATTGCGTACCGGTCTTGGGACGCGAGCTACCGCGGGCTCATCATCTCCGGCGTGGGAGGTGGTGGCCGAGACCGGCCCCGAGGGGGCAATGAGCCTATCGAAGACAGTGTGCCTCGCTGGTCTCCAGACGGCTTGTCTCTCGTTTACGCGACCAGGCGGTTTGGACCACATCACAACTCGGTGGTCCGGACCCACGACCTCACCCATCACTCAGAGCTGGAACTCGGCCTGGGTGACAATCCCGACTGGTCCAACGATGGTCAACGCGTCGTGATGAAGGCGAACCTGCTGGTCGTCGTGGATCGCGCAGGAGGAAGCGGGCGCACGCTTACCAGCAATCCCAGCGATGCGTCGCCCGATTGGTCGCCCACGAGCAGCAAGATAGCGTTCATGCGTCTGACCGGTGACAACTGGGATATCTGGGTGAGCAACGCCGACGGTAGTGGTGAGACCCAACTCACCACTTCGGGCTCGGTTGATGGTCTTCCGGCCTGGTCGCCGAACGGGACGCACATCGCGTTTATGTCCAACCGAGGCGGAATGTGGGGCATCTGGGTCATGAACGCCGATGGGAGCGATCAGCGCAAGCTGTTCAACACTGGCTGCGCCACGTACGCCACGAGCGAACAGTTCGACGGAGAGTGGTCAGGAGGCGAGTCGCGCAGCTTCAGAAACTGGACCGACGAGCAGATCTCCTGGTCGCGATAGGCATTTCAACGCCGCCCCCTCACCTCGCTCTGGTGACGGATAGCGGCTTTCTCAATCGGGACCACGCCAGACAGCCGATCAGGCAGATCAGGCCCACGCCGCTAAGGGCCACTCCCAGCCTGAAGCTCGGAGGATCGTAGACGAACTCCAGACGATGCTCTCCCTCTGGAAGCAGGACGGCTCGGAAATAGTAGTCAGCTCGTAAGATCTCGGCTGGCTGTCCATCGATGGTAGCGTTCCAGCCTGGATAGTACGCATCGGTGAGCACGAGGTATCCAGGCTCTCCCAGGTGCGCTTCGATGGTCACTCGCTCGGGCTCGTAGGACACCAGACGAACCTCGTCACTCGCGCTCTCCCCCAGGGACTCAGCCCCTGACGCTTCGCCGAGCAGCAACACCTCCTCACCCGGGTCGAACGAGCGATCCTGCATAGTCTCAAGGACTTGCTCCTCCTGCGCAAAGAAACGTGCTTCGTGGACGACGAAGGCGCGAGGCAGCACGTCCAGATTCTCGTAGATCTTCACATCGCCGCTATGAACCAGTCTGTAGTGGCCGTCGCTGGACACGACGAGGGCACGGTGCGTGCCAGTCCGCTGGTCGACGAGCGTCAGGCCCCGGAGCCGGAGTTGGCCCGTCCCTGCCACCCATTGGACCTGTATCTGGCGTGGTTGGATGGCTTCCTCCCATTCCAGCAGCGTGTAGTAGTCGCTACCAGACGGGTCGTCTCGCCAGTGCCCAACGACCCTGGCCTCGTTGTGCTGAGGAGACGAGGCCGCGTACCGTCCCTCAGCGGTATCCGTCCCCGCGCGCAGCTCGAAGGAACGGCTGTAGCTTGTGTCGTCCGTGATGGTGACTACAGCTACCACGGTGTCCTGCGGTATGTCTTCCCCATCGATCAGATAGGACACGACCCCGAGGGCTGTCGCTGGAAAGCTCGGCAGATCCCCTGTCGTTAGGTCAAGGGGTTCACTACCTCCCAGGACGGCCCGATGGCTGAGATCGTAGTAGACCCCATCGACCCACACGTCATAGGTTTTGTCCGTAAGGACATACTTGACGTTACACAGGTCCAGCAACCAGGCCCCAGGCATCTCCGAGATGCGTCCCTGTAGACGTCCGTCGACAGACACCTCGCCCTCCGGCAGGAGCAGACCTTGCCAGTCGACGTACGTGGCAAGGGGCAGCACTCCGCCGTCGTATCCATCGACGCTCTGGATCCCGTATAACAGGGGCAGGTTGGGGGCCAGTATCTCCTTCTGTTTGGTGGCTACCAGGTAGTGGTAGACGGCTTCATCGGGCAACTGGCGGCCCAGAAGCTGCTGAATCTCCTGCAAATCGCCGGGGTCGAACTTGCCGTCAGAGTAGCTCAGCAAGCGGTAGACGCTGGTGTCGGTCAGCAGGTGGGCGACGGAGGTGCGCATCGAAGAGAAGGCCTGCGGTGATGTGGCGTGATCGTAGGCCTGGAAGCGGCTGGCGAGAAACAGCTCGGCGACCAGCAGTGTTACGACTAGTGCCAGGAACGCTGCCCCCCTTTGCTGGCGCAGACCGAAGTACAGGAGCGCCACACCGAGGCTGAGGGCCGCGACCCAGCAAAGGATCACCATGGGCGATGGCGGATCGAGTACGACGAGGCAGACAACGGCGACGCCGAGGGCCAGCCCCAGCAGAGCGTACCGTCTGGCTGGGCGTGCCAGTGGTCGCGAGAGGCACACTAGTTCCTCGAACCCAAGCCCGGCCAGCAGCGACGTCCCTACGACGTACAGATAGAGCCAGCGGGCGGGAACTCGGAACAGGCTGAAGCCAGGCACCAGACGGTACAGGACGTAATAGAGGGGGTTGTAGACGCCCAGCGCGAGGACAAGCCCGAGCACGGCGAGGAGCGCAAAGAAGACCCGCTGAGGGCTGGACCTCCCGCGTATCAAGCCCAGCACAGCGAGAAGCAGTGGCAGGAGGCCCACGTACGCCACGTACTCGCTGAATACACTGTCTGAGAGGTTCGGCAGGAGTGAACGGTGCAACGTAGTGGGGCTGAGCGAGAAGGAAACAGCTTGGCGGTATGGCAATCCCTCACCGCGGATGGACAGCGTGGATAGCTCGTAGGTGGGCAGAAGCTGACACGCGGCCAGGCAGACGCCCAGAGCGACGACCAGCGCGAGGAGCGCCAGACTTTGCGCCATAGAGCGAGCGGTCGTATTGATCGACTGCTTCCCGCGGTTGTGTCTCGATGCCTCCTCCAGCGGGAGGAACAACGCATAGCATCCCAGGGCCACGAGGTTGATGTAGGAGGACTGGGTGTGTCCGGCCAGGAACTGGAGACCAACGACCAGGCAGGTCAACACGAGGTAGATAGCGCGGCGGCTCTCGTAGCTGCGGTGGAACAGAAAGAGCAAGAGCGGCAGCCAGACCAGCACGTTGAGCTGATTCGGGTGTTCCACCTGGGCTCCCAGGAACCCACCCAGAGCGAGGGTCAAACCCGCTGCGAGGGAGCCCCGCTGCGACAGACCAAGGGTACGGCGCGCGAAGAGGTACGTGAAGGCACCGCCCAGGAACAGGTGCAGAACGGCGGAATAGCTGACCATCTTCGGCACGCTGAGCCAGTACAGAGGGAGATTGAGGGGATACAACGCAGCGCTTTGGGTATTGGCCAGAAACGGCGCTCCCATGAACAGGTATGGGTTCCAGAGGGGCAAAGAGCCGCTTCGTATCGCTTCCGCTGCGAAGGCCTTGTACGGATAGAAGTAGGTGAAGACGTCCAGTCCCGCCATGATCAAGTTGCCGATCACGGTCTTGTAGAAGAAGGCGACGGTGCAAGCCAAGATCAGCGTGAGCGGGATCACGTCCCCGCGAGACGGCCATCTGCGCCAGGGTGTCAGGCGTTTCATGGGTCGAGCGGTTGGATCTGGTAGATGGTGAAAGACACCGTGCCATCGGGACGATAGGTGCGGTACAGCTCGTTCAGGCTCCAGCCCCCCGCGTTCAAGACCCCCTCCAGTTCGTCCGCGCTGGTCCAGCTAGGAAACACCACGTACTTCTTGAGATTGGGAAGTCGCTCGGCGCTGGTAAGAACGAAGTCGTGGTCCGGGTACCAGTAGTACTCTACCGGCACATCGAACATGTAGAACGAGTAATGCCAGGCTAGCCACTTGTGAAAGACGATGGATCCGGCTGGGGCGTTCGCTCTGAAGTAGTCGGCAACGTCGTCGATGCCCTGGAAGGCTCCGTGGTCCCCTCCCACGGGGAAGCCGTACCGCAGAGCTACCTGCGTCGGGGCGAGCACCACCAGGGCGAGTAGTACCGCCACCGAGGCGAGGTAGGTGGCTTTAGCCCGCACATTGTGACCTGTCCGGTGCAGCAAGAGATCGAGGGGCAGGAGCACCACCCGAGCAAGCAAGATGGCGACGACGGGAACCAGGCCCAGCATGTACCTGTCCCAGACGCTGAAGGTCAACAGCGTGTGGACGGCCATGTAGTACACGAAGAAGACCACCAGTGTCCAGTCCAGTAACCATCCGATATCGCTGCGGCGACGCCATACCCCGGCGGCCAGCAGCACGGGGACGCCCAGGACGAGGACGGCGTCCAGCAATCTGGAGCCGGTCAGACAGTGAAGCTGGCGGAGCCAGGCCTGGAGGCGCGGTAGCAGACGCTCTGGTGACGCCAGTCTCAAACCGCCGTATCTGGCAGCGCTGGCCGAGAGGAAGTTCACGCAGTTGACGCGAATGACCAAGTCCCAGCAGACCACGGCCAGGCAGACGACCAGGAAGCCCATAGCCAACGAAAGAATGGCCTTGGCCAGCCGTCTGCTGAGCCACGAACTGCCGAAGGGGAGCCAGGTGAAGAACAACAACAGAGGCACGAAGAGGACCGCCGTGGGCTTGGTCATCACCGCGAGACCCATGGTCAGCCCGGCTGGCAAGTGGCGACTCTTGAGGGCCAACAGGAACGAGGCCAGAGATAGACAGACCATCATCGGATCAGTGAAGGCCGTGGGCGCGAACTGCACGTCGAAGGGAGACAAAGCCACGAAGACTACGCTGAGCAGGGCCACACGATGGTTGGTGACTATCAGGGCGATGTGATACACGAGAACCATGGACACCAGGCTGGACAGGATGTTCGGCAGACGCGCCGCGGTCTCGCTGGGCCCGAAGACCTTGAAAAACAGAGCCAGCGTATACAAGAAGACAGGCGGTTTGTCAACGATGACTCCGTGCCTGAGGAAGATGTCCTTGCCCGACGCGATGAGCAACCCCCAGTGGGAGTACAGCGCCTCATCGCCATGGAAGCGGTTCGTGGCGATGAGACTGATCCTGAGAATGGCAGCAAGGGCGATCACCAGCCACAGGACCAGGTACGGGCGGGCTGCTATTCTCTCCAACTGCGATCTGCGGCAGTAGAGCGCAACGGCCAGCCTGCACGCGAGCATGCCGGCCAGAGCGACGGAGAACAGCGTGGTCCCGATATTGAGGATGCTGCCCATCGAAGGCACGAAATAGGCCAGACACGCCAACATGGGCACATGGCACCACAGGTCGACGCGGAGAGCCTGCTCTAGATCCATGGGGGCCAGTCTGCTGAGCAACAGAGAGTAGGCGACCCAGATGCTCACCACCGCGGCGAGTGCGATCAAGGCGGTCGCAGCCAGACCCAGCGGGGAGGCCAGGGCCTCGTATTCGTGGCGACGTAGCACCTCCACGATGAAGAGCGCAAATGACAGAGCTGGTGCAAGGATGAGGGCGTAGGCCTTTCTGTTCACCTTGATGCCTCGGATTGCGGCAATATCTCATAGAGGACGGAAGATACCTTGCTGGGATCGCCAAAGACCGGGACCTCCACGTGTGCCCCGCTGGTGACCCGGTAGTGGGCTTCTGCGTACTCGAGGATCGGCCCCAGCGATTCACCATCGTCGAGGATATACACCCTGGTGTCCTCCTCGAACATCTGACGCAAGAAGACGTCGAACTCTCCCTCTGTCCAGAACTCCGGGCGGAACGCATCTCGCCCGGCATAGAGGTCGATGGGCCCGCCGTTCATAGAGGAGCCCACCACGCACGGCAGCACGGTGTTCTGCTCCACTGCCTCGAAGCCTTCCCGCTCCGCCGCCGACACGTGACCGAAGCTAGCCCTGTACGCCCTCCAGGCGCGGGGAAGGATGGGCCAACAGCGGAATACGGGCAGCAGCAACAGGCCAAGAAGGATCACAAGGCCCACGGTTTGGCGGCGATATTGGCGCAGGGTGCCTCGCGCTGGAATCCTCTTCCAGAGGTCAACCACACCGTACCCTACCCAGGCCAGCAGGATGGGAAAGAGGGATAGGAGATCGCGCAGCCGCAGCGCCGCGTAGGGAAGGTGGACGGCCAACACCGCGAGGAATGCGGTGAGCAGGACCAGGAACTCCCCCCTTTTCTCGGCATACATACGGTACGCGCCCCAGACCAGGAGTGGAACCAGAAAGCCGAATTCGTTTCCAGAGCAAGCTCGCTGCCACATCAGCCTCGCGGTAGCAGGTACGTAGGCCAGGCTGAAGAGTTCCAGTTCCGTGGACTCCGGCGTCAGGAAGTGTCCGAAAACCAGTTGATGATACAGCAAGTCGGGAAGGGCTACGAGGAGGGCTGTGAGGCCAAACAGGCCGATGGCCACCCACCGCTGTCTGAGGGTGAATCGTTCTCGGACAAGATACAATAAGGCGACCAGTGCGCTTAGTCCCAGCGCGAGCTGCGTGTGGCGGATCAAATAGGCCCAGCCGAAGCAGAAACCGGCCAGCACGGCGTACAAGCGAGGCCGGTTCCTCGTCCCTCTCAGGAGCAGGAGAATCGTGAGCATGGTGAATAGCGACGCCGACGCATCAGCCATGGGGACCATGAGTCGGTCCATCTGTTCATACGACGTCGCCAGGCAACAGGCCGCGAATGAACCACCTAGCAAGCGCTCTCCCCAACTCCTATCGTGGTTCAGTTCCGCAAGCAGCGCCACGAGGATGCCCAGAGAGAGCAGGCCGACCGCGGGGTTGGCGAGGTAGAGACCTTGTTCTCCCAGCAGGAGGTAGCCCGCTGCTAGTATCAGTGGCCATCCTGGCGGCCAGTCGGTTGCGGTGTAGCCATCTGGCCGGAGGGGTGGCATTCGTACCTGGTAGCCGTAGTGGACCACGGGCCACCAGGAAATCCCCAGATGGCTCACCCGGGGGAACAGGGCGAAGTGGTGCCTCGGATCTCCGTGCTCGGCGAGATCAACAGCCATCTGGGCATAGGCGTAGGGGTCATTGGCGGTGACCCCGTGCGTACGATGCCGGAAGTAGGCGATGCCCGCCCATAGAGAGACGACGGTCGCCAGTGCCAGCGCCACGTAGATCAGGTACCTGTGTTCGGCCCTGCGCCAAAGCGCCAACAGATAGCCCTGACAGAGGAGAACGTAGAGCACTGAGGCCAGGAAGACGGCCTCGACGCCCAGGAGTACGGAGACTGGCTCCGGATAGACGAACCCATCGTGGAGAGGCAGAGGCTGAGCAATCACCTCCGCCCAGGCGCGGCGAGCCACTGCCGCAAGGTAGGCGAAGTGCAGAGGCGTTAGAGCCTCGAGGTGGATCGCCCCCCCCCTCTCCAGGACGCTGAGCGCCAATTGCGGGCTCAGGAGCAGCAACAGTAGCCCGATCATTTCGGAATACGAGCGTCCAGACTGAACAACCAGGAACATCAGCCCTACGAGGTGTATGGGTACGAGCACACCAATGTCGCCCAGCGGCGTCGCGGGTTCGTCGCCCTTCCATGAGAGTGTGAGCAGGCCCAGTTGTCGCGCGAGGAGGCCCGTACGATGGGCGTAGCGGGCTGCGCCAGCAGCCCAGGCCACGGCGCTGACCGCGATGGCCGCGTAGAGGTAGGCTCTGGTGGAGAGGTAGGGGATAGCCAGCAGACGAGCTGTCATCAGGCCCAGGATCGCCGAGGACAGTGCGAGCTGCCCCATCGCGTACCAGCGAACGAGGGCTGACCTTTTCGAGGAGACACCCCAGTAGATGGTCGCCCCCAGACCTGCGGCGTATAGAGCCATCAGGATGAGGTGAAGCTGTAGATCATGGGGAGGCAGTGGCCCCGGTCGGGGATCGAAAAGGTGGGGAAGATTCAGCAACTCTCCGCTCCTCGAGCGTAACGATTCTGGCTCACGGCCTGGCAAACAGAAACCCAACGAAGAAGGGCACCGCGACCGCTCGGTGCCCCCGGCATGCCAACCTAGGCCGCTCCTTGGCCCTCCCTATCGAGGCTCGTACCTGGGAATGAGGGCGCGCTTATGTAGACTCTTGGAGATCTTCAGACGGACCTTGTCCAGATCCTCGTCCCCGGGGCTGTCGTTTTCTCGGCCCTGGAGTACGAGAATGGCGCGGTCCAGTTCCTCGTAGGAGATACCCATCTCACCTTCATCCGTCTGGCCTTCCCAGAGCCCCGCGCTGGGCGGCTTGTCGATGACCTCTCCAGGGATATCCAGGAACCTGGCCAGGTCCTGGACTTCCGTCTTGAGCAGCCCCCCGAGTGGCAGCAGATCCACGCCGCCGTCCCCGTACTTGGTGAAGTAGCCTGTCAGGAGTTCGCTCTTGTTGCCCGACCCGATCACCAGGTAGCCTAGCCCGTTAGCGTAGTAGTACAGGACGGTCATGCGGAGGCGCGGCTTCAGGTTGGCCACCGACAACCGACTTCCCGATGGGAGCGCGCTCACCAACAGGTCGAACACGGGACCCAGGTCCACCGTCTCGGTCGTGATGTCGAAGCGCTGAGCGACCAGGCGAGCGTGAGTCTCGTCGTAGGGATCGCTCCCGCAAGGCAAGATCAGCCCTCGGACGGCGTCGCCGAGAGCCTGTTTGCAGAGGACGGCCGCGACGGAGGAATCGAGGCCACCACTCATACCCACCACGACGCCACCTGCTCCGGCCATACTGATCTGGTGCCGAATCCAGTGGACGATATCGTCGATCAGCGCGGCAGCCGTTTGACTATTCTCCCTTTCCGGCCTCATGAGCGAGCACTATGGCCTCGGCCACCTCCTTCATGGGCTTACGCTGATCCATACTCGTCTTCTGAATGCGCCGGAAGGCGTCTGCCTCGCTCAATCCCTGCGTATCCATGAGGATGCCCTTGGCGCGATCAACGAGCTTCCTCGTCTCCAGCGCTTCCTTCAAGTCTTCGACCTCCTTCTCCAGAGATCGAAACTCTTGCCATCTTCGCAGGGCCACTTCGATAGCCGGCGCCAGGTCAGCTTCATGGAAAGGCTTGACGATGTAGGCCATGACGCCTGCTTCCTTGGCCCTCTCGACGAGGTCGTGCTGGCTGTAGGCGGTCAGGAGCAGAACCGGTGAGATCCTCTCCTCGGTCAGAACGCGACCAGCCTCGATTCCGTCCATGCCCGGCATCTTGATGTCCATGATCACGATGTTGGGTCTGAGCTCGCGGGCCAGGTGCACGGCGCTCTCACCGTCACCAGCCTCGCCGACCACCAGGTATCCCAGACTCTCCAACATCTCCCTGAGATCCATACGTACGATGGATTCGTCGTCTGCTACAACTACTCTAGGCTGCTCCATTTTCGATCACCCCCTAATGGTGTTTTGGGAAAGGTCACGATCGCCTGGACGCCATCGCCGTCTCTCAGCTCGAACCCTCCCCTCAGATCATCCTTCACAAGGGTCTGCACTATGGTGAGTCCCAGATGGCTATCCTGCTCCAGGTCGAACCCGCCCGGCAAACCCTTGCCGGAGTCGCTGATCTTCAACGTTACGCGGTCGGCGCCATCGCGTATTTCGAGGATCACCTCACCTCCCTCCGTCGGAGCGAATCCGTGTTCCAGAGCGTTCTGCAACAGCTCATTGATGATCAAGGCGCAAGCAGTCGCCTGCTGGGTGGGCAGGTAGATATTCGACCCGCGAAGTGTGAATTGGATGCCTTTCTCCGCGCTGACCACTCCCTCCCGCAGTTGATCCAGGATCCTTCGGCTCACATCCTTGATGTTGATCACCCTCGACTCGTGCTCCGAGAGGAACTCGTGAACGGCTGCCACGCTCAGTATCCGGCTGACGACATCCGACAGTACCTGCTTCACTTCGTCGGAGTCTGCCCTGCGAGCCTGCAGCCGGAGCAGCGAGGCGATTGTTTGCAGGTTGTTCTTGACACGGTGGTGTATTTCCTGGATCATTGCAGCCCTGATCCGGGCATCCTTCTCCTCGCGGCGGGCCTCAGTCGCATCGTGAATGAGCAAGAGCACACCGGTGACCGTCATCTGGGCTGGCTTGGAGAGACGGAGAAGACGCCAGGACAGCGGGACCGAGTCCGTTTGCGCGAAGATGGGTATCGCCTTCCTTATCCACACCCTGTCCGCCTCAACGGCCTCTTCCTCCAGACACCGCTTCTCGAGTAGCGCTCTCTCGACGAACCGATCGTCTCCGGTGTCCAGACTGGACAGTTCCTTCTTCTCCAGGGTGTCCATGTAGCGCAATCGCCGGTAGAGGTTCGTGGCGATGTCGGTCGCGTACCGAATGCGGCGGCGCTGGTCCACGAGCAGGATACCATCCTCTTCGCCGAATGGCGTCAGGGCGTCGAGGCCCTGCAACTCACTCTGTAAGACCATCGCCTGTAGGCGCTCGAGGGCTTTTCTAAACCTGAGAGGCCGGTGCCGATGGCGTTCGTGTTCTATCATCGTCTTCTCGACGGACAGCGCAGCGATCACCTTGTCATCCAAGCCGAATATCGGCTGGGCCTCCTGCACGACAGGTGCACCTTCGGCACGTACTCCCTGCGTTCCTCTCGTGGAACTCCCAGTCTCCAGCGCGTCCATCACGGCCGGCTTCTCTGGTTCGGCGATAACCTGACCGAGCATCGGCTCGTCGTAGATGGGCGGTACTGAGTGGGGCCTGGCCTGCGCCAACACCACCGCTTGGCCCTCCGCCAGCCGACAGTAAACCAGCATGTCCGCTCCGGAGATGTCCGCCAGGATGGGCAGGTCTCTCTCAATGCGGTGGAGAAGTGTGATATCGTCGGCGCCCAGATCGGGGCACCGGTAGACCGCTTCGTCCATGGTAGACTCTCAATCGAGATTCCCTGGTCGACACACCGAAAATGGCCGACAGCATAGCGGGCTGCCGGCCATCCGAGGAATCACAGAGCACCCGTTACAAGGCGGAGGGGATGACACCCCGCTACGCCGATATGCAGGAGTCGGGGCGAGAGGATTTGAACCTCCGACCACTTGTACCCCATACAAGTGCGCTACCTGGCTGCGCTACGCCCCGATGAATCGCCCTTGACCACGCATATTATAGCAGAATCGTCGTTGATTGACAAGCCCACCTGGAGCCCCATGGTGGCTGCCCAGGAGCTGGTCCGTGATGGACGGTTCCGCCCCATCAGGTGCGCTCCAACAATGGGAGCAGATCCCCGAGGGCGACTTCCCTTGCATCCACACCGAAGATCGAGACGAAACTCCGCACGACGCTTTCGCGCACTCCGCCCATGTCCATCTCTCGTCCCAGGGCCTCCTCCATGGAGGTCACCTCTTTGTCTGCTAGTCCGCAAGGCACGATGAGCCGGGAGTGGGAGCTGTCGGCTCCTACGTTGAGGGCAAAGCCATGGTAGGTGATCCACCTCTCTATGCGTGCTCCGAGGGCTGCGATCTTTCTCTGCTCGTCTAGCCATACACCGATGTTCCCTGGCGAGCGCCCAGCCTGGATGCCGAATTCGCCCAGTGTGCGTATGAGGACTTCTTCCAGGCAGTGCATGTACCACCCGACGTCCTCGCGGTGCTGGCGAAGGTCCATGATGGGATACCCCACCAACTGTCCGGGTCCGTGGTACGTTACGTCACCGCCACGTTCCACTCGATGGATCTCGATGTTGTGCTCGGCCAACCACGCCCTGGACGCCAGGATGTTGTGCTCATTGCCGCGTCGGCCGAGGGTGATCACCGGCGGATGCTGGAGCAGGATGAGAGTGTCCGGAACTCGGCCCTCACGTCTGGCAGCAACGACCTGATGCTGGAGCCTGAGGGCTCCGTCGTAGGGGTGGAGGCCCAGTTGCAGCACGTTCAAGGGTGGGCGGCTCTTGGATGCTCCGTCTGTAGGCATGATCTCGCTGGGACCAGATCAGTCGACCATCTGCCCTATGGCGACCGTCCGTGGAGGCCGTGCCGGGGCTGGGATCAGTCCGTGAAGCGCAGCTTCATCAGCGCCCAGAGGGTCGGCAGGCCATCCAGGGGTGTCAGCTTCTTCTCGACGCGGGGTGAGTACCAGATGGGTACCTGGTGGATTCTGACACCCCGCTTCAGGATCTTGGCAGTGATCTCGGCCTCTATGTCGAAGCCGTCCGAGCGGAGGTCTAGACTTGTCATCGTCTCCCTGGGGATCAGTTTGTAGCAGGTCTCCATGTCCTGAAGGTCTGAGCCATAGAAGAGATTCGCGATGATCGTCAGGAAGCGGTTCCCCAGTCGCATGAGCCAGGTCTGTTCGTCCAGAGATCGCACTCCATACACTGCCTCTGTTTCGCCGCCCCGGAAGGCGGCGACGAGCTTGTGGAAGTCCTGCGGATTGTATTCCAGATCCGCGTCTTGGATGATCACGATATCGCCCGTGGCCGCTGCCAGAGCGGTTCGGATGGCTGCGCCCTTCCCTCTGTTGCGGTCGTGGGTGAGGACGACCAGTTCCTCCGCCTCGAGGGATGACAAGATGTCCGGTGTGGCGTCTGTGGAGCAGTCATCGACGACGATGATCTCCTTGTCCAGATCGATCTCGGAGACGCGCCGGATGGCTTCCTCCAGGGTAGCCTCCTCGTTGTAGGCTGGCATCAAGACAGAGAGTTTCATGACTCTTCCCCGGGGCGCAGATTGAACGACGGAACAGGTTTTGGCAGACGATTATACCGCAACCTGGGCCCCAAATACAATGGGATTGCGTGCCGGGGCGTGGTGTTGCGGGCAGCTCTGACAGAAGCTGGCACCTTCTCTCCGCACTATGGACACTCTCGGCCTTGCCGCTGCCGTCTGCCGCCGCTTATAATACCGCGTGCCTATCGCTGTCGATCCCGCGGCCGGAGCGACGAAAGGGATCGGCCTGATTCATGCTATTGGGGGTTGAACATCCCATGGAGACCGGAGCACGACTGCACGAAGCT
Source organism: Anaerolineae bacterium (assembly GCA_034430275.1). GTDB lineage: Bacteria > Chloroflexota > Anaerolineae > UBA7937 > B3-Chlor > JAUVXJ01. Next base: position 13,445 of record DAOUEW010000332.1, on the reverse strand, counting down.
GATGAGTTGAAGCCCATCTTGGTCGACCTACGCCGCAGCTTCCATCGCCGCCCCGAGTTGGGGTTTCGCGAGACGGAGACTGCGCGGTTGGTGGCAGAGACCCTGTCATCCCTTGGGCTCCAGGTGGAGACTGGCGTCGGTAAGACGGGCTTGGTAGGCCATCTGGGAAACGAGGGGCTGACAATCGCCATCCGAGCAGACATGGATGCGCTGCCCATCCAGGAGCAAAACGACGTCCCTTACGCTTCGCAGGTGCCGGGTGTGATGCATGCCTGTGGGCACGATGCTCACACGGCCATGGTGCTGGGCGCGGCCATGCTCCTGTCCAGGTCGGAGCTTCCCGGCCGGGTGCGGTTCCTGTTCCAGCCATGCGAGGAGGGCACCGACGACGAGGGTAAAAGCGGCGCCATGCGCATGGTGGACGACGGTGCCATGAATGGAGTGGATGCGGTGGTGGCCTTGCACGTGGAGCCGAGGATAGACACAGGGAAGATCGAGGTGGGCGGCGGCCCTATGTGCGCGGCTGCGGACATGTTCAAAGCCACGATAGTGGGAGACGGGTGTCATGGCGCTTTTCCGCACCTCGGGACGGATCCGGTGTTCGTCAGTGCCCAGGTGATCTCAGCGCTACAGGGAATCGTGGCCCGACGACTCGACCCCACGGCACCGGCTGTGGTGACCGTGGGCTCCATTCACGGGGGCACGGCAGCCAACATCATCCCAGAAGAAGTCCAGGTCAAGGGCACCATCCGCAGCCTGGACGAGGAGGTACGGCGGCAGATGTGGGCTGAGCTGCGGAATACCTTCGGCCTGGCGAGGACCTTGGGGGCCGACTTTCGCCTCGAGCTGAGAGAGGGCTTTCCCGTACTGGTCAACGATCCAGCGGTGGCCACTCTCATCGCAGAGGTGGCGGCAGACTTGCTGGGCGCCGACTGCGTCCTTCCGGCGAAACCCGAGATGGGGGCCGAGGACTTCAGTGTTCTGGCAGCTCAGGCGCCTGGGGCCATGTTCTTCCTGGGGGTGAAATCACCGCGCAGCGATAGAGCCCGTCAATTGCACAGCGCGGACTTCGATCTCGACGAGAATGCCCTGCCCATCGGAGCCGTCATCCTCGCCGAGGCGGCACGTCGCTATCTGCAAGGAGCAAGCCCATGAAGGCGACTCCCACTTGTGTCCCCTGTTATCTGAAGCAGGCGCTTTCGGCGGCGCGGGAAGTCACCGACGATCCAGAGGAACAACGCCGCGTGCTGAACGAAGTGGCTCTAGTGCTCCCACAACTGTCGCTGGAAGACACGCCGGCGCACAATTCGACGTATGCCCTGTGGCGTGCGCAGGAGGTGCTGGGCTGTTCTGATCCTTTCCGCTCCAAGAAGCGTGACTACAACGAGCTCGCGCTGCGTCTATATCCCCAGATCAGGTCCATGGTTGCGGCCTCCTCCGAGCCGCTCATGACGGCGGTCCGGGTGGCAGCGGCCGGGAACGTCATGGACCTGGGGATTCTCAGTGGCGGCGAGGTGGATGTAGTGGGAGTCTTGAGCGAGGTCGTGCACCATGGTTTCAGCGTAGACGATTGCGCCGTTCTGGAGGAGCGGGCTGCCAGCGCCACAGGATTGCTCTACCTGCTGGACAACGCGGGGGAGACGGTCTTCGACAGAGTGCTCATCGAGGAGTTGTGTGCGACAGGGGCACAGGTGACTGCTGTGGTAAAGGGGCAGGCCATTCTCAACGATGCCACCATGGAGGACGCAGAGCTCGCCGGTCTGGACAGGGTCTGTCGGGTTGTGAGTAACGGATCTCCCATGATCGGCACGGATCTTGGCACCTGTTCGGAGGAGTTCCGCGGCCTGTTCCTGGGGGCAGACCTGATTGTGAGCAAGGGCCAGGCCAACTTCGAGACACTCAATGAGACGTCCAGACCGATCCTGTTTGTCCTGAAGGCCAAGTGCCCTGAAGTGGCCAGAGAGCTTGGCGTGGACCTGGGTGACGTGGTGGCCAAGTTCAACCCGAGGTTGGATCGATCGGCATCGTAGGGTGACGAGCCAAGCTGCCTGGCGCCGGCCCACGGCTCCTCGACCGACGAGCGTCGTGGTGCTGCCGACGAGACCAAACCTGCCGCACGGCTGCCGGTACCTAGTTCATCAGGCTTTGACAGGCTCCCGCGGACGACCGTGGGGACGGCTTGAGAGATACTATCGGCCGAGGACCATCCTCAGCGCTCTCAGTTCGTCGGACCGCAGGGCGAGAGAAGCCAGCAGGAACAGGGTACCCCCCACGAGCACGGAACCACCGGCCCGGATGACCGTGTGGCTGCCCTCCGTCCATTGCGCGAAGAGGAGGACGCCCACCGCCATCACCGCTGAAGCGGCCAGGGTCCTCGCGGCGGATCCCAGTACTGCACCACCCTCGAGGCCGCCGAGCCTGCGCCGGATGATGATCAGGAGCACAGCGGTCTCCCCGAGGGTCGCCAGCGAGTTCGCGAGGGCCAACCCCCCGTGCAGCAGAGGGGCGATGAGGACCAAGCTCAGAATTATGTTAACCGCCATCGCCGCGACGCCTATCACCACAGGGGTGCGCGTGTCGTGAAGGGAATAGAAGGCGCGAGTCACGATCTCCAGGACCGAGTGACCTATCAACCCCAGCGCGTAGAATCGTAGGGCCCAGACTACGGCAGCCGTGGACGAGACATCGAAGCGGCCACGCTGCAGCAGCAACTGGGTCAGCGGTTCACCCAGCAGGATCAGGGCCACGCTGGAGGGGATGGCGAGGTACAGGATGAGGCGCACTGTCTGCGACAGTATCTGCCGAAGCTCGTGCCTCTGGCCCTTGGCGGCGAGCTGCGAGAAGGTGGGAAACGCAGCCGTTGCTATGCCCATGGCGAAGACGCCCTGGGGCAGCAGCATCAGCATCCACGCGTAGTTGAGGGCCGCCAGACTACCCCCTGCCAGCCCCGAAGCCAGGAAGGTGTTCACGAGGAAGTTGATCTGCACTGTGGCCAGCCCCAACATACGAGGAAGCATCAGTCTGCCCACCTCTTGAACACCTGGGTGGAAGACGTCGATCACGGGGCGATACGACAGGCCCTTGCGGATGAGCTGGGGCATCTGGATGCCCAGATGCAGGAAGGACCCGGTGACGACTCCCCAGGCCAAGCCGAAGACACCCAGGAAGGGGCTGAGCAGCACCGCACCTGCGATGATGCAGAGATTGTAGACAGATGGGGCCAGAGCAGGAAGGAGGAAGTGCTGATATGAGTTGAGAATACTCATGACTACACCACTAACGCCGAAGACTATCGGCGATAGCAGCATGATCCGCATCAGCCGCACCGTTAGCGTCTGCTGCTCGGGTGCGAAGCCCGGCGCAACTACGTGGCCAACCAGCCACGGGGCGAAGCAGGCAGCGACAATGGCACAGGCTGTGAGAACGATCAGCACAAGGTTCACGATGGAGCTAGCCAAGCGCCAGGCTTCCTTGTTCCGGCCGCTCACGAGATAGCCGGTGAAGGTGGGTATAAACGCGGAACCAAGCGCACCACCGGCGACCAACTGGAAGATCAGATCGGGGATGCGGAAGGCTGCCAGATAGGCATCCAACTCCCGACTGGTCCCGAACTGGTTGCCGATGAAGACCTCTCGTCCCAATCCCAGAACCCGGCTGACCACGAATGCAGCCATCACCACGGTTGCCGCGCGGGCCATCTGTGTTCTGTGCGCTTCATTCGTCATGGACAAGTCCGCTAAAAGGGGATGGTCGCCGCGTCAGGCGACGTGGATGGAGCATGGGTCCCGCTCGTTGCACCGCCCGCTGCCCTCTGATAGAATATGTGGGACCAAGGCTGTGGAAGATTCATCTAGAACCGGATCCAAAATAGGCGCACCGCCGGACGCCGAAGGACTCATCGAACGGAATGTCCTCACTGCTCAGGCGCTGGAGTTCCTGACGACGTGTTTCGCGGCCAAGCTGAACCTGGCCATCTCCGGTGCCGAGGGAAGCGGCAAGAGGACGTTGCTCCATGCCATGGTTTCCCATCTGGCCGGCGACGGACAGATCCTGGCTGTCCAGAATCCAGATGAGCCGTCGTTAGAACGTGAAGGGGTCACCGTGCTCAAGGCTCACGCGGATCCTGACGACCCCGGACCTGGTATCAGCCGTCACTATCTCCTGTCCCTCGTGCCGAAGATGCACCCCACAGGCCTCGTTCTCGACCGGGTGGAGGGAGACGAGGCCATTTTGCTCCTCAGACTGCTGTTCGCCATGAACGGCGTTCTGTTCTCCGTCGTCGCCGACTCACCGCAGGATGCACTGGTCAAGCTCGAGGAACTTGGCGTCGCCCATGGAGAGGGGCTGGACAGTGGTCTTGCCATGCGTATGCTCTCCAGTGGCCTGGACTTGATCGTCCAGCTTGGCACACGGTCTGATGGTTCTTCTGCGGTTCTGAGCCTCACGGAAGTGGCAGAAGACCAGGACGACAACCACGTGCTCCGCGAGATCTTTGTCTGTGGAGACCTCGAGCCCGGCGAGGCTACGAAGACGGAAACCGGACGGCAGAACCCTCTTCGCCCGACGGGGATCAAGCCTCTGTTCCTGGACAGACTGGAGAGTCTGGGCATCTCCCTGTCAGACCACCTCTTCGCCTAGCGGACACAAAAAACGGGAGCCGCCTCTCGTGGAGTTGCACGCTACGGAGGGGCCCCGCATGGCGGAATCCGAATCGCTATCCAAGGATGGGTCTCACGCCATAGTGAGTTCGCATACCTTCCCCGAGCAGGATTCGTAGCAAGGTCTTCGGGTCACTTCTGCCGATTCTCTGGTGGATCTCTGTCGCCGACAGGGGCGTGCCGTCGTCAGCGATGAGTGCGCGGAAGATAGCCGCAGTCAACGGAGTGCTACGCGAGATGTAGTCCTCCTTGCGGCTGCAGCAGTCACGCAGAGCATAGCGGAGCCCATCTACGACGGTCACTTCTCCTGTGCTAGGATCCACCCAGTCTATGTCCTGAGCTGTTGCGTCGCTCCCGAACTTCGCTTTGCACTCGGCGCATAGCTGCTCGCGGATGAGCATTCGAATGTTGCCGTTGCGCTCTGCCCACCCGTCGTAGTCGACGCGGAACTTGGTGTTGATGTCTGGACGCACCAACTTCCCCAACACAGCCTCCTTTTCTAGCGCGCCAATCTCCCTGAGTCTAGGATGGCCTGGTCCCGCGTCAACCTGACCTTCTTGCCCTCGATGTCGCTCTTCCCAGGGTCAAGCAGATACAAGCCATCATCATCAATACGGAAGCAAGGGTAGACGTCCTGCTCGAAGATGGCCTGAAGTACTGTCCAGGGCAGAGGTCGCTCGATGTTGGTCGCTACGAAGAGGTCAGCAAAGCTCGCTCGGTACACTATTCCAAGCCCGCGTAGCAGCTTCTCGCCGACTCGCTGGAATGCCGTCTTCAGCAGGAGCGGGGTGACTCGCCGCTCACTCTCGTCCAGGAACCGGAGGGCCTCCAGGGCGCTGAAGCGAGACCTGGGCAAGGCCATCTCTTCGTCCACGGCGCACTTGAGGCTGAGCCTCCGGAACACGGGTTGCCTTGTCTCGTCGTAGTCCAGCGTCTCCGCTCGTGTCGCCGGCCCAGGTAGATAGTCTACCTCGTAGATACCCTCCGTCTCCGACGCGGGAGTCCGTCGCACGACTATCGTCGCACCGGGAGCCAGTTCCCTGACCTCGAAGAAGTGCCTCAGTTCGGCGCTGCCCCACCAGCCGAGATGCCCCTCCGAAGGGTAGTGGATGATAACCGGAAAGGGGTCTTCACTGCTCCCGAACCGCAGATGCACACGGGCACAAGCCTGGTCCTCCAGGAAGGACTGAGGGAGCAGCTTCATAGCGACTTGGTCGTAGGGGAGGTGTCCCCAGTACCAGTCGTAAAACGTAAGAACGTGGGACCATTCGTGGGTCTCGCCATGGCCGTTGGGCTGCGCGCTCTCATCGGTGAGAATCTCGACGACCTGATCCAGTTCGTGATCGCGAGATATGTCCAGCGGACCACGCTCGAAACGCAGAGGTCTCGAATCGGCGACCCTGGGCAGGCACCACTCCATCCTCGTCTTGGTGCCAGCGTACCTGAATCTTGACTGCGTGTCGGAGCTGAGCGCGTGGTTCAGGGAGAAGATCTGCACGGCCTTCGCGGTTTCGGGGGGCATCTCCAGGACCTCCAGGATCTGCTGGGCTGTGGAGAAGCCCGCCGCCAGGTCCAGCACCGCCTCGGCGAGGTTCAGGTGTCCCTCCTCGATGGGCAACATGAAACCTTTCAGGAACCATTCCTCGCCGAAATCCGCGAACTCGGGACTCTCGCGCAGGCCTCTCAGCAACACGGGCTTGACGAAGTCTCCGTAGCTGTCACTGAGGCTCGCGCTCACGCCGGTGAGGTCACCAAGGTCTATGTCGGCCTCCTGACCCACCTGGAAGAAGTTCAGTGCGTGAGGCACGCCGAGATTGGCGGCGAACTCTCTGGTCTTCCCGCTGCCCTCCATGCGAACCTGGATTACATCGAATGGTGCATAATCGGGATGCCGGCCTGGCCGAACCGCGACCACCGTTCCCACGACATCCCCGAGGGCGGAGAAGACCAGGTGATCACCCTCAGAGTAGGCGTCGCGGGGTTGGTAGATGTGTCCTTTGGATTCCCTGTCATCCCAGATCGCCTTCTCGTCCGCGAGGCGTTTCTGTATCAGCCGCCTGGTGAGAGCCTCCACGGTCATGGGAGCCTCTTCCTCGATGAGGGCTTCTGACAGATGCTCCAAGTCGCCAGTGGCCAACTCGAAATCCTGCCAATACCTCTGTGTGAGGGTATCGAGTTGCATTTCGCTCATAACTACGTAGCGCCTCCCGGCACCGGACTATCTACGACCGCGTGAATTATACCATCGTTTCAGACGGATGTAAAGCTGGACAAATCCCTCGAAAGCATGTATGATCAATCTGTGTGAGATAGGGAGAAAGGAGTACGGGTCTTGCCAGTAACTGAGTCAGCCAAGAAGAGACTGAGACAGACCGACAAGCGGAGATTGCGCAACCGGGTCTACCGTTCTGAGGCCCGAACGTACATCAAGAGAACGAATCAACTGATCGCCGAGCAGAAGCTGGATGAGGCTGCCGAAGTTGCCGCACTGGCCGTGAGTGCCCTGGACAGAGCAGCTCAGAAGGGAGTGGTGCACAAGAAGAACGCAGCGCGGAGGAAATCGCGACTCATCAAGCGCCTGCATCGCGCCCAGGGACAGTCGGCAGATCAGTAGCGGGACGCGGTTATACTGCTCGTGGAGAATGTCCGGGAAAGGGCATCGCCGTGGGGTTGGCGATGTCTTTTGCTGTCTCGCCGCAGGCATGCGGGGCGGGGGATGGGAGCATAGCACAGAATGACGGAAGTGGAGTTGGTGCCTGAAGAGTCTGCACGCAGGGTGTTGTCCGAGGCCGTCAAGAACGGCGGGGATCTCAGCGAGATCTACATCGAGGATCGACAGAGCACCACCCTGAGCCTGGAAGACTCCAAGGTGGAAGAAGCGGTACGGGGACTGGACCGAGGCGCCGGGATCCGTGTCTTCTACGGTGGACTGGCCACCTATGCCCACAGCGATGACCTGTCAGAAGCCAGTCTGCTGACTGCGGCGAGAGAGGCTGCCTCGGCAGCCAGGGGCACCAACCGCTCGCAGGTGCTCGCTTTCACCCATGCCCATAGCGATCTGGTGTTCACCAGCCAGAGACCGTTCGACGAGGTGAGCGACCGCGCCAAGGGCGAACTGCTCCGCGATCTGGACCGGGAGGCAAGGGTCTATGACCCTCGGGTGAGTCAGGTGCAGGTCCTCTACGGCGAATACCGTCGGCGGGTGTGGATCGGGAACTCCGAGGGGCTTTGGGCGGAAGACGAGCGGAACATCCTCCGGCTGATCCTGGTGGTCATGGCGCGAAGGCAGGATCTGGTCCAGGAAAGCATCCGGGGCATCGGGGGACAGATGGGCCTGGAGCTCCTTGATCAGGTCGATCCGGTGGCCGAGGTGCGGGACGCTGCGGCGTCTGCCGTGAGGATGCTCGACGCAGAACCGGCCCCGGCAGGGCCTATGCCCGTGGTGATGAATCATGGTTGGGGAGGGGTCCTGTTCCACGAAGCCTGTGGACACGCCTTGGAGGCCGACGCGGTGATGCAGGGAGGCTCCATCTTTGCAGGACGATTAGGCGAGCGGGTGGCCTCCCCTCTGATCACTCTCGTGGACGACGCCACCCTGCCCGGGCGACGTGGCTCCTTTCGCTTCGATGATGATGGTAGGCCCTCCCAGCGTACAGTGCTCATCGAGCAAGGAGTCCTGAGAGAATACATGTGGGATCTCGCCCAGGCCCGGAGCGCTGGCCGCCAGTCCACGGGGAATGGGCGGCGAGAGTCCTTTCGTTACCTTCCCATGCCTCGGATGACCAACACTCTGATCGAAGCGGGCGAGAGCGACCCCGACGATATCCTTCGGTCAGTCAAGCGCGGGCTTTATGTCAAGATGCTGGGGGGCGGCCAGGCGGACACGGCCAGGGGCGATTTCGTCTTCAGCGTCAACGAAGGGTATCTGATCGAGGACGGAAGACTCACTGCTCCGGTCCGGGGGGCGAATCTGATCGGAAACGGCCCCGAGATACTGAGAGAGATCACCATGGTTGGGAACGATCTGGAGTTGGACAAGGGTCTGGGGATGTGTGGCAAGGGGCAACAGGTTCCGGTCGGCGTGGGACAGCCCACACTTCTCATTCCCAGCATCACCGTGGGTGGCACGAAGGGACACTAATGGGCCAGGATCACAGCATGGACGAGGACTACCTCAAGCTGGCAGAGGATCTGGTCGCTCGAGCCTCGGGCGGAGATGTCGAAGCAGAAGCGGTGGTCACTCATGGCCAGTCTACCATGATCCGCGTCAGCGCCGGCGAGGTCCGCGAGATGTCGCGAGCGGTCTCCAGAGGGTTGGGGCTGCGGGTCATCAAGAGTGGCAGGATGGGCTATGCGTACACTTCCGATTTCGCAGCCCCGGCTCTGGAGTCTACAGTGCGCGCCGCCCTGGCGCTGGCAGACAGTGCCGACCGCGACGAGTACAGGACTCTGCCACGCCACAAGCACTCCCCCGTCTCCGCTGAGGACCTAAAGATCTACGACGATGGGCTGTCCGGGCGCAGTGTCGACGGCAAGGTGGGTCTCCTCCTGGAGGTCGAGCGGGTGGCTCTCGGCTACGATCCACGTGTCGTCGCCACGCTGTACTGTTCCTACCACGATGAGCTCTCACGTGTGTATCTGGCGAACTCCCATGGATTCTGCGGCTCCTATGAGCGGACAGGCATCGTCGCCTACCTCAGGGCGGTGGCCAGAGACGAGAGCGAACAAGCCTCCGGGATGGGGCTCGGTTGGTCTGTCTTCTACGAGGATCTCGACCCCCCGGAGATCGGTGCGGAAGCTGCCCGCAGGGCCCTCGAACTGCTAGGTGGAACGCCAGTAAGGACCCAACAGGCAGAGGTAGTGCTGGACCCCTTCGCAGGGACGGAACTCCTGTCGTTTCTGGCAGAGGCGCTGACTGGGGAGGCCACGCAGCGTGGTCGTTCGTTTCTCATGGGCAAGTTGGGAGAGAAGATCGCTGCCGAGGGTGTTTGCCTCATCGATGACGGCCGGTTGGTGGGTGGTCTCGCTTCGGCTCCTTTCGATGGCGAAGGCGTGCCCAGTTCGAGGACGCGGCTCATCGCCAACGGTCGGCTCGAGGGTTTGCTCTACGACACCTACACGGCCAACGTGGAGGGCACAACGTCCACTGGAAACGGTCAGAGGGGCTCTCATAGAACCCTGCCCCACCCTGCTCCAACCAACCTCTATCTGGAGCCGTCCTCCACGCCGGTCGCCGAGTTGATCGGCGGTGTCGAGAAGGGTCTGTACGTGACCAGCACGATGAACACTGGGGGCATCAACCCCATCAATGGAGACTATTCGGTGGGGGCTAGCGGCTTGTGGGTGGAGAACGGCGAGATCGTCAGGCCCGTCACTGAGGTCACAGTGGCGGGCAACATGCTGGAGATGCTAGCCAACGTTCAGGGGACTGCCGACGATCTGAGGTTCATACCCCTTGCTGCTTCGGTCGGCGCACCGACGATGGTCATCGGGGGAATGACCATCGGTGGAAACTGACTAGTACCAGTAGAACGCGCGTCTTTCGCTCTCGCGGCCTATCCGGACCGTCTGAGGTTCGCCCTCGACCTCGGTTTCCACCAACCGCAATACGGTGACTTGCCACTCGAAGAGGTGAGATTCGGCTTCCGAAGGTGGGCGAAGTTCGAGGGGAAGCCGATAGGATGTTGCCTTGCCTAGCTCGACGATCTCTTGTTCGTCAACTTCCTCATCGGCCACGCAGCGTATGGACACCGCGTACCACTCGTCCTCACCCAGCAGGCCCACAGATAGCCAGTTGAGGAGAATCGGCGTCTCAGCATCCTCGTCGTGGAACTCCGACCCGTCCGGCGGTCCTAGAAGGACGGGGGCCGGATAGACGAGATCGGATGAGACCGTGGGCGTGGGCGGTCCGCCGATACCGGGAGTCTCTGTGGAGGTCGCAGGACCTGGTATCACCAATGACTGGCTCTCGCGGATCGAGTCCGGGTCGGTGATGTCGTTGGCCTCCATGAGCTCCTGCTGTGACACACCGAAGCGTTCAGCTATCCCGGACAGGCTGTCTCCCGGCTGCACGACGTATGTCCTGGGCGCGGGCTGCACCGTGGCCTCCGCGCCAGGCGTCTCGTCAGCTACAGCGCTGGCCGCGGGTTCTTCCACCTCCACGGGGATCAGCAGCTCCTGACCTACCTGGATCACGTAGTCCGTAAGCCTGTTGACCTCCATGATGGCGTCCACGGTGACCCCGAACTGTCCGGCAATCAGGCTCAGCGTATCACCGGTGCGAACGATGTAGGTGGTCACTTGCGGTGTTGGTGTGTCAGTGGGCGGAGCCGTAGGCGTGACGCTGGGAGTCGGGGTGGAGGTGGGGGTATGTGTGAACGTCGCGGTGGCCGTGGGCGTATAGTAGGTCCCCAGGTGAATACCCCTCCACGGCTTGAGAAACCAGATTGCCGCCAACAGCACGATGGCCAGGGCGGCTCCGAGCAAGGGTGCCGGGGGAATCATCGAGAGGGATACTTGAGGGAGGAAGCTCCTACCGCCATCCAGACTTGCCCCGCACATCAGGCAAGTCTTGGCCCCCTCGGCCACTCTGGCGCGGCATTCCGGGCATCGCCTCACGAGTTTCTTGGCCTGTACTCTGTAGCCACACGCTGGACATCGGCCACGACCGCCTCTGAACGTGGCGCCACAATTAGGACACTTCACCCTTGTATTCTCCCAGACACCGTCTCCTGGTGTCGAATAGCCGTATTATAACAGAACGCCTCACGGTTGGCAACACCGTGGCACGACCTGTGCCATGGGGCATCGGCCCGGTCCCGGCAGCCTTCGTTGTGAACTGCTGCCTGACGTTCTGATGCAGTGCCTTCCCCAATGCGATTGACTATGAAGAACAACCTGTGTACAATAGGCCAGCGCAAGTGATCCTGTGGAGTGGAGCCATGTCCGTTGATGGTTTGACCGTGGCAAGAGACCTGTCCCTCATTCTGCTCGTCGTGGAAGCTGTGGTCGTCGCGGTGCCTTTAGTGGTTGTCCCCTTTTATGCGATCAGATACATGCGCCGTCTGAAGACACCCATCAAGCCCAGGCTCCGCCAGGTGCGAGGCGGAGTGGAGCAAGCAGAGCGACTGTCCAAGCTGGTATCGGCGGTGGCCGTCCAGCCAGTCTTCTGGACGTGGGCAGCCACCGTGGGGTTGAGAAGAGGCCTGTCCTATCTGGCCAAACGGAGGTGAGCAGTGAAGACGAGGAGCTGGAACCCCGCCATTCTGCTCGGAATCGTATTGGGGGCCTCTCTGGGTGCAGTGGCTGCCCTGGTTCTCCTTCGCCGCTCGAGGCGAGGATCAGAGCTAGGTCTCCGGGACATCCCTTGGAGGGAGCTAATGACTCTGATGGGGCCCATCGTCGCTCTGTCGCGACGACTCATTGAGATGAGCAGGAGAGAGCTGGTCTGACGTGACCTGCTATGAGGAATCTCAGTTCAGAGTCATGGGTGACCATCATCGTCGTTCTGGCCATCCTCAACTTCTTCGTGTTTGGGGGGCTCATCGCACTCCTCGTCTACACCGTCCCCCCTGGTGGCCGCTTGACCGTCTCGAAGGGTGGACCCGTTGAGGGGTCGCCTATCCCGTCAGGGCCAACCGTAGAGGGAGTTGCGGCTTCGCCCACACCAACTACCGGCCTGCACATAGTACCGACCTTCACGTCGACCTCGACGGCTTCTCCGTCGCACACGCCTGGCACCACTGAACCCGAAGAGGTGGTCGCACCGGCGTCGCCGGTGAGCACCTCCACTGCGAGCCCGACTGCGACACCTTCCTCAACACCGACCGCGATGAGTACATCGACGGCCACTCCCACGCCGACCGACACGCCCACGAAGACCGTGCCACCAAGCGATACTGATACGGCTACCAAGACCCCCACCTCGATGGCGACGTCCACAGCGACCCGCACTCCTACGCCAAGCCTGACAACCACCGCTGTTCTGGCCGCCAGTCCTTCCGCCACGGCTACCCGGACGCCGATGCCCACGAGCACGCCCACGCCCACGTGGACTCATACCAGCACGAGCACGCCGTCACCGACCTGGACTGAGACGCACACGCCGTCGCCCACCTGGACTGAGACGAGCACGTCGACTCCAAGCCCGGCTGTCACGAGCACCGGGACGCCCTCCCCTAGCTCCACGCCCACGATGACGGCCACTCCCACGCCGACACACACCAGTACCAGGACATCGACACCGACACCGACAGCTACGCATACCTCGACCCCAGCGGCTAGCCCTACTCCGACCGCCACGATACCCACAGCTACGGCGACGGTCGGTCCCGAGGCCACACCGGGCACGTGGATCTCTCCTCCCGTTCCGCCTGTGAACGTCTCTGCGGTGAGCGTGGGGGGCGACGAGATCAACCTGGTCTGGGAGGCGCCCACTGCGGCGACAGGAGCCATCTTCCGCGTCTACTGGGACATGGGCTCGGGCTACAACATGTATACCTTGCGGACCAGCGTAAGAGACACGGGATTCAGTGAGAGCGGACTGAATCCATCGACGTCCTATCGGTATCAGATCACGACCTTCGACGGCGTGACGGAATCGAGCCCGGTGGGCTTCGTGGCCACCACCGCCTCCTGGTTACGACTACCCCTGGCCAGGTTGGCCCAAGCGGCCAGCGCCCCAGTGGTTCCGAGTGGCACTGCGGTGGCTGTGTCCACAGCTTCTCCCGCAGCCGCTACGCCCCAGCCCTCCGAAGTCATTCTTGGACTGATGGGCACCAACGACTA
>DAOUEW010000331.1:0-2136 GCA_034430275.1 Anaerolineae bacterium | reverse complement strand
TCGATATCTCACCGAAGATGGCCGAACCCTTGCCCCTGAGCCGCAGGATATCTGGTGGTTGCCGACTGTGGACGAAGCCGTACGTTCCATGGCTCGCCACGGCCAGAACTGCGGTGGGGTTTGGGATCCAGAGACTGCGAAGGCTACTTACGAGTCGACGCCTGACAAGGAGTCACCACTGTGGAACGTACACTCCCAGGTCATCTACTGGTGGACATCGACAGAGGCAGACGAAGAGCACGCCTACATCGTCGTCTACGATGGGAAGGTGTGGCCGAGGGTCAAGGAGTTCGGTCCGGCCTACCTCGGCTTTCGATGTGCAAGGGAACCCTAGCCGCTCTTGCCCAACCGAAGGGTACAAGCTCGAGAGGGGCACGACCATGGCAAAGTCGTCATTACGGTGTAGCAGGCGTTCGACGCAGGTTCAGCCAGCGGAGCCGACGGCGCTTGCCGTCCTCCTGCTCGACCAGCAGAGGCCGAGCAACCAGCCGCCAGTTGGCCATTGCCAACTCCGGTAGCGCCTGGTACAATCACCGTCAGGCCAGTGTGGGAGCAATCGGGTGAGTTCGCACATGACGCGGCGAGTGGCCAAAAGGCCAGCCTGGTGCGCCGGGCGGGGTGGCTAGGCCGATAGGTGTCTGCCTGCTCCGTAGTTAGGCTTACCAAGGAAGGAAACCAATCATGTCTCTTCTACCAGCCTTTGAAATCGGCTTGCTGAACGCCTGGATACTCATGGTCCCATTAGTCGCAGCCGCGTTCTTGCCTCTGTACATTGACAGTGACAAGACTGATAAGAGGTGCGAAGGGGAACCCACAGGGAGTGAGCTAAGTAGAACCACACGGATCGCACATGTTGTTACTCATATCATGATCATGCCCTTCACCTTCATCTACAGCATATTCGTACCGCTGAAGTTGGGCACATCTTGGTTTGCTGCAGGTGTTCCGATCTATCTTCTAGCACTGGTCATGGTTCTCATGTCTAGCATCTCTTTTTCAACTGCTCCGCTTGGCGAACCACTAAGCAAAGGCGTCTACTCCATCTCAAGACATCCTGGTTATTTTGGGCTTTTTCTGGGGTATGGAGGCATCGGACTAGCCTGCGCCTCCTGGGTGTTTCTGCTATGTGCGTTGGTATGGATAGTTTCGTGGCACTTTGGGGTCATTGAGGAAGAACGCATTCTCCTGGAGAGGTATGGGGATGCGTATGGAGAGTATATGAATCGGACCCCTAGATGGATAGGTTTCCCGAAAGCAAAGTGAGCTATGAGACTTGATCAGACGCTCAGATTGTCTTGGGGCGCAAGAATGGCAAGCCTAAGCTCTCGCTGGAGGCGACCGGGGATCCAGTCAAGCTGGACGAACCGGGCCGCGCGAAGGATGTACTCCCTCAGATCCCGTAGTACCCGTACGGACTGGGATAGATCGTGCTCTGAGCAGGATCATCCCTCAGGAACAGCACATACACCGGACTCCCGGGCTGTTGGCTCAGGTCGGGCTGGCTCAAGGTAGTGACTTTGCCCCCGTACAGAGCCCCGTCTACCTCATAGTCATACTCCACCGTCCACGGATAGCGACCGTTCACCCGTACGTGGTAGTTCTGGACCACGCTCACGATCTCTCCCACGACCGCTTCGCCTTCTCGCAGCAGGTCTACGGTCCGGTCGGATGCTCGATACCGCCACACCAGGATCGCGATACCACCACAAAGGAACAGAAGACCGATCCCAGTGAAAGGTAGGCCTACGAAAGCAGCTATCAGAGAGACAGTCAGCGGGATACCAACGACCGTGAAGATCAGGCCCAGCAGCGAGAAGATCAGGCTAGAGACGGCCCAGGCATCGCTGAACATGATGTGCCACACAGCCCGTTGTGGCACCTTTCGGGGCGTTGGGGGTGGAGCGGGCAAGCTGGCAGCGGATGGGGTGGGCGCCGTCTCGGGTGGAAGGGGGAGAGAGCCACCGCAGTTGTAGCAGTTGGGCTGGAAGGATGTGTAGTTCGTGCCGCACCATGGACAGGTAATCATGTCGACCTCCACAGTCAAACGAGTCGATGCCGGAGAGCACACTGGCTTGGCAGAACTGCGAGACGGTGCCGATGCCAAAGGCGTCGAGAACAGTCATGGCTGTGCTCCAT
>DAOUEW010000330.1:0-1605 GCA_034430275.1 Anaerolineae bacterium | reverse complement strand
CTGGCGCACCGGGCTTGACTCTACTTTGCTCCCGTCTTCTGCCGGGACTGATGCGGTCCTACTCAATCGGCCAGGACGGAATCACTTCGTCGATCTCTCCCATGAGGCGGATGGTCTCTTTGAGGGCCACGACGATCTTGCCGTAGTGGGTCACGTCGTCGTAGGAGAGGGTACGTCCCTTGCGGTCCTTGAGCCATTTGTGGAGCACCTGGTAGCCGCCGATGTGGAACTCCCACACCTCGCGCTCCACACCTTGGAAGTACTGCGTCTTGTTGACGTAGACCCGCCCGGGGGCCAGACCTCCCTCCGAGGTCTCCTCCACATAGCGCACTTTCTCCACCTCGTTGGAGCCGGTGATGGGGAACTTGGTGATCGTGTGGTCCAGCGCCGGCGACTCCATCAGGTGCAGGGCCACCAGCTCCTCCCCCTTCTCCGCCAGGGCCCGGAACAACCCCAGGTCCGAGGTCAACGGCAGGCGCGGGAAGTCGATCTTCAGGAACTCGGCGTACCGCTCCCGGTAGGTAGGGGAGTGGAAGACGGCGTACATGTAGTGGAAGACGTCCTCGGGACCAAAGGTGTTCTCCAGGTTTTCCTTGCCGTCGGGGGTGAAATCGAGGACGAGCTTGTCCACCACTGCCTCGATGAAGTCAGGCGAGAGGTTGGGTCGGCGACCCTCCTTGTCGGTCCCGGGCAACCGCCGCTGGTCCTCTTCGGCCTCCACGTAGACGTATAGCGGACAGTAGTAGTTCCACTCCCGCGACTTGAGGGATATCGCGTTGCCGTCGCCCACATGACGTGTGACAAAGACATGCCGAAAGCCAGTCCTCGCTTGTTGACGGCAACTGACGATCGCAAGGTTGGGGCCCAGCAAGTGCCTCATGACCCTGCGCACTGGACGTTTCAGCACTCGCTTGCTGTAGTACAGCCAACGCAGATCAAAGAGCCTGTAGAAGTAGTGCGCGAATCGGTCCGATGCCACCCCCTCCGAGAACGCCGTCGACCTCTCGCGTGCCAGCGACCAGCCCGCCTTGTCTCGCAACTCGTACTCGCGCCCGATCGCCTCGTTGCTCACCTGCCTGTCGAAGAATCGCCGTACCCTTGCCTCCAGTTCCTCAAACTCGAAGTCCACGGCGAAACTATCATGGCCAGTTTGGACACCGTTACCATGCTCGACGAACACATCGGCCAGATTCCACCCACCTTGATACTCAGCTGCTACCAGCGATGCTCTCGGAACGAAGAAGAAGAGAGGGAACGCAGGCTGGAGATCGCTCTATTCGGTGGTGGCTACATGGCCCTCCGCAAGCCAGCCATACTTGGCGTTGCGCAAGCCCCACAGATCAGCGTAGGAGACACCACCACCGCCACTTCGTCCCACTGTGTCCACAAGGAGTGCAATGGCTACCCCTTGCCTGATATCGAAGACGTTCTCGTCTGGCCCGCCTTCGGGGGCCTTCTCGCCGATCAGGGAGTTGCCGTGCAGGTTGAGCAGATAGATCTCGTTGAAGCTCTTCAGCAGCTCCTCTCGCATCCCACGGTGGATCAGCCCCGAAAGATAGGTGTGGTTAGTGATCATGCCTACAATACCATAGCCCGTCCGTTCGA
>DAOUEW010000329.1:0-6527 GCA_034430275.1 Anaerolineae bacterium | reverse complement strand
TCTGAACAAGGCTCGGACGAAACGCTTGTTAACCTCCCTTGGCATTCCGACGCCGTCCTTCCAGTTGTGCGACGACGCCAACGTAGAGTTCCATGTCCCGCTGCCAGCCATCGTCAAGCCTGTGGCGGAGGACGCCAGTCTGGGCATAGACGACGGGGCTGTGGTGACCACCGTGGAGGAGCTGCGTCGGCGGGTGGAGTACGTCGTACGTACCTATCGGGAGCCAGCCCTGGTGGAGGAGTTTGTCGAAGGTAGAGAGTTCAACGTCGCTCTGTGGGGCAACGGGACGGCGGAGTGTCTGCCGCTGGCAGAGATAGACTACTCCTCCTTCCCAGACCCATTGCGCAGAATCTGCTCGTATGCGGCCAAGTGGGAACCCGAAAGAGAGGAATACCATAACACGCCGGTAACCTGCCCCGCGGACGTTGCCTCCACTTTGGCGCAGAGGATACGAGGCGTTGTGATCGCTGCCTATGAAGCAGCCGGCTGCCGAGGTTACGCGCGTGTGGATATGCGCGAGCGGGGTGGTCAGCCGTACGTCTTAGAAATCAACCCCAATCCGGACATCTCCCCCGATGCCGGCTTCGCCAGGGCCGCCTTGGCCGGTGGCTACCCCTATCCTCAGATGGTGGAGAAGATCCTGGAGTTGGCCGCGTGACCTCTGCGCGAGTGCATGTAGCTACTGCCCGCGGGCCAGGCGGATTGAACTGAAACGTGGACGTTCTCTCGTGTGTCTAGTGACCACGGCATAGAGTATAGAATACTGAGAAGAGTGGAGTTAGTGAGGGTAAGAGAATGAGGATCACAGACAAGAATCGAGTGCTGCTGTTCGCTGCCATGACACTGATGTTCATCGTATCGGCGTGTACTGTACCCGGAATGGGCGTGTCCACATCGCCTTCCGTCGAGGAGCCGAGCCCGACAACCCCAGCGGACACGCCGGTGGTCGAAGGGCCTGTGGCGACGGCTACGGAAGCTCCTGCGGCTGCGGAGCCTACGGCAACGACTGCGGAACCTCCGGCAGCGGGCTTGCTACGCCAGTGGGCCACAGGCGCCACGGCCAGCTCGGAGTACGGGAGCGAGAGTTGGTCCGCACAGCAGGCTACCG
This sequence comes from Anaerolineae bacterium, assembly GCA_034430275.1. Lineage (GTDB taxonomy): Bacteria > Chloroflexota > Anaerolineae > UBA7937 > B3-Chlor > JAUVXJ01. The sequence continues at coordinate 5,419 of DAOUEW010000329.1, read as the reverse complement.
GTGCACCCGATACAATGGAGTGCGGAGACATCCAGACAGCTTGGGCTTCTGAGACTTCGGACGGGGTCGACTGGCTGGAATTGAGCTTCGTCACAGCGGTAGTGCCCACGGAGATCAACATCCGCGAGACGTACTCGCCCGGCTTCATTGCCCGCGTGGAGGTGAAGGACGAGAGGGGCATCTATCACACCGTCTGGGAAGGGACGCCCGAGGCGGTGGAGCAGTGCCCCCGCGTCTTGACTATCCCGGTCAGCGGGGTGAGCGTTCCTGTCAGCGTCGTGCGCATCAACCTGGACCAGAGGGAGGGCGGTTACTATAACGAGATCGACGCCGTGGAGCTGGTCGGGCTGCCCAGTACCTCCCCTGTCGTCGAACCTACTGCCACGCCGTCCCAGCCTCCCGTTGCGGGCATGACGCGGCAGTGGGCCATAGGCGCCACTGCAAGTTCGGAGTACGGAAGCGACAGTTGGTCCGCACAACAGGCCACCGGAGCGCCTGACACGATGGAGTGCGATGACCTCCAGACGGCTTGGGCGTCTGAGACCTCGAACGGAGTGGACTGGCTGGAAGTGAGCTTCGCCACGGCCGTCATCCCCACGGAGATCAACATCCGTGAGACGAACTCGCCCGGATTCATCAACCGGGTGGAGGTGAGGGACGATATGGGGCTGTACCACATCGTCTGGGAAGGCACCCCTGGGGCAGTTGAGCAGTGTCCGCGCGTTTTCTCCGTCGCCGTGAGCGGAGTGGGCGTGCGCGTGAACGCCGTGCGCATCAGTCTGGATCAGAGAAACGGCGGCTGGTATAACGAGATCGACGCTGTGGAGCTGGTAGGACAGGAGTAGCAGCGGGAACGCCTGGGTGCTCGTGATCCGCGTGTGCCGCGGTGGCCCAGATACTGGAAAGGGAGGACGACTGAACGAGCACGGCTGAGGCGTAGCACCCGTGGATAGGTGGAGCAAGTACAAGAGACCCTCGCCGGGGTTGGAGGGGCGGCCTCACACCCGCAGGCGAGGGTCTGTTTGTGCCTCCGGTCATCGCTGGCGCACGTTCAAGGACCGTGCGCGGCTGCAATTGGCCAGCGTGTTCCTATCCCAGCTTCGTGCCGTAGGCTGCCCAGCGCCAGATCTCGCGGAAGCCGACCCCCTCGTAGAAACGAGGAGCCTGGGTGGGGTTGTCTTCGTCTGTGTTCAGGGTGGCGGAGATCATTCCAACTCTGCGGAGAGCATGCAAGCCGGAGAGTAGAAGCGCTCCTCCCACTCCCCTTCGCTGAAACGACGGCCGCACGCACAGCGTGTCGATATAGCCGTCTTTGCGGCCTAGCCAGTGAGAACGCTCTTCGTTGATCACACAGAGGCAGAGGCCCACGACCTGGTCCGCCTCCAAAGCCACCAGATTCAGGTCTTCACGCCACTGGGGAGCATCCAGCCAGCGGGACCAGCCCTCCTCCGTTACTGGGACGAATTCCCAGTCGTCGGCGAAGGCCTGGTTGAGCGTGTCTATGGCCGATTGGTCATCCAAGCCTGTCAGGTAGGGCCGCAAGGTTATGCCGGTTGGTGCTTCCGGGCGGGCCAGCGTCTCCAGTGGATGGTAGACCATGTGCGGACGAGAGCGCATGAACCGCAGGCCGGTGCTCTCGTAGAGGTTTGTCGTCTCCTTCTGGTGCGCGCCGCAGTGTACGTAGAAGTGGACCGCTTCGCTGCGCATCGCCGTTCGGCGTTCGCTGGCTCGTTCCCGTAGCCGGTCAACGAGCAGCCTTTCGATCCTTGTGCTGCGCCACTCAGGGTGCACGACGGGGAAGGCCCGAATGAAGCTCTGTTGGGGGCCGATCTCAGCCTGGAGCTGGGCTGTGGCCAGTATCCGATCCTCGTCGTTATGGACGACGAAGGCGGCCTCGTGCTGGGTGGGACCAGAGAAGAGGGGATCGGGCGGCGGCTCTGCGACCACAAGACCATCGTCCGTTCGATCTACGGAGGCGACCGCTCGCCTCAGCTCGACGACGGCCTCGCGGTCGTCGTCCGAATAGGCTCGAACTTCGACTCCTGACATGTCCGCTCGTTTGAACCGACCCCTGCGTGGCGCTACCTGGTGCTTCTCTACACCCTGATCTGGAGCGCCGAGGGGATGATCTCGAAGGTAAGGGGGCTCTGGCCGCAGACCTCGCCCTCCACCTGGAGCAAGACAGGCGATTCCGAGCTGATCTGGACCCGCCGGGCCCGATACGTGTCCACCTGGGGATGGGTGATGTGGGTGCCGTCGTAGACCTTGGGTACGGTCATCAGGTACTCGATCTTGTCGATGTCGCCGATGACGATGACGTCGAACAACCCATCGTTGGGATCGGCATCGGGAGCCACGCGCATGCCCCCGCCGAAGAACTGACAGTTGGCCACGACCACCGAGTTGATCACCTTTCGAATCGGCTCCTGGTCATCGAGAGTCAACTCGATGGCCTTGTTGCGGTAGGAAAACAGGGTGCTGACCAGGCTGGTCAGATAGGGTATCGTGCCACCCATGAAGTTGGGGGCGCGATTGGCCCGGTGAGCCACCTCGCCATCGAAGCCGCCGCCTCCCACGTTGACGAAGTACCTTTGTCGCTCCTCTCCCTCGTGATGGAAGGTGACCAGGCCAAGGTCCACCGTCATGGTGCGTTCGCCGCCCAGGCGCGCGCAGGCCTCGCGGTAGTCCGAGGGTATCCCTATGGTGCGGGCGAGGTCACTGCCCCGTCCAGTGATCACGACTCCCAGCACCGCTCCGGCCGTGTCTCCTCCGGGGGGCATCAGGCCGTTGACCACTTCGTTGATCGTGCCGTCTCCACCCACCGCTACCACGGTCTGGTATCCCCGATCGACAGCTTCTCGCGCCAGGACTGTGGCGTGATTTGGCTCCTCGGTGAACTGGTAGTCGAAGGCCAGCCCCAGGGAGCGGAGATCCTTCTCGACGTCGGGCCATACACTCCCGGTCTTCCCTCCGGCAGCCACGGGGTTGACAATGAGCAGGATTCTCTGCCCTGACACTTCGGGATCCTCCTATCTTCTTTTGCGCTGGCTTCTCCTGGGAGCCGGGCGGCCCTCAGCGCGCGACGGTCAGCGCCAGGTCATCAGTAGCCGACTGACCCTCGTCGTCGGTCACTTTGAGCTCGATGACCCATTCGCCCACATCTTGCTCGGCCAGGGGGGTATCGGTGGACCAGACCGCCGCGTCCTCGCCCTCGTGCAGTACGCGACCGATCTCTTCCTCACGCCCCTCTGGCGCCGAGGCCACTCTCCAGTGGTAGTACACGATCTTCCCACCATCCAGATCCACGGACAATGAGCCATCGTAGGACACTCTCTCACCAACGTGCGCGATGACGTCCGGGCCAGCATCAGCCCTGGGGGGAGCCTTGGTGGCCAGAGCGCAGCCGGTCAGGACGACCCCGACGAGGATCGTGAGGGTGAGAATCGAGGCGAAGCTCCTCAGTTGCATTTGAGTGAGATTATATTCCGCTCGGGCCAGCGTCACAAGGTGACAGACCCGGCGCGGTCCGGATGGCGAGGAGACCGATGTTGCACTGCTGCAACAGGCAATGGTAAGATCGGTGCTCGGAGGTGGATGATGGGTGTCAACTATGGTAGCCAGAGTATGGTCGATCCGTTGCGGAGAGTGCTGGTGAAGAGACCTGACCAGGCCTTCGCCGTGGACGATCCAGCCCGGTGGCACTACGTGGCCCGGCCTGACTTGGAGATCGCCCAGCAGGAGCACGATGCCCTGGTGGGCATTCTACGTCAAGCCGGAGCCGAGGTGATCTACCACGACGAGCTCCAACCTGACCGTGCCGATGCCATCTTCGTCCACGATCCGGCCATTGTGACCGATCAGGGCACCATCGTCCTGCGGATGGGCAAGCCTTTGCGGCGCGGCGAGGAAGCCACTATCGCTCGCTGCCTGGAGGAGTCGGGTGTGCCAGTGCACTACGAGCTGCACGGAGAGGCTTGTGCAGAAGGTGGCGATCTTCTGTGGATCGACCATGACACTCTGGCCGTGGGTCTGGGGTTCCGCACCAACGAGGAGGGGCTGAGCCAGTTGCGCGAGGCCCTCGAGCCGCTGGGGGTAAGCTGTTTGCCGGTGCCCTTACCCTACTACGGCGGCCCGGAGGCTTGTCTGCACCTGATGTCGCTGATCAGTCTGGTGGATCACGATCTTGCGGTGGTCTATCTCAGCCTGCTTCCTGTGCCCTTCTGGGAATACCTCCAGGAGCGAGGAGTTGGCCTGGTGGAGGTGCCCGATGATGAGTTCCAGACGATGGGCACCAATGTGCTGGCTATCCGCCCCAGGAGTTGTGTGATGCTGGAAGGCCATCCCATCACGGCGCGAAGGCTGGAGGAGGCGGGCTGTGAAGTCTTCACCTACAGAGGAAACGAAGTCTCCCTGAAGGCGGAGGGAGGCCCCACGTGTCTGACCAGACCGGTGCTGAGGGCCCCGTGAAAGGTGCAAAGCTCATGAACGAGGTCGAAGAGCAAGTTCTCCAAGCCATAGATGTAGAGGGTCTGTTGGAGTTCCTCGGCGACCTCATCGCGGTGCCCAGCCTGGTGGGCCAGGAAACCGCCGGTCAGGAGTTGGTCTCCGAGCAGATGGGGCGACTGGGTCTGGACGTGGACCTCTGGGAGTTGGACTTCGACGAGCTCAGCCAGCACCCTGCCTTCAGCATCGAGGAGCAGCGCGAGCGTGGGCTGGGCGTGGTGGGTGTGATGGGGGAGGATATCGGTGGCCGCAGCCTGATCCTCAACGGTCACGTGGACGTGGTCCCGGTGGGCGACGAGAGCCTGTGGCACTATCCGCCTTGGAAGGCAACCATCGCAGAGGGACGGGTGTACGGACGTGGTGCGGTGGACATGAAGGGTGGCCTGTGCTGCGCCCTGTTCGCGGCGAAGGCTTTACGCGACACGGGGGTGCGTCTCGAGGGCAGACTGATGGTGGAGAGCGTCATCGGGGAGGAGGACGGTGGGGTGGGCACCCTGGCTGCGGTGCTGCGCGGGTACAGGGCCGATGGTGCCATCGTCGCCGAGCCGACGGAGCTGATCGTGGCCCCGGCCCAGGCTGGAGCGTTCAACTTCCGCGTCACCATCCCGGGCAAGGCGGCCCATGGGTGCGTGAGGGAGGAAGGGGTCAGTCCTGTCGAGAAGTTTATTCCTATCCACGAGGCGCTGATGGCGCTGGAGCGTGAGAGGAACGAGAGACATCAGGATCCCCTGTATGCACGATACAGGCTGCCGAATGCCCTCTGTATCGGCAACGTCAGGGCTGGAACCTGGGCCTCCTCCGTTGCAGAGAGCCTGGTCTTTGAGGGGCGGTACGGCATCGCTGTGGGGGAGGATCAGTCCGCGGCCCGGCGGGCTTTCGAGAAGGCGGTGGCTGGAGCCGCGCGGACCGATCCCTG
>DAOUEW010000328.1:0-7339 GCA_034430275.1 Anaerolineae bacterium | reverse complement strand
GCAATGATCGCCTCCTCGCTGACGGTCACGATCTGCTCCACGTGCTCCCTGATCAGGGGGAAGGTCACGTCTCCCAGCGAGGTCAGGAGCCCATCAGCCACCGTCTGGGGGTTCACAGAGGGGACGATACGGCCCTCTTCCAGAGAGCGATAGGCATCGTCGGCGCCTTCCGGCTCCGCGCCAACGACACGCGTTTGAGGCGAGATGCCAGACACCGCCAGCGCCGTCCCGCTCAGCAGGCCGCCGCCACCCACGGGGACCATCACCACGTCCAGTCCCGGGACCTCCTCCAGCAACTCCAGGGCGGCCGTGCCTTGTCCAGCTATGACCAGGGGATCGTTGGAGGGGTGGATGAACGTGGCACCCGTCTCCCTGAGGACCCGCTCCATAGACTCGTGGCGGGAGTCCTCGGTCGGCTCGCAGTAGGTGATGCTTCCCCCGTACGCCTCCACCGCTGCCCTCTTGCACGGAGACGAGGTACTGGGCATGACGAGGAAGGCCCTGCTCCCCCGCAGGCGCGCAGCCAGGGCCAGGGCAGCCGCGTGGTTACCTGACGAGTGAGTGCCTACGCCCCGGCCGATCTCCTCCGCAGACAGAGCGAAGACGGCGTTGCAGGCCCCACGGAACTTGAAGGCGCCCGCCTTCTGCAAGTTCTCACACTTGAAGTAGAGCTCGGCGCCGCACAGAGCATCGAGCCCCTGGCACGTGACCACGGGAGTGCGATGGACGAAGGGCCGAACACGATTGGCCGCCTCAAGCACAGTCTCGAAGCCAGGCGGGTCGTTCATGCACCAAGAACCTTAGTCTCCAGGGGTCGATCCAGGCGTTCTCGTGCGGCATTGTACCACCCGGTGTAGGGCAGCACAAGTCAGCACCGCGCGAGGCGTGGCTGGTCCGTCTGCGCTGACTGGTGCGCCACAGATGTCGACTGAGACAGTTTGCATTTGACTCATGACCATGAACGATATATAATATGAACCGGACACATATAATAGATGAACCTGGAGCGCTGGTCACAGATCCACACGCACATCTTCGAGCTGGAGCAGGAAGGGCTGGTCACTCGCACCTTCCGGCGCCTCGATCCTGAGCGACAACGGGCCGTGCTGGCCGCCATCCTCGACGAGGCCGTGGAGCGGGGTCCGGAGTCACTACAAGTCAAGCACGTCGCGGAGCGTGCCGGAGTCTCCGTCGGGTCCCTGTACCAGTACTTCGACAACCGGGCTGGCCTGGTCAACTTCGCCGTGGAGCTGTGCGGACGCTACCTCGTGGACGAGTTCGACCGGTACCGCCCTCTGCTGGTGTCGATGCCACTGCGCGAAGGGCTCGTTGCCTACCTCACGGGTGGGGTCGAGTGGAGTCAGATGCAGGTGGGGCTGGTACAGTTCTTTCTGCGGGCAGCCTACCAGGGCGACCCCGACCTTGGAGAGCGTCTGGTGCGTCCCATCGGCGACACCTTGCGCGCGATCGTCCACGAGATGCTGGAGGAGGCCCAACGGCGCGGCGAGATCCGGCAAGACATCGACCTCGACACCACGGCCCGCATCGTCAATACACTGATGATCGCAGTCGGCGACAGCCTCCTGCTGCCGTACCTGGACACCTACTACCAGCTCTCTCACGAGGGGATGACCCTCGAGCACCTTGTCGACACGCTGCTCGACCTCATCATGCGCGGCATCGCACCCACCGCGCACCTCGATGTGAGTTGAAAGGACCAACCATGCCGGATGTTGTGCTGCGGGCCGAGGGCCTGACGAAGCGGTACGGGGACCTGGTCGCCGTGAACAACCTGAGCCTGGAGATCCACGAGGGAGAGGTGTTTGGCTTTCTGGGACCCAATGGTGCCGGCAAGACCACTTCTATCAGCATGATGTGTGGCCTCCTCAGGCCAGATACGGGCCGGGTGCTCGTGCACGGCCAGCCCATCGCCGGGGGCACCGCCAGCGTGCGCACGCGGGTAGGGATCTGCCCGCAGGAGATCATTTTGTGGAGCCACCTGACCTGCATCGAGCAGCTCCAGTTCATCGGCCAGATGTACGGGGTACACAGTGATGAGGCTCGACGACGTGGAGACCGTCTGCTGGAGGACCTGGGTCTGGTGGAAAAGCGGAACAAACAGGCGCGCACGCTCTCTGGGGGGCTTCAACGGCGCCTCAACCTGGCGCTGGCGCTCGTGCACGACCCGGACATCATCGCCCCGGACGAGCCGGAAGCCGGGCTGGACCCTCAGAGCCGGGTTGCCGTCCGCGACTACATCAGACAGCTTGCCCGGAACAAGACGGTCATCCTCACCACCCACAACATGGACGAGGCCGACCGCCTGGCCGATCGCGTGGCTATCATCGACCACGGCGAACTGCTGGTGCTGGATACCCCGCAGGCGCTCAAGCGCAGTGTCGGCGAAGGAGACGTGCTCGAGATCACGTTGACCGGCGACGACGCCGGACGCGAGCGGGCGTTGGCCGCGCTGACAAGCTGGAAGGGTGACACTGTCGTCAGCGCCGCCAACGACACACTCCACGTACGGGCCAGAAACGCAGTGGCCCTGCTGACCCGGATCGTCGAGAACCTCGAAGCCGCCGGGGCGTCCTACGGCGAGGTGCGCCTGCGCGAGAACACCCTCGAAGACGTCTTCATCCACCTCACCGGCAGGAGGCTACGGCAATGAGATTCCTGGCCGTCTTCGTCAAGAGCTTGAGAGAGCAGGTTCGAAACCTTATGGTCCTGGCCCTCACCGTGGTCTTCGCGCCGGTGTTCGTCTTCGCCTACTGGCTCTTCTTCCCTGCCGAGGGTTCCACAGCCTACAGAGTGCTCGTGATCAACGAGGACGTGGGGGTCCAGATCGAGGGAACGACGTATCGCGCCGGCGAGGAGGTCACGAACGCCATCGCCCAGGTGACCTATGCCGGAGGCAGCCCGCTACTCACCGTGCGGGAGGTCGACAGCCTGGCAGAGGCAGAAGCGCTCCTCCGCGACCGCAAAGGGATAGCCTACTTCTTGTTTCCCGAGGACTTCTCCCGCCAGCTCGCCGCCAAACGGGCCGGAGACAGCTCGGCGACCACAGACTTGGTCTTCGGCGGCGACTTGACCAACCCCTACTACCCCATCGCGGCCATCCTTGCGGCTTCGGCCGTCGACTCCTACGTCCAGGAGGCAACGGGCCTCACGCCGCCGGTGTTGTACGTGGAGCGTCCCCTGGGCGGGTCCGGGTCTCGAACCGAGTTCGAAACGTACGTGCCGGGCATGTTCATTTTTGCGGTGATCATGCTCGTCTTTGCCGCTGCGATGACCGTGGCGCGTGAAGTGGAGGATGGCACGTTGCGCCGGCTCCAGATCACACGCATGACCGCCTTCGATCTCCTGGGCGGCACCAGTCTGACCCTGATCATCGTGGGGGTCATCGCCGAACTGCTGGCCTTGGCCACTGCGATGGCCCTTGGCTTCCGCAGCTATGGCCCGCTGTGGGTGGCGGTCCTCGTGGGCGTAGCAACCAGCGTATCCGTGATCGGAGTGGGCATGATCGTGGCCGCGTTTTCCAGGACGGTCTCCCAGGCGTTCGTCATCGCCAACTTCCCGCTGGGGGTGTTCATGTTCCTCTCGGGCGCCATATTCCCTATCCCCTCGGTCACGCTGTTCGAGATCGCCGGGCAGCCCATCGCCCTGTGCGACTTCCTCCCGCCCCGGCACGCCGTCATCGCCCTCAACAAGATCTTGACGTTGGGCTCTGGTCTCGATGAAGTGGCGTACGAACTGGTAGCACTGGTGGTGCTCTCCGTGCTGTACTTCGCCGCCGGCACGTGGATCTTCCAGCGGAGGCATCTGCGGCCGGCGTGACACGCAGCAGCAACCGTCTCCGTCGCACGACCATTACACCTTGCCCGCCCACCGCGGCTCTGCTATACTGCACTCCAGAGCCACCCTGGTCCCAGTGGAAGGTGCGACTATCAGTCGCTACGGACTTGGGCCTGCTCAGGGTGCGTCCAGCAGCGAAGCAGACAGGAGCGGCGTGGTACCAGTTCACACAGGCCTCACCGAGCGCGCAACTCGCTGCTTGCTCCGACGGAGGAATCCACTATGACCCAAGATATACGCATCCTGCTCATCGGCCTGGGCAACCTGGGCCGCCGCTTCTGCGACATCCTGGCAGAGAAGGGACCACAACTGGAGGCCGACTATGGGCTTCGGCTTCTGCTGGTGGGGGCCGCCGACAGCCGTGGCTCCGCTTTTCGCCTCAAAGGACTAGACCCCGCCCAGGTCTCCGCCATCAAGCAGGCCGGCGGCACCATCGCCAACTACCCCCGGGTGGGCAGTTCTGGTGAGTCGGCGACAGACCTCGTCGCCCGGCGGGAGGCCGACGTCCTCTGCGAGGCCTCCCCGGTCAACTTGAACCAGGGCGCGGAGCCGGGGCTGACCCACGTTCGCACCGCCCTTCAGAGAGGGATGCACGTGGCCACGCCCAACAAGGGCCCCCTGGTGGTCGCCTACCAGGAGTTGCACGACCTCGCCCGGCGAAACGGTGCAGAGCTCCGCTTCGACGGCACCGTCGCTGGCGGGCTGCCGGCCATCAACCTGGGGCAGCGGGACCTGCGCGGAGCCACCGTCTCTCGTATCGAGGCGGTGCCCAACCTGGTCACGGGCTACATCCTGGAGTTGCTGGGCGACGGTCTATCCTGGGAGTTGGCCATCGAGCGTGGACGCGAGGAGGGCGCCCTGGAGGCCGACCCCTCCTTCGATCTCGACGGGTGGGATGCGGCTGCCAAGCTGGTGATCCTGGTCAATGCGGTGATGGGTATCCCGGCCAAGCTGGAGGACGTAGACCGCACCGGCATCACCGGCCTGGGTATGGGGGACATCCGCGAAGCCCGAGGGGCAGGCCGCGTCTACAAACTGCTGGCCACCGCCGAGCGGCGCGAAGACGGCGGGGCCGACCTCAAAGTGGCTCCGACCCTGATGTCTACGGGCCACTTTCTATCCGGGCTGGGTCGCAAGCAGATGGGGGTGGTCTACCACACGGACATCTACGGGACGATCATGGCCGCCATCGACGAGCCGACGCCGGTGCCCTCGGCGGCGACGATGCTCCGGGATGTGCTGGATATGTATGCGCGCTAGCTGCCACGCATCGCGCATGCTGATCGCGCTGAGAATGCCGGTGTTCTATGACCCTCCCCAACGTCAAGCCAAGTCCAACCTCGCCTGCCCCCTGAAGCCCGCGAACTGCTGATCCCTCGTCGTCACCGGTGGAACGCCCAGACAGGACCGTACCGGGTCGCAGCGCCGGCTCCACGTCAGGTTGCTCGACCACTTCCTGACACCAGATCGTCGTACTTGCTCGACCACGCCTGCCGCACAGCAGTGGCCTCTCTTCGACGTTTGAAGGCTGCGCTCATGCCCGCACCATCCGTGGGCTCGACATCCTCCGTGGCGCTCAGTGGAGTCGTCCGAGCATACTCTGGCGCCTCCCGCGCAGCTGCGTCTTCTTCACGCAGTGCTTCCTTCCACCGCTCTCTCACGAATTTGCGCACGAGTTCTCCCCGTTGCGACTCCAAGAGTGGCGGTTCGTGCGATAGAAGATCAAGGAGGTACTCCTCAACCTCTCTCTCCACCAAGGCAGTCGCACGCCCGCCTTCCTCGTCGGTCTCTGCTACCATCCGTGCCTCCACTATTGCTCCTGTTCTCACCTTCCGCTCGAGATGCTTAGCCGCGTGCTCTAGGAGCCTGGCAGCGGGATACGTCCAGAGCTGGACCCCTGCCTTCCTGTCAGTCTCGTCCAGGGACTCGGGTCTAGGACCGAGCGTTCGTCCTGCCTCGCGCCACCACCAGTCATCTTCCCTGTCGTGTGTGACTAGAATGATTAGTCCTCCGGCCTCCTTCGCGTTGTCAATCACTTGAAACCCACAAGACCACGCCACCGTAGGGTGCCGGATCCTTCTGTGGCACCAACGCGCAAGGGCAGAGCAGTCAGTGTCCTAGAACTGCGGGTCAGGCACGTCACCGTTGCTCTCAATCCAAAACCAGCAAGGTCCTTCCGGTGGGGTGCTACTACACTTTGACTCCCACCCAGGACCGGTCGGTTGTCGGCCACCGATTCGACAACGCGACATTTCTTGGGTCAAAGGCTGTCGTGAGCCCATTTCGTGCACCGTGATGGTCTCAGTCCAGAAGTGCTTGCAGGCCATGCCGACCCTCCGTTCCTGTGCTCACTGCGTCCATTGTGGTGCGTGCTTCGACCGCGGGTGCGGCAAGGCTGCTCTGCCACTCGACCTTTGCCGCACTACTGTAACTCTCGGCTGTCTCTGGCTACCTGGACTGATCGCCCGCGCAGCGCCGAGCAACGTCTGGCTCAGACGCCGCGCCCCCCGCCGGGGTGCCGTCTCGCCTTGGTGAGTTCCCAATAGAAGAAGCTGGGAAGCTGTCTCAGTTCATCATCTGCGGCCATCGCCTTCTTGAACAACTCCAACCCCAAGACCGAGGCCAGCGCCGCGCCCGCGAGAGTGCTTCCTTGCGTGATGATAGTGGATGACAGACAGCCCATAGTGAGTATCGCGGCCTCGAATAGCATGTTCCGCTTGATAGCCTTCATTCGCCGTTCGATCCTCTGAATGGGGCGCGTGAGCAAGTCGCGGGAGATTTGGTCTACCTGTTTCTGGAACTCCTGTGAGTCTGGCAGGGTGTCTATTCCCCTGAACGCCTTGTCCATCGCAATCCGGAAATCTTCAAAGGTCTCCTCGTCTGCGCGGGCTCGGGCGATATCAGCCACCTGCACGTTGTCGAAGAACGGCAGATCTAGCCGCAGAAGCGCGCTGATCGGGTCCGGGCCGCCCTCCTCTTGAGGCGCAAGACTCAACCCCGCGAGATCTCTCGAGGCGGGAAGGCTAGTAACGAACTGTGCACCAGCTCCCGCAGCGATCAATAGATCGGTTTCGAGGCGTGACAGTCTCTCCATGATTACCTCTCGTCTGCTTCCTTGCACCCACTGCTTCCATGTCCGTGGATCGATTTCATCCCGCTCCGTGACGGGAAAGAACAACTCCACATGGTAGCCGTCGGGCTCCTCACCAACTGCATCTGCCGGGATCGTGTGGAACAGAAGGAAGCACTTGGGATGAGGATCTCCGAGGAATCGAACTGCGATGGCATTGTCAGCAGCAGTAGCTGCTCGGGACGCTTGCACCAACATCTCGCCATCCACGAACTTGACCGGGAAGACGACGACATGCTCGTCACAGTACTCCCTCACGGCAGCGGGTAGTCGTGGTGTCGTGCCTGTCAAGTCTACACGGTCAGCCAGGGTACCGTTAAAACAGTAGAATCAGTCAGCGTACAACGCCCAGAC
>DAOUEW010000327.1:0-14928 GCA_034430275.1 Anaerolineae bacterium | reverse complement strand
AGGTCAACCAGCGGGGATGTATCATTCGCAGGTACGGTCATGGTTGCCGGCGCGGCTGTGCTATGCCTAGCCAACGTTTCACCACGCGAAGGACGCCGCCTGGCAGGGCTACGGGGGAGCGGCGGAACGATTCGAGCATTAACCGTGCGGCTTCTTTGGGTCGACGTGGGAGGCTTCGGAGTGCCAGTCCGGCCAGCCGCTGCGCGATGAATCGATCGTGGCGTCCCTTGTCTACTGACTCCAAGAGCGGCCAATATCGCTGCGAGACGGCGCTCACCTCCAAGAGCATCTCTCGCGCCGCCGTGCAGGTCTTCGACGAGTCATGCAGCCTGAATCTCGCGATGGGCTCGCTTACGTACTCAACCTGACAATGCTGCAGCAGCCTGCAGAAAAGGTCAAGGTCCATCAAGTAGTTCAGACTTCCGTCCACGCCGCCTACCAATTCGTAGGTTGCGCGGGGAAAGAAGAACCCAGGCTGGTGCCAACTGTGCTGAAGCTCCCAGAATCTCACCATGTTCTCGAAGGTGATGCCGAACTGCGGTACGAGTGTCTCCTTGCCCGAACGCATGTCGAAGTCGATCACTGGTCCTGCGATGCAGCGTCCAGGATGCCGGAAGTAGGCGCGGCCCACGTTGAGGAGTGCGCCGGGCAGATACAGGTCATCCGAGTTGAGCCAGCCGAGGAGCTCCCCCTTGGCGCGAGCGAACCCCTTTTGCAGAGCGTGATACTGTCCTTCGTCGGGCTCGCTGACCCAATAGGTGAGGTGGGCCTCGTACTTACGGATGATGTCCACGCTGCCGTCGGTGGAGCCACCGTCAATGATCATGTATTCCAGGTTTGGATACCCCTGGTCGAGAATGGACTGGATGGTCTCTTCGAGGAAAGCGCCTTGTTCGTACGACGGCGTGACGATGGAGATCAGGGGCAGGTTTTCAGTCATGGCCCTCCGTCTGCTGATGCCGGACTTCCCGGTACCAGTCGATGGTCCTCTGCAAGCCTTCCTCGAAGCTAGTCTGGGCCCGGAATCCGAACTCGCGTTGTGCCCGAGTGGTGTCGAGGCACCTTCTGGGCTGTCCTCCCGGCTTGCTGGTGTCCCAGGCGATGCGCCCCGGGAAGCCCGTCAGTTCCACGATGAGTTGGGCCAGGTCTTTGATGGAGATCTCGAACCCTGCCCCGATGTTCACCGGGTCCGGTTTGTCGTACTTCTCGGTGGCTAGCACGATGGCCTCGGCGCAGTCCTCGACATAGAGGAACTCGCGTGTTGGCGTGCCGTCACCCCAGACGACGATCTCCTCTTCGTCGTTGTCCATGGCATCGAAGCACTTCTTGATCAAGGCCGGGATGACGTGGGAACTGGCGGGATCGAAGTTGTCCCTGGGGCCGTAGAGGTTCACAGGTAGCATGTATATGGCGTCGAATCCGTACTGCTGCCGGTAGGACTGTGCCTGCACCAGCAGCATCTTCTTGGCCAAGCCGTAGGGAGCATTGGTCTCCTCGGGGTAGCCGTCCCAGAGGTTGTCCTCCCTGAAGGGCACGGGCGTGAACTTGGGATAGGCACAGATAGTGCCCACGGCTACGAACTTCTCCACTCCGTTGAGGTAGGCGTAGTGCATGGTCTGCACACCCATCATCAGATTATCGTAGAAGAACTGGCCAGGGTTCTCCCGGTTGGCCCCGATGCCGCCCACTATGCCGGCGATGTGGATCACGATGTCGGGGCGGGAGACTTCATAGAGGCGGATCACGTCCTTCTGGTTTCTCAGGTCGTATTCACGGCTGCGGGGAGCGAAGACCTCGCTGCACCAGTTCGTTCGTTGCAGTTGGTCCACGACGTGAGAGCCAAGGAACCCCGCCCCGCCGGTGACAACAACGCGCTTTGGTTTCATACTTAGACCTCGCTTGCTACGGACTTGTATGCGGCTATCGACCCCATCTGCGTCTAGAACCCCCGAAACAGGAACCGCATCGATCCTTCCAGGGCGCCCAAGGAACCACTCAGGGCGATCTTCCGGTCGGCAGACACTCGACGTCCGTGCAGAAGATCCCTGTACACAGCGCCGCCGAGCCCTATGCCCAGAGCCTTCACGCTCGCGGCGAGGCAGTGCAGCCGGACAGCAGCGTTCGGCTGTAGGCGGTTCCCCAGCGTGTAGAGAACTGGCCAGCTCTGCCCGGAGCCCCTTCTCACCCGGCATAGATGATCAACGGACATGCGCGTCTCTGGTATGAAGTGCTGGAGCCGCATCGCGGGGTTGTACCACAGCTCGTAGCCGAGATTACGAATACGCAGTACCATCTCGCTATCCTCACCCGCAGTGAGTGCGCTTCCACGCCTGCCGACCAGGATCATCCGATCCAACCATTCCGTTGCGAGCAATGCCGACCGTCGCACGACCAAGCTTGCCCCCACGAGCCACGTGACACCCGTGGCCGGCATCTGTCGAGACGCGTCACCGTGGTCTTGTTTGGCGAGGGAGTGTTCGTGCCTCAAGAGAACTTCATCCGGTGGGGTCTCCCAGAGCAAGGCTACTCTGCCTCCGACCGCGCCAGCCCTGGGGCGCTCTCTGAAGAATTCGACTGCCTGCTGCACCCAGACGCGGTCAAGAAGGCAATCGTCATCGACGAATGCGATCAGCTCAGAACAGGTCTCGCGCACGGCTCTGTGGCGAGCATAGGCGAGTCCCTGTCGACTCTCTTGTATAATGCTCAGTTCAGGGATGGAGCCGCTATCGATGCGACTCTGAACAACCTCACGGGTGTTGTCTGTGCAGTTGTTGTCTACCACGAGAACAGACCAATCGACCGCAGGATCGACTTCCTGCTGCTCGACAGTGTCCAAAGCACGATCAAGCAGAGAAGCATGGTTGTAGGTGCAAATGACGACGACGATATCGCTCACAGGTAGCCTAAGCCTTTCAATCGCTGCACGATGATATCGTCATCCGCCACTCT
Organism: Anaerolineae bacterium; assembly: GCA_034430275.1. Classification (GTDB taxonomy): domain Bacteria; phylum Chloroflexota; class Anaerolineae; order UBA7937; family B3-Chlor; genus JAUVXJ01. The sequence goes on along the minus strand of DAOUEW010000327.1, from coordinate 11,979 downwards.
TCGGCTAACCGGCATGTCCGCGGCTAGGTCCATTAGCTCGGGCCGCAGCGTGGCGACTAGGTGCTCATGGCCCGCACCGAACCCGCTCGATTCACGAGGATCGCTTTCTATGTTGTACAGCTCGAACTGGTTTCTCAGACGATCCCAGACAAGCTTCCACGGCGGCTTCCGCAGGGCCGCGAAACACGATACAATCTCGGCTTCCTCCGATGTGGTGGACTCCATGAGAGTCTCAGCGTAGGCAGGTCTCGGTAACCCATGTGTGGCAGATCTCGCCTCCAGCAACGTCCTTAGGCTCGCCCCGTCTGTTGTGATGCCCTCATCCGCTATGCGCAGCAGATCAAGTATGGAGGGGAAGATATCTACGATGCGAACTTGAGAACTCACTGTCGCCCCCTCGCCCATCTTCGGGTAGATAATCAATGGAACGCGCAAGGTCGTGTCATACAGATACATCCGATGAGAGGGCTCACCATGTTCCATGAAATCGTCACCATGATCAGCGAGCACAACGATGAGGGTCGTGCTCAGCTCTCCGTGCGCGGAGAGGGCCGTCAACAGTCGCCCGATACCGTCGTCAATCTTGGCGACTTGCCTCAGCATGAAACGGCGACCGTACCCTGAGTATCTGGGGCCGATTTCGAAGTGGTTCAATTCGGGTCCGACTAGCCGTAGCAGCGGGCGCGCCACTGCCTTCACGGATCTAGCGGCGAGACTACCTGGTGCAGCTAGCGACAACGGTCGGCTCTGACGCGAATCGCCGGCCACGCCATGCGATGCCTGCTTGTGTACGTCATGTGCGTCGAAATAGTGAACGAATAGAAAGACTCGGTGCTGTCTGACCGACCCGAGCCACTCCACTGCCTGCTCGGTGACCTCAGCCGCGTCACGACGCTGTCCCAGGAGCCAGTTGGTCATTCCTGTGTCGATGTCGTCATCATAATGGTCGAAACCCTTGCATAGGCCAAACTCTCGAGCGAGTGCGTGCGACCCTACCACCGCACCGCATTTCCAGCCCTCAGCCGACAGAACCTCCGCGAGTGTAGTGACGCCGGGAGCCAAGCAGGAGCCAAGGATCGTTCGCACACCGTGTTTGGGCGGAATGAGCCCCGTGAAGAGCGACGCGTGCGCTGCTGAAGTGAACGGGGCCTGGGTTATCGCTTGGTCGAACCGATGGCCGCTGGCAGCCAGGTGGTCGATATTAGGCGTGCCGAGAGGTCGAGGAAGCCTGAAGCGCAGGGGAAAGCGCTGGGGATAGCAGCCCAGTGCCTCAGGTCTAACGCAGTCGAGCGAGATGATCACTACATTTCGTAGTCGCTCACCATGTTTACTAACCACGACTTGCTCTCCAATACGCTCTCCAGCAGAGACTCCGTTCTCGATGTGCTGGACACTGAACCGAGGCGCTCAATACTACAGCCTCCTGTATATGCCGGCCGCCACTCGCCGCAGAGAATCGCGTGCCCGCGCGGAAACCAGGGTGGTCGGAGATGAACAGCGCTTCCTGAAACTCCGGGAATCCGCTGCGAAGGTCTGATCGTCCTCGAAGTACTCGTCGATTAGTCGGTCGAGCTGCACAGTGGCAAGATCGACTAGTTGCAGGTCGACCTCGACGAAGTCTAGCTTGAGTATCCTGGTCAATGTGCCGTCTGTAACCTCTTGATCCTTCGTTGACACGTTCTCTCTGTGGGCATAGGCGCAGTTGAAGAAGTCCCCGGGAAACATGCGCTCAAGCGTCACGCACGCTTCGTCGAATCTGCTCAGCGGAAAACAAAGCACCTGTTTGCTCTGGACACGTTCCCGGATCAGATCGATTCCACGTTGGTCGGCAGAGCCGCTGAGGAAGCCTGTCTGACTTCTTATGTGCATTCCCTCCTGGGGAGATCTTAGCAGGTACTGTGTGTAGGCGTCTATGTCCAAGGTCTTCGTTTGTGGAAAGATCTCGGTGTTGTACCTGTGATAGAAGTAGTGGGAAACGAACCGCTCGATGGGATCTCTCACAAAGGTGATGGCTGTCACAGAGGTATCTTTGTGATCGAACGGCAAGTCTAACGATAGCCGATGAGAGGCCAAGCATTTGAGATCAGGGTACCAATCTATGATCTGCTTGACTTGGCTGGCATTGTACTGGTAGTTGTTTAGGATTCCATACTCTGCCGCGTAGCCAACCCCGAAGAGGTTCCTGAGAATGGTATTGAAAGTGCTCCCGCCGCATTTGGGGATGTGGATGAAAACGTAGAAGTCTCTTCGTCTCATCATGTCACTATCGTGGCTGAGGTATGGTCTCTAGCCCCGAGTGTCCCCCCATACCCAACCAGCCCTATGGCCCGCTGGGAGTCAGGCAAGGTAATCTCCTGTGGCGCGGGACACCTGCTGTAGCTCCTGCCTGTGCCTTGCTGTCAAAGGATCCCCAGGCTTCTTGCCTTCCTGACAAGTCTTGTGCATGCCCGGCTGCCAAGAGAGATGAGCCTGTTGAGCACGTTCCCCTCCGCGAATCCTCTTCTCGTGGCCTCTATCCTTGCAGCCAGCCCGGGTGAGGGGTCATTGTTCTTCTCGGGATCGATGCCTCGAAAAGGGATGGTCACTAGATTCACTGCGCGATAGTCGATGACAGCCTGTTGGACTCTGTAGGATGGGGTGGGCTTCAGTGTCCCTGGATGCCACGGATGATAGAGTCTGAGGTCCGGATGCCACTTGACGTGCAACCCCAGATTCTTCAGGCGGGTATACACATCGCGGCCGTTGGCGTGGAACCCGGATGCGAAGATAGGATGCTGCTCATAGCCGTTGATCCCCAGCAGCCACTGCTTTCGGACGGTGAGGCATGCACCATAGTTAGCTGGATTCCTCAGCGCACAAACTCTGCGGAGATGGTCGAGCTGCACCTCTGACAAGTGCTCCCCTTCTGGCTCATCATATCGGTGAGCATACATCACCAACTTGTCGTTAGCTTGGTGTTCTTCCCATACCCTGTCGAGGAAGGAATCCTCAACCACTACATCCGCATCCGGAAGCACAACCACCTGTCCCCGAGCGGCAACAATGCCGCGGTTGAAGCAGTAGGAGGAATGATAGATGCCATCTCTGTTCAGAGTGATGATCCGGAAATTGGGGCACTGTGCCATTCTCTCCGCCAGCTCTGGTCTCGCCACGTTGTAGTATTCGACCCACAGTAGTTCGTAGTACTGGGGTGGAATGGTCTGTTGTCCAAAGAAGTCAATAGAGTGAAAGCTCTCTCGAAAAGAGCCGTCCACCATCACTATGCTCAACCGGGTGTCACTTGCCACGCTCATCTACTAGTCTCCTGCCTTCACATCTCAGGCACAGGAAGCCCTGACAGGGAGCGAGTTTGCATCGACAGGCGTGACGTCAGCGGCCTGTGTGTGTCAGGGTACCTTCTCGCCTCACTCTGCCAACTCGGCAGGCGCTATCCGGTGTTCTCGCCGGGCATACCAGCGTGACCCAAGGGTCAAACGCCGCTTCTACTGGATGTCTGTGCCATCAACGACAAATCTAGCTGCGCGCCAGAGTCTGCCTCACCGCGACGGTCCTTTCCACTTCCGCGTGGCTCACTGGCGCAATCGTTGTGGTCGTGAGCTACGACGTTCTGCGTGACTGGATTCAGGTACTTCCACACAACCCTTGACCTATGCCCTCCGCAGCGTCGCACGCCTCGGCGGCCTTCCGACACTGTGTGCGGGCATCACTCCCATCAATGGTGACCGCCAGTCTGTCATCGCTAGCGTTGGCTACTTCATCGGCCCTGCGCGGTGACAGAGGTCGAGACCACAATGCACCACACGCTGCTTTCGAGTCTCAGGCCTCGTACGCCGGCCGCGCGACCGCACCCTTTAGAAGACCCTCCCGCCGATCGCCAACCACAGATCGCCACGGCATACTCTCTTGCTCAGCAATAGTCGGCGCCTGAGGTTCCTCGCCGATCTACGAAACATGCTCCCCTCGTTGTTGATTGCTGGGCGACCATACCGAATCGACGCCAAGCGAATCCGCGATCGGTCAACGATCCCAGACAGCGACCGAGCGCTATTGGACAGCCCTCGGATGTAGGGCGCATAGATATGCCGTTTGACCACAGGGCTGGCTTGCGCCCCGAACCCCGCCAGACCCGGGTCGTACACCCATCGGTCCAATTGCTTGAAGTTGTGAAAGTGAAAGAACACAAGTGGCTGTGAGTCCACCAGCACCCGCCCATTGCGTGAGACCAGAGAGTAGTTTTCGAGGTTCCATGGGGCCAAGCCAGCACCTTTGTGCTGGAGGGCAACTACCTGTCGGAAGCGCACCGGCCAATCGTCAAGGTACTTCTGGTCAGCGAAGCGCCCGTGCTCCACACGGTCATAACACCACTCCAGGCACCTCTCGCGCCACCAGTGCAGACAATCCCTCCCGTGCGTGTCGTTTCGAAACGTCAGGTAACCGACATTATAGATGCCGTATTTCTCCCGGTCCCGCAATTGCTTAGGGAATCGGTGGCCCACGATGACCACCGACTGGTCTCCCATTTCCTCGTAGATGGGTTGCGGGCTTGAATAGAAGAAGAGGTCTCCATCCAAGTAGGTGATCGAGTCAAGCGTCGGGAGACACTCGAGAAGATAGAGGAGCCAGGAGGGCGTGCATGTGAAGTAGTACTCCACCTGGCTGCGATGTTCCTTAGTTGCCAGTAAGTCCTGGTCATCGCGCTCCAAGGCCTGAAGAGGAATCGGACGTAGATTCGGCAGGTCCAGTTTGAAGAGGGCGTCATAGGTCAGGTTATCGAGACAAAGTACCCAGAGTACGAAGGGACTGGCATGCCGTGCGAGAGACCTGTACAGAGTCAACCCTCGCACCAAATAGTGCTGGTCGAAACATGTGCAGAAGTTGTGCATGGGACCCCTCAGATCTCCGCGTGTTTCACCCATGACAAGGACAGGACCGTGCCCAGCGCTGCCCAAGAGAGCTCTCTCAGAGCCCTGGATGCTTTCATCTCCAGCACGCTTCTCTTAGTATGGTGACTGGACCGAGAAGCCACCCAGTCAAGGCCAGTCGGCTAGTTCTCTCATCGCACGATGAAGCTGCAAGCACCGTACCGTCTGGAAGGGAAAACGAAACATCAGGCAGAAGTTGCCAAGGGACTTGCGCTCCTTGAAGGCTGTCGGTGCATAGACACCGTCGAAATCCGGTACTGGTAGTCGGATGTCCAGCTTTGAGAAGAGGGCCGAGACCGCTGCTGGCGCGTTGTGCACAAGCTGGTCTATGTCTACGAGGAAACAACTCGCCCGGTGTCGGTCGTAGAAGTCCAAGATACGTTCATTGTGCAAACGCCACGAATGAAATGCTCTCGCGGGACGTCGCATGAGGCTCGGGTCCGTGCCGCGCCGGAGCAGCGAATCGACGACAGATACGGGATGCCGAAAGAGGAAGAGGAAGTTGGCCTCAGGGATCATCTCTCGCCAGAACGGAAGGAATAGGCTTGTGCGACAGTCTTTCCATCCCCACACTGGAGAGTTGGCCTTTCGCTGAAGCATCTCCTGAGCCCTGCGCCTGAACTCAGCAGGCACCTGTCTGGTGATCTCCAGATCGCTGGTGGGAAAAGTGCCGACCTTGAAGTGGGCAAGTAAGTCCTGATGAAACCTCAGTATGTCTACGTCTTCATAGTAGCCCCTAGGGTTCCCGATATCACCGGGTTGAAGAGCCTCTCCTATATCAACTCCGCACGTTTGCAGGTAGTTTGCTACCATTGATGTCCCGCTTCTGTGCATGCCTGTGACTACCAGTGTTGTCGCCATCACCGAGATCCTTGCAGACTGGAGCTTCTGACCTCTCTTAGTGGTTCAAGGCACCATGAGGCGCACTATCGGGTCACTTTCGACGGCTGAGTCCGCACGCACGTCCTTGTGTGGTGCTATCCTCGTGGCTACCATGTACCTGTCCGTCTCTCTCGCTCGCGCCTTGAGGGAGACCTTGATTTGCGGTCGATTCCTACCTGGAGCATAGTACAAGCTTGCGCGGTGAGGGCCACGAATCATGAATCTCAATCGATGGGAAATACCGCCCCAGGCTCGCAACGAAGTTCTCCAAGGTATACCAGTGGTGTGTTGGCTGGATCCATTCCTTCACGTAGCGGTCCTCTTTCGGCGGGAATTCGACGATCGCGTTCTTCCGCGTGTATTCAGAGATGAGCCTGGCGATCGGTTCGAAGTGCACTCCTTGCTCGAACACGAGATGGTGGACGAGAGCCAGCACGAGAGTGACGTCGGATCGCAGCCTTTCAAGGGCGCTCGCCTTTCCGAGCCCGATGCTGTAGGGCGGCGTAGGATATAGGAAGTCGAGGAGTAGGGGCAGTACGGGCAACCTCTGGCCCCGCACTCGCTGGTACAGGTCACACACTGACGCGTCATCGGTGTCGAAAGATACCGTGCTGTACCCCATAGAGGCCCCCAACTCTGCGTACCAACCCTTGTTGCCGCCGACGTCCAAGAGACTTCCTGGCGCCAGACGTCGTAGCAAGCCATAGACCGCCTGGGCCTTCTGTGAGAACTGGCGCGGATCATCTATGGCTGGCATGCCTCCCTGTCCATACTCTGTCCAGTTGCTCCTCCGAGGTGTTATCGACAATCTCTCAATGAAGTCAAGAGTCTTCTCGAGCGCCGCGACCGTGCCGACATGAGAGGCTCTTCGCCTGATGAGGGTGTAGCCTGGTGGGATCCATCGGAACGGACGCCGCATGCTGACGCGCTTCAGGTATCCAGCTCCAACCTCCCCGTATATCGCCCTGCCCAAGCCAAACCGACCCTTTGAAAAGAGCCAGAGCGGTAGCAGCGAGTGGTATCTGAATTGATCGAACCGGAAAGTACCGTGAGAGTCAGTGGGGACAATGGAGCCAAAGTCAATCCAGACAGGCCTGCCATCAACGAATTGCACATTGCCCGGCTGGACGTCCTTGGTCACCAGGCCGTGCTTCGCCATCTCGAGGTTCAACCTGCATACCATCGCGGTAGCATCCCGGATCATGCTAGAGCACCATTCGGTCCAGCAGGACAGCACCGGAATTCTCCTGTGCTCTACCACTAGTTCGAAACCTTCGAGTTCGACATCGGCAATCCAGGTCTCTACCAGGCCAGCGGCGAAAAGATCAGAGATGAAATCCGACGTCAACAGTTCACGGTACAGATCGGCGCTCGATGCCGATATTGCCCGGAAGACTCTGCCGTCGTGGTGAAAGACGAACCCGGCAGGATCGACCACGGACCCCGTGTCGAACTGGATTTCAGAGAGATTCAGTCGCACGGTATGCTGCCCCCGCCTTGAATGAATGAAGCATCGGTCCCCCTCCCGGCTCAGAGCCGGCCATCCCTTCTCGATTCTGGAACGGACACGCGTGAAGCCTCAGGGCCATTTCCGCTGAAGCGGCCCGGGCTGTGTGTCATTCCCATTGGTTGCTGCTGAAGTCCTCCCGGGAATGCCTGCGTTCTGTGGAAACCGGCCGGAAGGGCACTCTTTGGGACCATTTCTGCGCAATCAGCCGCACCATGCGCCCCGGAGATGCCTCGGCACTCTACCGGTCCTGAGTCAAGTCAGCCACGTCCCAGCGGTGCTTCAGCAGGCAGACTCTTCTGTGCCTCTTGAGAACCCCACTGCCAAAGAAATCTCCCCCCAAAACCTGTATCTCGGCCGCGTGTGTGATGTGATCTGCCAGCTCGTGCTCAGCCAAGATAGCGAGGTTGAGGCGGTAACTTCCGGCCGGCAGTGGTAGGTCTTCTATGAGGCATCGAACAATGCCCCGTGGAGGGAGTGTCTCTGGAAGTCCACCGCTTTCGGAGCTATCCAGAAAGAAAACGCGACGAGAGAGCGAGTCGTACACTCCGACCAAGAAAGACGGATCGCGCAGAGCATGCTTCGCCGCATAGGCTATCCGGAGCTCTACGGTCTGCCCGCTCTGCAGCATACTGAGATGGGCGCCTTGTGAATCCACCCACCAGATACTTGTGGTCTTGACCGCCCCTGTTCCGCCTCGGTCATTTACCGAGGTAAGGTCTCCAGTCCGCGCTTGGTCCAGCAGGTCACCGTACCGCGCGATCACGTTAGAGACTGGGCCGTCGACATTCTTTCGCCCGTTTTCCAGCAATAGCGCTCGCTGGCAAAGGCCAGCCACGGCGGCCATATTGTGACTCACGAACAGCACCGTTCGGCCCTCGCTCGCCACGTCCCCCATCTTGCCCAGGCACTTCTTCTGAAACGCGGCGTCTCCCACGGCCAGCACCTCGTCCACCAGCAGTATCTCCGGCTCGAGGTGGGCGGCCACGGAGAAAGCCAGGCGGACGTACATCCCGCTGGAGTACCGTTTGACCGGCGTATCGAGAAATTTCTCGATCTCGGAGAAGGCCACGATCTCGTCGAACTTCCTATCGATCTCGACGCGCCTCATGCCCAGGATGGCCCCGTTGAGGTAGATGTTCTCCCGCCCCGTGAGCTCGGGGTGGAAGCCGGTGCCCACCTCCAACAGGGAACCAACGCGGCCTTTGATCTCGGCGTACCCTTCCGTAGGCTCTGTGATGCGCGAGAGGATTCTCAGCAGTGTGGTCTTACCGGCGCCATTACGGCCGATGATGCCCACTACTTGGCCCCTCTCTACGTCGAAGGTCACGTCTTTCAGAGCCCAGATGGTCTCCTCGGGCGGCGCGGGTCGGCCAAAGCGCCGCAACCGGCGTGCGGGGGCTGCGGCCATGTCTATCAGGGTCTCGCGCATCGTCTTGTAGCGAGCCTGCGGACCGCCGATGCGGTACTGCTTGCTCAGGTTTTCGATGTGAACGGCGACGTCACCCACGACCATTTCCGAATCGATATACAAACCCCAAGTCCGAGTCTTGGGATTGAAGATCACACCACGTCAGCGAATGTCTTCTCCATCCGGCGGAAGTAGTACAGCCCGCCGATGAGCAACAATACCACCACCACCGCCGAGACCGCCAGGAGGGATGTGGGCGGCTCCTTGCCCAGCAATGCCCAGCGAAACCCTTCCACTACGCCAGCCATGGGATTCAGCCCGTACCAGGTGCGCCACTGCTCGGGCACCAGGCTGCTGGAGTAGGCGATCGGTGTGGCGAAGAGCCAGAACTGAGTCAGAAAGGGAATCGTGTACCGCACGTCTCGATACTGTACGTTGAGGGCCGACAGCCACAGGCCCACGGCCAGGGCCGTCGCCACAGCGAGCAATAGGAAGAGCGGCAGAGTCAAGACGGCTATGGTGGGAGTGAAGCTGTAATAGATCATCATGCCCAGGAGGACCACGAAAGCGATGCCGAAATCCACCAGCCCTGCCGTCACGGCGGAGATGGGTATGGCCAGACGGGGGAAGTAGACTTTGGTGATCAGGTGGGAGCTGCCCACGAGGCTGTTGCTGGCCCGGTCCAGCGCGCCGGAGAAATAGCTCCAGGGTAGCAACGCACAGTAGGAGAAGATCGGGTAGGGGATACCGTCGGAGGGTACCTTGGCCAACTGCCCAAAGAACACGCTGAAGACGACCATGGTAAGGAAGGGCTGGAGGACGGCCCAGGCTGCTCCCAGGACCGTCTGCTTGTATCGTACCTTGATGTCGCGCCACGTCAGGAAGTAGAGCAGCTCACGATAGTTCCACAGGTCCCGCAGGTTGAGGGCGACCCAGCCGCGTGAGGGGCGGATCAGCGTGGTTGGCGTCTCGTGATCGGTGGGCGTTACGCTCCCCGTTTGTTGGTCGTCGATAGTCGTGTTCATGGTGAGTTCTCGTGTCTTCGATTCTTCTCTGCGGCCATCCGACTCCAGCCGTGGATGTGCGATCTTGACTCAAGCCTGGCCTCGAGAGCAAGGCCAGGCCTCATCCTGATGGATCGCTTGGCCGGTCTTGTGTGGCCCGTGAGTGCGGCTGCGCGTTCAGGTGTACGGCTTTGTGGTGTTGGGGCAACACAAAGAAACGGCCCGCGCTCAGACTTCGCCCAAGGTGAACCATCGGCCGAGACGGTCTTCTTCGCAGGACCCTTTCCTTTGTAGCCGAGCTTAGCCCTGCTATGCCCCATTATACTATGCTGTAGTACAGCAGTCAATAGTACCAACCTCCCAGCAATCATTGTCTGATTGGACCGGGAGTCGTCGGACGCCGTTCAGGGCAGCCAGGATCTGAAAGCGCGGCTACCGGGCTTCAACCCTCACCGCTCTGCGATCATGTCCTTCACTTTGGCGGCAATCATGTCTATGGCATTGACGTTGAAACCACCCTCGGGGACGATGATGTCGGCATACCGCTTGCTCGGTTCGACGAACTCCAGGTGCATGGGGCGAACTGTCTCCGTGTACTGTCGAATCACCGACTCCACCGTCCGTCCTCGCTCGCTGAGGTCCCTCTGGAGCCGGCGGATGAAACGAACGTCAGCGTCGGTATCCACGAAGACCTTGATGTCCATCAAGTCCCTCAGGGCTTTCTCGGCAAAGATGAGTATGCCTTCCACGAGGATGACCTTTCGCGGCTCGACACGGACTGTCTCGTGCCTGCGCGTGTGGGTGGTGAAGTCGTAGAGAGGTACGGCCACAGTTTGCCCTGCCTTAAGCGATCGGAGGTGCTGCGCCAGTAGTTCGCTCTCCAGGGCGTCCGGGTGGTCGAAGTTGGCGTTAGCCCTCTCTTCGGGTGGGAGAGAACTGCGGTCTCTGTAGTAGGAATCGTGCTGCAAATAGGCTATCTCGTCGCGCCCCACTCTGTCGAGGATCGCACTGGAGACCGTTGTCTTCCCGGAACCAGTGCCTCCCGCCACACCGATGATGATACCGGAACCCGAATCTCTCTTCTCTGCCTCAGACACGATGCCAGACCTCCGGATTATCCAAACACGAACCTGCGTACGGCCTCGAAGTACTGAGCCGTTCCGACTAACATCAGGTCGTTGTGACCCGCAGCAGGGATCATCTCCAGTCTCTTGTCGTCCGCGCCCGAGCTGCGGAAGAGTTCCCGGCCGTCCGCTGCCGGGATCAGGACGTCGCTCTCGCCATGAATGATCAGTGTGGGAATCGTGACCCTCTCCATCTTGCGGGCGTTGCCGAAGCCGTCCCTCGATTCGGTGACACCGGACACGTGTACGCCCATGCGCTCCAAAAGGGAGAAGGTGTCCGAGAAACCGCTCTCCACGATCAGACCAGCGAGCGAGTCTCCGTGGGTGCTGGCGACTTCGATGGCGGGTGCGCTTCCCAGGGAACGACCCATGGCGAAGAGCCTGGAGGGGGCCAGACCATGGCTGCCGAAGATGCTCTGCGCCGCCTGGAAGAGGGTGACCGCATCGGTGAGAAGATTGCTGCACGTAGGCGAACCACCGCTGTTGCCGTATCCCCGGTAGTCAAACACGAGCAGCGTGATCCCCAGGCCAACGTAGAGCGACGCAATGGGGTCGTAGTCGGCAGCGATCTCGCCGTTCCCGTGCCAGAAGAGGATCGCGGGAGCGTCTGGCCCCGCTTGGTACAGTCGACCTCCTACGGAGATGCCCGGTTCGACCTCCGTGGAGATGGAGCGCACACCGGAGGGGAGAGTAGAGGGGGAGTCGTCGGGTCGCGGGTGGAAGGTTGCCCGTAGGACCCCCGGTCGATCCAGGACACTGTGCGATGGCTCCATCTTTGGCACGGTCTGTTTTGCTGCTCGAGGGGCCGCGCACGCCCTCGCTCATCGATGCGATCTGGTATCCCTTCCGGCAGTCACGACCTAGCACCCCAGGCCAGGATTGGAAGAGGCTCAACACGGCATCAGAGTGTCAACAGGGACCGGAAAGCCTCTTCCCTAGTGCTTTCGTAGGGGCCGACGACGGCGAGATTGAGCTTCTCCTGGCGGAAGAGCCGCCGCGCCACCCGTTGCACGTCTTCAGTGGTCACGGCATCAATCTCCTCCAAGACCTCGTCGAGGGATAGGACCCGATCCTCGAGGATCTCTTGCCGGCCAACCCAGGAGGCGACGGAGAAGGAGTCCTCCATCTG
>DAOUEW010000326.1:0-4077 GCA_034430275.1 Anaerolineae bacterium | reverse complement strand
ACGGGAAGGGAAGTCGTCCAGGCCCAGCCCTCCATGGCCCCCCTGTTCAACCTAATCAACGGTGTCCTGTTCTACCTGGATGGAGTAGAGAGTCTGGAGGAGGCACGCCGCCGCACGGAGGCGAGCGCCCGCGGGTTCGCCGAGGAACTGGCATCTCGCGGGCAGAGGATTGCTGAGGAGGCCCTCACCGTTCTCTCCCATGGCTGCACGGTACTCACTCACTCTCGGAGCTCCACCGTGCTCGCCGCCCTGCTGCTGGCCCAGGACCGAGGAATGGAGCTCGAGGTCGTGTGTACCGAGTCCAGGCCATTGTACGAGGGGCGAAAGGTGGCCGAGGTGCTGAGCCAGGCTGGCATCCACACCACGCTCGTCACGGACGCTTCTGTGAGCCATGTCCTCCCCCGGGTGGACCTGGTGCTGATGGGGGCGGACAGCGTCTCGGGGGAAGGGTTGGTCAACAAGATGGGCACATGCGGAGTGGCGCTCGCGGCCAAGGCCCACGGAGTGCCTTTCTACGTGCTCTGTGGCGCCGAGAAGCTCCTTCCCGAGGGCTATCCGTACTTCAAGATCGAGGCCAGGGATCCTGAGGAGGTGTGGCCGTGGTTCCCTCAGACCGTGGAGGTGCTCAACTACTACTTTGAGGTCACGCCGCTGGAGTACGTCAGCAGCTTGGTGACCGAGAAGGGGGTCCTCACCGAGGCGGTGCTGGGGGAGATGCTCGGTCGGCTGAAGATACACGAGATGCTTCTGGAACAAGGAACATAGGAAGGAAGGGGCACCCATTCGTGAGCAGACAGGCAAGGGCGGAGATCATCGCCATCGGCAACGAACTGCTTCTGGGCGACGTGCTGGACACCAACACCAACTGGCTGTGCAAGAGGATCACCGGCGTCGGCGGCCAGGTGACCAGGGTGGCCATGGTCAGGGATGAGATCGAGGCCATCGCCGACGAGATACGGGCGGCGCTGGAGAGAAGCCCGGACCTGATCATCACCACCGGGGGCCTGGGGCCCACTGGTGATGACATCACTTTGCAAGGCGTGGCCGAGGCCACGGGGCGCCCACTGGAGTTGCACCCCCAGGCCCTGGCCCTGGTCAAAGCCGTCTACGAGGAACTGGCGAGGAAGGGGTACCTCGCCGATGCGACCCTGACCGAGGCCAGAAAGAAGATGGCCTACCTGCCCCGGGATGCCACCGCGCTGGCCAATCCCGTGGGGGCAGCACCCGCGTCCGTGCTCGAGCTGGGCAGCACCACTCTCGTCTCCCTACCGGGCGTCCCCGAGGAGTTGAAGGGTATCTACGAAGAGACGTTGCAGCCCATTCTCAAGCCCATCTTCGGCGACAGCTACTACCAGGAGAAAGCCATCGTCGCTCTCTGTGGAGACGAGTCTTCGTTGGCGCCCATCCTGTCCGAGGTGGTGGAGGCCCACCCAGAGGTCTACATCAAGTCCAGGGCCAGGCGGTATGGATCGGAGGTCAGGATCCTCATCACCCTCTCAGCCGCGGGGAGCTCCAAAGAGGCGGTCGAGCAGCGGATAGGGGGTGCTCTGGAAAGTCTGACCGCAGACCTCGGCGCAGCGGGCTGGGGTGTGGAGGATGATCGCGGAGACACCACTCCCTGGCCCTAGTGCTGAAGCGCGCTTCGGTACACCCATTCCTCGATGTCAGCGCGAACTACGGACAAAGGCGCTGTGTTCTACCCCTCGGTCTCCTGCTCCGCTGTTCGGACCTTTTCGTAGTCCCTGCGCAGGATGGCCAGTTCTCGAAAGCCCACGGTCCGATCGCCGTAGTGGACCCTCATGTAGGCCGTGGTGATACGGGAGATAGCCTCGTGGTGGCCCCCGAAGGCCTCCACGAGCAGAGGCAGATAGCGGTCGGGGGGTTGAGAGGGGTGCCGGGGGTAGCCTCGGTGCCCGGCCAGGCGGCAGAGGTTGGCGTACATATTCTGGACGGAGATGGCGGCCAGCAGCTCTCGACCCACGCCGAAGCGCCTCACCAGACCCATTCTGTCCCGCAGCCATTGCCAGCCACGTCCCAGTGTGCTCCCCCCGAGTGTGATCTCCTCGTCCAGCTCTTCCTCCAACTCCTCGCCTCGCTGCTGCTCCCGGATTCTCTTTAGAGAGAGCAGGATCATGCCCACCAAGAGCAGCAGGGCCAGGAGCACACCGCCATAGCGCAGCGTTGTGAGCAGCCAGGGCGGCAGCGTCACGACCGACGGGTCTGACCGATCCAGCGCTGCGAGCAACATGGCGAACTGCTCCCTGAGATCCTCCAGTACCTCCAGGTTCTGGCCCACCATGAGGCGCGTCAGCACCCAGTACAGTGCGGTGATGAAAGTCTCTATCAACCACATCAGCACGGCCACCAGCGGCTCCAGGAGCAGGCCCAGCCCCGTCCACAGCGGTCTCAGCAAGCCCAGCGCCGCCCGAATGCTGGCAGGCGTGTAGACGAGAGTCATGCCGGCTGTCCCGCCGACAGTGAAGACCACCGCTGCCACCATTTGGGCTATCCTGCGCGTAGACATCGGCTTGCCCACGCTGCCTCCACTGCTGGCCTTGTCGTGGGTGCGAGCCAGGGAGACGGACACCAAACCCAAGACCATGTACAGCCAGAACAGTGTGGTTGCGTCATAGCCCGTGACATGCATCAGCAGGCCACCGCCCATGATCAGCAGCAGAATCCCGAACCGGAAGCTGACGCCTACGTTGAAGAAGTCCAGCGATCGGCTGGTGGCATTGGTGGCCCTGTGCCACAGCAAGAGGTTGGTGAGGATGAGAACCAGTTCAGGCCGTAGCCCTTCATGAAAGTTGAATAGGGCGTCGAATGTGCTTCTTAACCACGACAGATCACCTAGCGCTGCGTTCCCGTGGAGCCACAACCGCACGACGCCCAGGGTGCTGACAAAAAGCAGCAGAGTCACAGAGAGGTGATAGCCACGAGATTCCACACCGCGTCGGTTGAGCAGCTCCAAGGCCAGGATCCACAGCAGCACGGCGGCGAACAACCGGCAGAAAGTCAGCCCTGGCGTCCAGCCCAACCCGTGCTGGTGCAAGAGCAGAGTGGCGAAGGGAGTGATCCAGGCTATCTCCATGCCCACCAGAGAAAAGTGCATCAGCGCCTGGCGACGGTCCGAGAGCAACATCAGGCCACCACCTCCTGCGGTGCGACGAGATCGTCAACCAGGTGAGGTAGATGGTAGACCAGGATGCCAGGGAGTTCTCGTCTGGGAGGCTCCTCGGCCAGCGTGAACAGAACCACCTCTCGCCCCGCTTCTTCCAGCTCCAGGAGTGAGACGAGAAGGTCCTCGTGGGCGATGGCGGTGACCACGACCAGGGTGGACCCCCAGGGCAGTTTGGGGGATTCCCGCAGCAACATCTCTTCGATGGGTAGCGAGGCAAACGGCGTAATGCCGGCCAGGGTTTCCAGAATCCGCACGAGCTGATTGGGGCTTCGGCCGGGCAGGAGGCGCAGCGGCTGGTCGCTGCCCGGCAACATACCGTTGGAGACCAGACCCACCGGCACTCTCGATTCGACGCACATGGCTGCCAGGCTGGCGGTCACACTGATCACTCTCTCGGTCAGCTCGGGGATGCTGCCCTGCCAGTGGCGAGGCAGAGTGGTCACGTTGAGAAAGAGCAGTATCTGCGGTTCTTCGCTGGGCTCGTAGATGCGGCTCAGCATCCGCTGGTGGCGCGCGGTGGCTTTCCAGTGCACCCGCCGGAGGCCGTCTGCTGGCTGCCATTCACGTATACCCATGGTGCGCAGGGGGTCTTCGAACAGCCGGTCTCGAGCACCGCGCACCCCGAAAGGGTTCTTGGCTGGCAGGCGGAGCTCGGCGACGGAGTAGACGCGGGGATAGACGATGAGGTGATCGTGCCCCGTCTTGACCACCTTGCGCGAAAAGAAGCCGAAACCGTCGCCGGTGCTAATCGTGGCGGGACCGTAGGAGTGGAACCCCCGCTCGGTGCAATGGACGGTGAACCGTCGTCTGAGCCCCTGGAAGACGCCGGGCATCCAGAAGGTGCGGAACTCCCCCAGGTTGCTGGACTTGTTGGGGACCACCTCCGCTCCCTCCAC
>DAOUEW010000325.1:0-3430 GCA_034430275.1 Anaerolineae bacterium | reverse complement strand
TGCGGGTTGGCACGTCTTCGGTATGCAGGACTACTACTCCCGGATTCGGGGAGGGCACAACTTCTATCAGATCCGTGCGAGTGACCAGCCTGTCTATTCCCACGTGGAGTCTGTGGATCTACTGCTGACTCTCACCCAGGAGGCGGTTGACCGGCATTGTGGTGAGATCGTGGAAGGTGGAGGCGTGATCTGTGAAGAGTGCCTGGAGGTAGACTGCGCGAGCCTGGACCAGCGAGATATCAGTTACTTCCCGGTGCCCTTGACCGACATCGCCCAGGAGCATGGTGGGGCGGAGGTGATGCGCAACACTGCGGCCTTGGGTGCTGCTGCGGGGCTGGTGCACTTCCCCTTCGAGGTTATGGCCAGTGTGATCGAGGATAACTTCGCCAAGAAGGGCGCCGAGGCGGTGCAGGTCAATCTGCGGGTTGCCGAGGCCGCGCACCGGTACGCTCAGGAGCAATTCGCCGACAAGTTCCCCTATCGGCTTGGCCGCGTGGACGGTGCGCCGCCCAGGATGATTCTGAACGGCAACCAGGCCCTGTCGCTGGGGGCGCTCCTGGGTGGGTGCAAGTTCGTGGCCGGCTACCCGATGACTCCAGCCACCAGCATCCTCCAGTGGATGGCTACCCATGGCGAGCGGTACGGCGTAGTCGTCAAGCACACCGAGGACGAGATAGCGGCCATTCTGATGATCATCGGTGCCGCCCATGTCGGAGCGCGAGCCATGGCGCCAACCTCGGGCGGGGGTTTCTCGCTGATGAACGAGGGGTTGGGACTCGCTGGCATCACCGAGACGCCCATCGTCATCGTCGAGGCGCAGCGCCCTGGTCCGGCTACCGGCTTGGCCACGCGGACAGAACAGGGTGACTTGCTGTTCGTCCTACACGCTTCCCAAGGCGAGTTTCCACGGATCGTGCTCTCACCGGGCAGCATCGAGGAGTGCTTCGAGGCTGGCTGGCGGGCCTTCAACCTGGCAGAGAAATACCAGTGTCCGGTGATCGTGCTCAGCGACAACTTCCTGGCCAACTCGGTACGCAGCATCGAAGTGGGCGCGCTGGACTTGGCTGGCGTGCAGATCGACCGTGAGCAACTGCTCACCAAGGAAGAGCTCGACGCGTTGGAGGGTGAGTACCTGCGCTACGCATACATGGAATCGGGCGTGTCGCCGCGAGCGCTGCCCGGCCATCCACGCGCGGTCTTCCAGGCTACCGGCAACGAGCACACTCCAGATGGACACCTGACTGAAGAGATCGAGACTCGGCGGCTTCAGGTGGAGAAGCGGCTCAAGAAATTGGACGCAGCCCGCGAGGAGATACGGGGGCCGGTTCTCTACGGTCCGAAAAAGGCCGAAGTGACACTGGTCGGCTGGGGGTCCACCTATGGGCCGCTGCGAGAAGCGGTGGATATGCTCAATGCGGAGGGCGGCCGCGCCAACATGCTGCATATCAGGGATGTGTGGCCTTTCCCGGCGAAGGCGATGCGTGAGGCCCTGTCCAAGGCGCGGCGCAAGGTGATGGTGGAGGGGAACGCCACAGGGCAGATGGCCCACCTACTGGAAGCTTACACAGGGGTCAAGCTCGACCATCACGTCCGCAGATACGATGGGCGTCCTCTCTCGCCTCAGTATATCCTGGAACGACTGGAGGAGGTGCACCATGGTTGAGTTTCAGGACTACCAGAGTCCTGTGCGACCCACGTGGTGTGAGGGCTGCGGAGATTACGGTATCTGGAACGCCCTCAAGTTCGCCCTATCCGAGCTCGATCTAGCTCCCCACGAGGTGCTGATGGTGACCGGCATCGGGTGTGGCAGCAAGACCCCAGACTACACCCACGTCAACGGCTTGCATACCCTCCACGGCCGCTCGCTTCCCGCGGCCACGGGGGCGAGGCTGGCGAACCATGGGATGAAGGTCCTCTGCGTGCATGGGGACGGCGATGGGTACGGTATGGGGCTGGGTCACATGATGCACGCGGCCCGCCGGAACATGGACATCACCGACGTGGTGCAGAACAACCGTGTCTACGGCCTGACCAAGGGACAGTACTCTCCCACCAGCCCCGAGGGTTTCGTGACCAAGACCTCTCCGCAGGGGGCCATCGATCATCCTGTGAATCCGTGGGCTTTGGCGCTGGCCGCCGGTGCCACCTTCATCGGCCGCGGCTTTCCTGCCGACCTGCGGCATCTGGTGGAGGTTCTGAAGAAGGCGATCCTGCATCGCGGCTACGCATTGGTGGATGTGTTGCAGCCGTGTGTAAGCTTCAACAGAGGCTACGCCTACGAGTACTATCAGCCCAGAGTGAAAGGTGGACGAGGAACCAGGCTACGATACGGCCGATCGCGCGGGTGCCTGGCAGCGGGCTCAGGAATGGGGCGACCGTATCCCCATCGGGATCCTGTACCAGGTTGAGGGAACACCCACCTACGAGGACCAAGTTGCCGTGTTGCGCGGCGGCCCACTGGTCGACCAGGACTTCCGGGAGTGGACGGATGACGATTTCGAGAAGCTCACGGCAGAGTTCGTGTAGCGAGGGGGTGCTCAGAGCGGCTTGTTGAAGCGTGACAGTATCGTCTGGGAAGGAGACCGACAGTGCGATATGGAACTGAGACCAAGTTGAGCACATCCGCGGTGTTGGACCGGGCGTCGGAGTACTTCGGCGAAGGTGGACTGGGGCTAGCAGAGACTTCGCGCGACGCATGTTGTATCTCCCTGGAAGGAGGGGGAGGTCACGTGACGGTTACGGTAACAGAGGGGGACAAGACCTCTGTGGATGTGGAAACCCGGGAGTGGGACTACCAGGTCGAGAAGTTCTTGGCAGACAAACTGAGGTAGGTTCGAGGTTGCCGTTGTCCGAAGGGGACAAGATGGAAAGCCAGGGGTAGTACGCACAAGGAGGTATGATGGATAAGCAAGTACTAGAGGTAATCAAGAAGCGCAGGACAGTTCGTGCCTTCAGCGAAGAGGAAGTGACCGACGAGCAGGTCGAGGCCGTTTTGGAGATGGGGATGTATGCCCCCACTTACATGAATCGGAAGCCGTGGCATTTCGTGGTCATCAGAGACAAGGAAGTCCAGGAGAAGCTGGGGGAGACCTTGGGTGTGAGACCGTACATACAGCAGGCGTCGGCGGTCATCGCCGTATACGGAGATCCCGAGGTTTCCAACACCTGGGAGCTCGATGGCTGCGCGGCTATCGAGAACATGCTCATCGCTGCCACCGCCCTGGGTGTAGGCAGCGCATGGGCGGGCAGCCCGGGCAACGTGGCTTGGGGCGAGACTGAAGAACTGATGCGTGATGCACTGAAGGTCCCGAGCGGATTCCACGCGCTTTCGCTGGTGTGCCTCGGTCACCCGGCGAAGATGACAGTGCCTCACACCAAGGACGAGCGGTACGACAAGACCCGAATTCACTATGGGAACTGGAGGAATCTC
>DAOUEW010000324.1:0-13559 GCA_034430275.1 Anaerolineae bacterium | reverse complement strand
GGGCACCGTGAACCAAGGTATCTCCTGTAGATCGTAGTACTGCAGCGGCACATAGTCATGCGGACGCACTAGAAGCAGGTCTTCGCTTTGAGCTCCGGCCTTGATATCGGCTATCGCCTGGCGCCAATCGTCGCGTTGGTATGTTTGTTCGGAGAACTGGGCATATAGCGATCCGGCAATGGGCACCAGCAAGACCGTGGCCGTGACGGCGCCAAGAACTCTCTTCCTCTTGAAGATCTGTGTTATCCCGTAGCTGATCAGGACTAGGAAGGCTGGAAGCACGGGGATCAGAAAGCGATCCATGTAGATCGATCTCTTCATGGGCAACGGCCAGTCCAGGGAGATCAAGAAGACGAGGGTGAGAGGCAGAAACAGCCAGAGCCAGACAAACCACAGTACACTGCGTTGGCGTGCCGGGATGTTGCCCAGAAGCAGACGGATGGACACACAGGCCAGCATGCCAGCTGGCAGCACGGCGGATAGGATATTGACAAGGTTGCCCGGATCTGAGGAGGACCCCAGGCCGAAGCCGTACATGGTCCAGAACAGGTCCTGGGGCGTCGCCGGTCGAATCCAGGATATGCTGGCTCGATAGAAGCCTCCCGTCAGGAAGATGGCGCCGAACCAGGGTGAAGACAGTAGGCCCACGATGAGCATGCAGAGCAGCCAATTGCGTAGCAGCGAGCGGTGTCGCTGGCGCGTGACTGTAAGGTAGGTCATCTGAGCCAGGATGACGAAGACTAGTAGATAGTATGTATGAACCGCCAGCAGGGTGGTGATGCCGTATCCGAGCCAGATGGCTCTTCCACCATTCCTGAGGAGCCGGGCGAAGAAGTAGTTGGCCAGCACCGTAAGGAATACCACCAGGGAGTACATCCTGGCCTCTTGGGAGTACCAGATGTGCATCGGCGAGACAGCCAGGGCGAAGGCGCTGACCGCACCCAGGCGCCTGTCGCCTGCCAGAGCGGCCATGGGAAACAAGGACGCTACACCCAGGACACCAACGAAGGCGGAGAGAGCTCGCACTACGAACTCGCCTTGGCCCAAGGTCAACCAGACGCGCAAGACAAGGTAGTAGAGGGGAGGATGGACACGGTCCGCGAGGACAGCGTCTAGCAGCGAACGCAGATCCATGCTGCTGATAGTGACTGAGAACGCCTCGTCCCACCACATACTCTGTGCATCGAGGCAGGCGACGCGTAGCAGAAAAGCCAGAAGCAAGATCGGCAGCATCCAGCGGTACCGTTCGAGCGTGACACGGCCCGTCACGATTCCACCTCAATCCGCCTGATGAAAACTGCTGCTATCTCGTCAGTGTAGACCCTATCCCAAGCGTGGCTTTCGTTCAATACAGTGCTCAACGCACTCGCCCGGTCGATGAGGACCAGTTCCACGTCATAGCTCGCCAGTGGTTCGCTCCAGCCCTCGCGAAGCTGGTAGACCCGTAGGTACTCCTCGATGAAGGGGTCGCCGTAGACGTCGGCACGCCCGTCTATGAATACCTTTTGCTCCGGGTACAGACGCCAGATCAGGTAGCCTCCCCAGTGATATAGGTTATACATGTTGCCGCTGGTCTCGCCTTCGACGAGGAAATCCACGGCGGATACGGGGAAGGCCTCTCGCTGTGCCTGATCATTGGTACCGACCGTGTACATCGTTCTGACACCTACCCCAAGTGCCAGGACCACGAGTAGTAGCCAGTTGACGGCGAGGTGGGCTCGTCCGCGCTGGGGCCTATGTGAACGAAACCGGTCAGACCAGCCCCATTGTTGCCAGATCTGCAGGGCTTGCTCTGTCAGTGTAGGTGCGGTGGCCAAAACGAAAAACGGTATGTGACGGGCAGACTGGAGCGCGGCGTAGCCGAAGCCGGCGATCAGGAGAAACTGCGCTGCGCCGGGGATCCGCGGGGACAGTCCCAGCAAGAGAATCAAGGTCAGGAGATAGAACGCAAGAGGCTGAAACTGGATGAGATGGAAGTCGGGCGAGAACCACTCCATGATGTAGGTCTGCATCGCAGGGCTGCCCAATGTCCCGAAAGGATAGATCAGCAGTTGAAGGCCGTTGGGATTAAGGACGGCGGCGACAGCAGTGACCAGGGTTACCATGGCTAGCCGTCTTAGATCTCGCCAGGGCATCGCGCCATGGTGCTGCGGACGCCACGCGTTGTCGATGGCTGCTCCAACCATGAACACCGCCGGGTAGACCAGTCCCAGGAAGAAACTCCCATGCAGGTTAACCCACAGGGCCATGAGCGGGGGCAAGGACCAGATGACCGATCTGTTGCCTCTACGGTAGAGATGAAGGACGTAGAGAAAAGCCGAGGAGAGCAGAAGGGAGAGCATCTGGGGACGCACGTCCCAGGTCACGGCCGAGGTAATGGCTGCCCAGACAACTACGAATGAGGCCAGGTAGGGCTGCCCTGAGCACTGAAGGTAAAGCAGGGCAAAGGCCGTCGTGATGATCGCCGCGAAGACCAGGATCAGGCCTCCTTGGCCGAACGCAGCGTAGAGGGCATACATGAGAACCTCGGTCAGCCATTCGTGGGTGATCCAGGGCTGGCCAGCCACCGTGTAGGAAAAAACGTCTTGTCGTGGGATGCTTCTGCTTTCCCAGATCAGTTGCCCCGTTCGCAGGTGCCACCAGAAGTCTGGGTCCGTGATAGGGCGCACGGCCATGACGAACAGGCATAGCAGTAGCACCACAGCCATCAACCGCTCGATATGTAGCGAGGTGAATGCTCGTCCTAGCGTCATCGTTCTCTTGCTCGGTGGAGTTCAAGAGGTCAGTATGTCCCCAGTTAGGTGGGCCCGAGGCCCCGCCGTCAAGACTGAGGGAGTTGTCACGGCGTCCCCTCTTCTACCGTAATCTCGTAGAGTTCCGGACCCAATGCTCGAACGACGCAACAGGCGGGCGCGTCGAGTGGGTTGACGGCCTGTCTGTCGGGGACGGGATAGGTCACAAATGCGTATCTCCTGATGTCGTGGTTCACCAGGGTCTCTGTCAATCGCTGGTAGTCCTCTTGATCCCGGACGTAGAAGAACTGCTTCTCATAGAATAAAGGAGCCACGTACTGCGCGTACCCGTACTCGTCGCTTGAGATGTGGACTGCTTCGAGCTGACCCGTCCGCTGGATCAGGTCCCTGTCTCTGATCTTGATGATGTACAGAGTCCTCAGCCCGGCTACTTGCACCAAGATGCTGAGAGCGACCGTGGTGATGAAGCATGCCTTGAGAAGACGCACGCTTCGCAGGTCTCCCATGGCCTGCAGCGCACGGAAGTTGTTGGTCGCGACGACAGCGAGGGGCGGGAAGATGGGCAACAGGAAGCGTGGACCCCACTGTAGTCCGGGGTCCACGGGTGTCCACGCGCACACGAGTGCCGTGTATCCCAGGCCGATGGCTACGAGCATTCTATTCCCCTGTCTGACGGATGAGTTCAGCAGGGTGGTGAGGCCGAACACCAAGAACGGAGCGGTAGTGATCAGACCTCCAAGAGGTCGGCCAGCGGCGGCCTCGAGGATGTTGGGGATCGTGATTATGGCCAAGATGCCGAAGTTGACGATGATCAGCAGGTTCCGTTTGCGGAGTCTCGATGATCGGAACAGCATGGCCGAGGACACGAAGGCCATGATGTACAGGAAACTGAGGGCTGGACTGGAGTTGCCTTCCAGCAGCGTGTGGTAGATGATGGCCACGCGATCGGTAGTCATGGGAAGCTCCTCTGCCAGCCAAGCGAAGTGCCCCACGTGCGGGCCAATGAAGTTGCCGTAGACCAGGAACTGGAAGACCCAAAGGGGAACCAGGGTCACGAGCATTCCCAGGCATAGTGACAGCGTATTGACGAAACGTCTCCTAGAGAAGAAGAACAGTGCAACGGGCATCACCAGCCCCATTACGTACATCTCTGATCTCACCCAGATGGCGAGGCCGAGCAGCATGCCCCCCGCTATCAGCCAGGGCTTGCGGGCGTTCTCGAGGTTCTTCACCACAAGCAGTATCGCCAGGGTGGAGAGCATCGTGCCCAGTGTGTGATCCCAGAACACCAGGCTGTAGAACACCAGGGGGCTGCAGAGGCCAAGGACGATAGTCGAAGACGTCCCACTTCCGCCCGTTAGGCGAGCGAGCCAGCAAGTGATCACCAGGGTAAGCAAGCCTGTGACGACAGGAATGACGTAAAGTCCCGCGTAGCTAAGGGCACGATACAGGGGCGTGGCCAGTAGCGGGAAGACGACAGGATAGACGGCGTAGAGTTGTCCATCACGAATCAGCGTGGGAGGATTGTTAATGGGTACATAGCTCAAATCCGGATCGAGCCCGCGACCGGGGTATTCGACAGTCAAGCCTGAGTGCCCGTTTCGCAGGAAGTTCTGGAGTTGGATGAACTTCAGGCCCTCGTCACTGCTGAAGAAAGCGTCTTGAGGGAGGACAAAGAACGCCAAGACCACGTACGTAGCTGTGACACAAGCCAAAGCAAGAGGGGGTCTTTTCATTTGAAGGCAATTGTAGTCCCGTTACAGGCATGGTGCAAGGCGTTGCCCGTTCTGCCAATACCTCGTTGGTTGCGGGAAATCTGCTTGTCTCTTGCTGGTGCCTGTAGTACAATTCGCGTCAACATACTGTCAGGTCGTCGAGCGGACAGAGTCCTTGGGGTAAGAGCTGGGGCTGCATGGTGACTACCAGAATAGAGTCTATCTACAAGCTACAGCTTATAGACGACGAGATTGAGGCCAAGGCGGACAACCTCCGCACCATTGAGGAGCAGTTAGACAGCGAGGAGGAACTGCTGGCAGCCCGTCGGGCCGTGCAGGGTAGGGAAGCAGCACTGCGTGAGTCGCGGTCCCAGCTACGTGATCTGGAGCTTGATCTGGAACAGGTTTCGAGCAAGGTTTCTGCCGCAAAGAACGCCCTGTACGGCGGTGAGATCACCAATCCAAAGGAGTTGGCTGGCATCGAGCAGGAGCTGGAGTACCTGGCACGCCGGCAGTCGGTCCTCGAGGAGGATACTCTGGCGATCATGGCCGAGGTGGAGGAGCGAGAGGATCGCCGGGAGGCTGCCGAGGAGCTCCTGGCGCGCGCCCAAGAGACCCACGACGCGTCGCAACTGGAGCTGCGGCAGAAGGCCGAGGAGCTGCGTGATCGCTTGAGTTCCCTAAGCGTGGAGAGGGACGAGATCCGCGAGAAGATCTTAAGCAAGAATCTGGCCGTATACGATGGGCTGCGCGTTCAGAAGCGTGGGCAGGCGGTAGCTCTCCTCGAGACCGGCATCTGCCAGGGTTGCCGTGTTGCTCTGCCGACGAGTCTGGTTCAGCGAGTTCGAAGGGGTACTGAGCTGGTCCAGTGCGGTAGCTGCCAACGGATACTGTATTCCGCGCGATAGGCTACTGTGCCCCCCGGCACGGTCTTGACCCAGGGAGTAGGTGTGGTTGACAGACAGGAGCCATCCAATCCGTACGTCGTAGACAAGCCCATAGCCGGTGAAGTCGGCTTCTTTGGCAGAGAGAGGGAACTGGCACAGGCCGTTGAGATTCTCAGCGCGAGAGGCACCAGGCGAATCGTCATTATCCAGGGCAGCCATCGCATCGGCAAGAGCTCGTTCCTGCATCAGGTGCTTAGGCGATTGCCGCAGAAGGGCTTCCTGGTCGACCTCTCTGCCTTGGAGGACGAGAGGCTGGCCCACGCCCTGTGGCGCGCCGCCACGGCCATAGCCTCGGCAGTGCGCGAGGACACGGGGCGTTCTGTTGCCGACCCCGAGTTCAACGATTTCCTCTCTGATGCCGCCTTCTTCCACGAGACCTTCCTTCCCACTGTGTACAAAGGACTGGGGCGGAGACGTCTGGTCTTGGCGTTCGACGGAATGGAGGATCTGGACCACGAGGGCGGTTTGACGAGAGAGACTCTCTATGCCTACCTTGCTGGCGTCATGGAAAGTGGACTGAACTTGAGCCTGCTCCTGAGCGCCGAGGACTGGCCGGACACCGCTTTCACTCTGTTCAGCGATGCGTATCGGATTGTCCTGGGTCCTCTGGGCGACGATGCCGCGATGGACCTAGTACTCGCGCCAGCCCGCGGGGTGGTGGACTTCGATTATCTGGCTGCGAGACGGATAATCGAGCTGTCCTCCGGCCACCCCTACTTCGTGCAGTTGCTCTGTCGTCTGGCCTTCACTCGGTGTGCTGTCCAGGGCCGCGTGGCGGAGAAGGATGTGGAAGCCGTGGTCGGGGAAGCTATCGAGGTGGCGTCTCCCTACGTGGAGCGCCTCTGGAGCGGCACGTCGGCCAACGCGAGAACGGTGGCTGCTGCCCTTGCATCGTTGCGCGGCGCCCGGGGAATCCTCTTGGAGCAAGACCTGAGGTATGCGCTGAAGCGTCGAGGTGCGGACCTCTCGTTCTCCGAGATCAGCGAGGCCTGCCAGGAACTGGTGGACAGAGACGTTCTCGAGCGTCTCGGCGCGATGAGCTATCGGTTCAGAGTAGAGCTGGTGAAGGTGTGGCTGAATACTCGACGAGGTTTGGACGCCGTGATCCAGGTAGGGCGGGCGAGACAGGTAGCTTCAACAGCAGGCGACTGGGTCGGCAGATTCCTCTGGCCGTTGATCGGCCTCCTGGCGGCAACAGCAGTCCTGTTCTGGTGCCTGGTCTCCTGGCAGCCCCTCGCGAGGGGGAATCAACCCGCTTCCACCCCTGAGGCTACCGAGCAGCAGACCTCTCTTTCCGTTGCCCTGGTTACTCCTACTCCCGACTTACGGTTCACACCGGCGCCGACACCTACCCTCCGCGCGCCGACTCTCGACATCGCCTACGTCCAGTGGGAAGAAGACACAGACAGTTGGGACGTGTACGCGATGTCCAGAGATGGTTCCATGGTGGTTCGTATCACGGACAACGAAGTGGATGAGAGCTCGCCTGTATGGTCCTCTGACCATAGCTGGCTGGTCTTCGTGTCCAAGCGAGATGGGAACCAGGAGATCTATCGCGCGAACGCGGATGGTTCCGAACCCACGAACCTCACGCAGAATGCAGCAGCAGACTGGACACCGTCCATTTCTCCCGATGGCACCAAGGTCGTCTTCTCTTCGCTGCGCGATGGAAACTGGGAACTGTACATGATGAATGCAGACGGCTCTCAGCCAGCAAGGATGACCTTCAACGAAGAACCAGACTACTCGCCAGCGTGGTCGCCAGATGGTAGTATGATCGCTTTCGTGTCCGAGAGAGATGGCAATCTGGAGATCTACGTGATGGACGCCGACGGCGCGCGCGAGTCACGCCTGACGTTCAACGATGCTCTGGATCTCTCTCCCGCCTGGTCGCCGGACGGCAGCTCCATAGCCTTCGAGTCCTATCGCGACGGCAACATGGAGATCTACGTCATGAACTCAGACGGTACTGAGCAGAGGAATCTCTCCAACTATGCCACAGCGGACGACCACGGCCCTTCGTGGTCTGAAGGCGGGCTGGGGATAGTGTTCTATTCCAACCGGGATGGCAACTGGGACCTGTACGAGATGAATCCGCAGGGTGGGGAGGTCACCGATCTGACCAGCAGTGCGAGCATCGAGCAGGAACCATTCTGGAGTTCATAGCATCACGTCGCTGGTCGAACCTCAATCCTGCTCCGGCTGCAGGAGGGCGAGCGCGGTGCTACCACTGACCCCACGGACTTCCACCCTCTTGTGACGCGCTCTCTGCCCACCGACGATCTCCACCTGACTCTTGGTGACACCGAGGGCGCCTGCCAGCAACTTTATCAACTCCTTGTTCGCCTTGCCTCTCGTAGGTGGAGCTGCCACGCGAACCTTGAGCGTCTCGCCCTCCAGACCGATGATCTCGCTTCTGCTCGCGCTAGGCACAACGTGGACTGCTAGGAGAACAACCGGTTCCTCTGTGGTTCCTCCGCGACGGACGCTGCCGGGGACACTATGGTCCGGCCCTCGATTCATCTCACAACGCCTGCACCAGGAAGTACAACAACTGCTGCACTATGCCCAGTACGATGATGGCGACGATGGGGCTGAGGTCAAGCATGCCCACTGGGGGGATGATGCCCCGGAAGAAGCCGAGGATAGGCTCTGTCACCCGGTAGAGGAAGACCGACACAGGGTGATAGGGATCGAATCTGAACCACGACAGGATTATCCTGGCCATGATCGCCAAGTACAGCAGGGTGAAAAAGAGATCGATAGTCTGAATCACCACCGTGTCTATGGTCATCAATGCTCCTCCTATAGATCGTCTCTCGCGCCGAAGATGGCCCGCCCGATTCTGATGATCGTGGCGCCTTCCTCAATGGCAATCTCGAAATCGTCGGTCATGCCCATGGAGAGATGCTGCCAGTGCTGTTCGGGATAGCGCTCCCTGAGCTGGCCCAGCAGTTCCCGCAGACGCCGGAAGCAGGAGCGCAATACTTCCTCGGAGGCCTCGAAGGGAGCTATGGTCATCAGGCCCTGTGGGTCCAGGTTAGGTAGTTCGGCGATCTCTGCCACTGCTGCGAGGAATCCCTCGAGTTGGCTGGCATCGTCCTCGCGCACGGGGAACCCGTGTTTGCTGGCTTCTCCCGAGACGTTCACCTCCAGGAGGACGGGAAGAGTCAGCCCAACCGCTGCGCTTCGCCGACTGAGCTCCCTAGCCAGACGGAGACTGTCCACTGATTGGACGACGTCGAACAGGTCGATGGCCGTCTTCACCTTGTTGCGCTGGAGATGCCCGACCATGTGCCAGTTCAGGGGGATGCCGCGTTCTCGAAACCACAACACCTTCGGCTCTGCTTCCTGCACCCGGTTCTCCCCGAACTCCCTGAGTCCGGTGTCCCACGCTTCCTGGACTAGCTCCGGCGCGAAGGTCTTGGTCACCGCCACCAGGGTTATCTCATCCGCGCTGCGTCCCGCCCGGGCGGCTGCACGCGAGATACGTTCGTTCAATCCGGCGATGTTGCGCTCTATGTCTGTCACGATGGTTTCCTCATACCGACGAGCGCAGCGAATCTGCCCGTTGTGCCACCGTCCGCACGGTGAGAAAAGAACTCGTCGGCGTGGCAAGCCGTGCAGACGCGGGCCACCTCGACGGTGCAGACGCCTCTCCTCAGCAGGTGCTGCCGGTTGGCTTCCCATAGATCCAAGGAGAAACGGCTGTCGCCCAGGTGTCGAATGGCCGCTTGACGATCCCGAATGGTAGGCTTGATGGCCCGCGCGACTTCCTCGCCCACTTGATAGCAGCATGGGCCGATGCCTGGCCCGAGAGCAGCAATCAGATGCTCCGGTTCCGTTCCGAAGGAGTCTGTCATGGCTTGGACCATCTGAGAGGCGATCGCTGCGGCGGTCCCCCGCCATCCAGCGTGGCCGAGGGCCACCACCTGTCTCTCAGGATCGAACAAGAAGATCGGAAGACAGTCCGCAAAGCGCAGCAAGAGGTGCACGCCCGGGACGCCGGTGATCAGCGCATCGGTCTGCGGCACAACCTGGCCCTCGTCCCGCTCGTCCACGATAGCGGTGCGGCTACTGTGCACCTGCCAGGCGGTGACCACCTCCGCCTCCGAGAGTCCGAGAGCGTGGTAGATGATGTCGTGGTTGGCTTCCACAGCCGCTGGATCGTCTCCCACTGAGTGCCCCACGTTGAGCGCCCGGTAAGGGGGAGCGCTGACGCCGCCCAGGCGCGTGAAGACTGCGTGTACGATCTGTTCGTGCTCAGCGAGAGCTCCGAAGCTGTAGTATGGTATTCCGTTGGCTTCGCTGCGGATCATGGCATTGCCTGGCTGACCAGTTCTCTGCTGGGCTTGCCCTCGCACGCGCGGCTCGCGATGGTGGACCAGGGCAGCATGGCGTTTGTAGGCCACTGGCGCAAGTAGGAGTCCGCTTTGATGCCGGTTGCCCGGAGGGCTCGACGCCATGCGGACATGGAAGTGCCGTCAAGGGCGACTAGTGCTTCACTGACTTGTCTGTCGCCGCGAGCCAGCACACCTTGCACCTCGGCCCATCGAGGACTGTAGGCGACTGTCTCCACGTTCAAGGGGCGCAGGCCGCCCCTGACGAGGTCCAGCCGATCCTCGAGCACCTTGCGCGGGGCCATGGCCTCCCGCTGGAAAGGGGTATGGGCTTTGGGGACGAAGGGAGTGATGTTGACTGTGATTTGGCGGTTGTATCGCTCCCTCACGGCGCGGAGCAGCTCGACGATCTCGTGGACGTCGCTCTCTTCCTCGGTGGGAAGCCCGAGCATGAAGTATAGCTTCAACTGGGGAAAGTCGTAACGCGCCAGTCGTTCCACGGCGCCGAGAATATCGGCGGTGGAGATGCCCTTTCTGATCTTGCGCCTCAGACGCTCCGACCCCGCCTCGGGAGCGATGGTCACCGTCCGGCTGCCGCTGTCAGCGAGGGCCTCCAGGAGGGCGTCGGGCAACGGATCGACACGTAGAGATGCGACGGATATCCTGGCGCCCATGCCCCGCAGATCCTGGGCCAGCTTTTCCACGTGGGGGTAGTCGGAGAGAGACGCGCCAATGAGCCCCAGCTTGTCTCTGTGCCGGAGTCCCTCTCTGGCCACGGCCAGGAGCACATCGAGGCTTCTGTGACGGACGGGCGCATAGGTGACGCCAGCCAGGCAGAAGTGACAACCCCTGCCACAGCCGCGCGATACCTCCAACAAGTACATGTCGCCGAATTGCGTGTCGGCGGTCAGGATGACGGAGTGTGCCGGCTGGTCATCGAGGTCGCGCAGCCATTGCCGAGACACAGGGTACGGCACCCCGTTGGTGGGTGTGATGCTGGCGAGGCGGCCAGCTTCGTCCCGTAGGTGATAGGAACGGGGCACGTAGAGGCCGGGGACAGTCGCCAAGTGTCTTAGCAGTTCCGCGCGGCTCAGGGCGCCAGGCTGGGTCAGCGCGTCGACGAGGGTCGGGACGATGACCTCGCCCTCGCCGATTGCACAGACGTCCAGAATGGCGGCCAGAGGCTCCGGGTTCGCCATCACGCACGGGCCTCCGGCAATGAGAAGGGGATACCGCTCGTCCCTGGCATCGGCGGCGATAGGGATGGCCGACTGGCGCAGCATGGCAACCAGGTTCAGATAGTCGAGCTCGTAGGAGAGGGAGAAGGCGAGGACGGCGAAGTCGCGGAGTGGTCTCTGGGACTCCAGCGAGACCGGGACGTCGTCTTCCTTTTCGCGGAATACCCTTTCGCAGACGACGTCAGGGAACTGGTTGAAGAGGCTGTAGACGACGTGCACTCCCAGGTTCGACATACCGATGTGGTACGAGTTTGGATAGACGAGGGCGACGGGCAGCCGGCCTCCCCAATCCTTGTACGTCGTTCCTTGCTCCTGGGCGATCCTTTCTCTGGCGCGAGAGATGGTGCTCCAGTCCAAACCTTCCCTCCAGAGAGCAAGTCTATCACAGCGAATAGTACGAAGCAACCGGCGGGACCGCTCGGAGAGGTTCGCTGGACGTCGAGGTGAGGGACCAGGAGAGTGTCGGGCGCTGGCTTGAGATAGGAGTAGACCACCGGGCGGTTTGGAGCCTGACCAGCTCTAGGGGTCTGAGCATGAATGCAGGTCGCGGAGGTCCTCGTGCCTGGCTCTCAGCATCTCGTAAACCGGCGGAGTATCGCTAGGTACGCTTCAGTTAGGAGCCTCTTGCCTTTCGCGACGCCTGGATGAAACAACAGCATGCGGCCCGGAGGTCCTCCGGAACCTGGCCATAGGCGGGCTACACCCGCTTGCTAACCGAGGCGTCCTATGCCTCGGCCAGCATCTTCTTGAACTCCTCCGTCAGTACGGGAACCACCTTGAACAGATCCCCGACGATACCGTAGTCCGCCACCTTGAAAATGGGGGCATCGGGGTCCTTGTTGATGGCGAAGATGTGCTTCGACGTCTTCATGCCGGCCAGGTGCTGTATGGCCCCCGATATGCCGCACGCAATGTACAACGTGGGGGTCACGACCTTGCCCGTCTGTCCCACCTGATAGCTGTGATCCTTCCAGCCAGCATCGACCGCCGCTCGCGAGGCTCCCACAGCGGCTCCCAACACACCGGCCAGCTCCTCGATGAGGGCGAAGTTCTCGGGCTCCTTGAGGCCGCGACCGCCCGATACGATGATGTCGGCTTCCGTGAGCTCAACCCGTTCCCCGGCCTCCTTGATCAGCTCCACGACCTTCGCTCTGATGTCCCCAGCATCGACGGAGACGGTCTCCGTGGGGGCCTCTCGCGAGGTGTCGGGCTCGGGGACGGCGAAGATGTTGGACCGGACCGTGGCCATGTAGGGCCTGGCAGTCTCGCGGACTATGGCGGTGGCCTTGCCGGCGTAGATGGGCCTGGTGATGCGCAGGTCGCCATCCTGGACGGCAAAGCCTGTGCAGTCCGATGCCAAGCCTGCCCCCAACCTCGCTGCCAGTCTGGGCGCCAGATCCTTCCCCTGCGTCGTCGCGCCGAGGAGCACCAGAGCGGGCTCCAACTCACCGATCAGGCCCGCCAGCACGTTTGTGTATCCCTCTGCCGTGTAGTCAGCCATGGTGGGATCGTCAGCTACGAACACCTTGTCTGCGCCGTAGTGAGCCAACGGGGCGGCCACGTCCCCTATTCCGTGGCCAAGGGCGACCGCCAGGAGGTTTCCGCCCAGTTCACTGGCGATCCTGCGCCCTTCGCCCAGCATTTCGAAGGCCACCTTCTTGATGGCACCCTCTCTGATTTCCGCAACCACCAAAACGTCGTTAGACATCAGTTCCTCCGTGTTCCAGTAGGTTTTCCGCTCGTGTCGGACCTGAACCCTCTGGCTACAGGATCTTGGCTTCGTCTCGAAGCAGATGGGCTACCTTGATGGCATCCTGGACGGGATCCTCGGCAAAGACCTTGCCGGATTCCCTTTCCGGGGGCAGTGAGACTTCCACGAAGGATACCTTGGCAGCTTCGAGTCCTACACTCGTGGTTTCCACGCCGATCTCCTCGGCGTTCCACTCGGGGATGACTTTCTTCTTCACGGCCATGATGCCCTTGATGGAAGCGTAGCGAGGCTCGTTGAGGCCCTTCTGGGCAGTGATCACTGCTGGTAGAGGCGCCTCGACTACTTCGTGGCCTCCCTCCACCTCTCGATGGGCCAGGATAGATTTCCCATCATCGGAGATCTCGAGCTTGGTGACCACCGAGACGTGCGGGATGTCGAGCAGTTCCGACAAGATGATCCCGACCTGAGCGTGGTCTTCGTCCACTCCTTGCTTGCCGCAGAAGATGATGTCGTAGTCCAGCTTCTGCAACGCCTTGGAGAGGATCAAGGCAGTGGCGTAGGGATCTGAACCCTCGAAGGCTTCGTCCGTCAGATGGATCGCCTCTTCGGCACCTACCGCCAGACCGCTTTTCAGCGCGTCTTTGGCTCGCTCTGGCCCCATGCTGACCAGTGTGATCGTGCCTTCGCCCATTCTCTCCTTGATGCGCAAGCCTTCCTCGATGGCGTACTCGTCGTAGGGGTTGACCACGTACTTGGTCTCAGAGTGGTCGACCTGGCCGTCTTTGACCCGTATCTTAGTCTCGGTGTCAGGCACCTGCTTGACACAAATGACGATGTTCATGAGAACTCAACCTC
>DAOUEW010000323.1:0-5667 GCA_034430275.1 Anaerolineae bacterium | reverse complement strand
AAGAGGGCCGTATCGTCCCCTCTGTGAACCCCCAGACGGTGGCTGATGGGCTCCTGACCTCGCTGGGAGACGTGACCTTCCCCCTGATCAGGGAGCACGTGGAGCAGATCGTGACCGTCAGCGAGGAGGCGATCATTGCGGGGATGCGACACGTATGGGAGCGCGCGAAGATGGTCATCGAGCCATCGGCGGCGGTTCCGGTGGGCGCGCTTCTCGAGGGCAAGATAGACCTGTCGGGCTCGCGCGTGGGAGTGATTCTGTCGGGCGGGAACGCCGACCTCGACAGGCTGCCGTGGCTGAAACCCTAGCGGCGCCGGCTACTTGTCACCAGGTGCCTGCGCCGGAGCAGGCCCAGAGAATCATGTCCGATAGGAGACAGAGGGCTACCAGGCCCAGTGCCCAGTAGGGCACAAGCGACCGCTTTCCCCGATGACCGTCACCCCTCGGGCTGCGCCGCTGCTCCCTCTCTTGAAGCGTGGCCTCTATCAGTTCGTCCAGCTTCTGCATAACCTGCTCGTCCTGGTCAGTCCGCCCAGCCTCCAGCCCTGAAGCATGTCTCCATACTCTACCACAGCGATGGTGAGCACGGGGTTCGGCAGGGCTTCTCTGGACCGGCGACGAGAGGCGAGGTCAGAGGCGGCGGACGATCTCCCGACGGTACTCTGGGAAGTAGCGGCCGATGACCATCAGATCGAAGGACCCCAGAATGGACTCCTTCGGCTCTCGCTCCAACAGGAAGCGGAAGGACTCCTCGACCAGGGCCTCGGGGCTTCCCTCCTCGCCCACGAGTTGGCTGTAGTCGCTCTTCTCGAGGCTGACACGATGACGCGTCTCACTTCCTCCCTCTCGCACCTTGACCTGGAACTCGTAGCGATCATCTCGTTCTGTGGTCTGGACCTCGATCTCGGCCATGATACAAATACACCTCCTGCTGGCGTTAGGCTCAGTTCAGCGATTCCAGAAGCTGAAGCGTGGCCTCGACGACCTGCTGTTGCTGTTTCTCCCTGGTAAGGGTGGCTGGGTTGTCACCGCTCTGGGGGCCGTACCAGCCGAACTGGGCGTGGTTTCCGCCCTCGACGGCCACCCAGGTGGTGGTTGGAGGCAGGAGAGGGCGCGAGGCCTCGATCTTGTCCAGGGTAGCCAGGCCGTCCAGGGTCCCGTAGATAGAAGTGACCGCCAGGTGGCTCTCCGAGAGATCGTTGGAGGCATCCGGATACGCTGCCCAGAGCACCAGCCCCCGCACCAGAGACGGATGGCTGTGGGCGAAGCGCGCCGCCATCGCTCCCCCGAGGGAGTGTCCTCCCACGGCCCAGGTGCTGATCTCGGGTAAGGTGTCGAAGACGTCGGCGGCTGCGCCAGGGGCAAAGACGGCCAGGTTGAGAGGCATGGGGACCACAACTACCACATAACCTTGCGCAGCGATCTCGTGAGCCGCCGGCGCGTACGAGCGTGGGTCTACGCGGCCGCCAGGGTAGAGAACCAGCCCCGTCTCCGTGTCGTGATGCGCTGGGCGGAAGACGAGCCAGCGGTCGGCCGTGACTACGACTGCCGAGTCAGACTCCAGGGCCGCCAGCGCCTCAGGCATAGGTGTGGGGGTGTGCTCAGCCCACAGCACGAAGCCCCCCAGAGCCAGGACGGGCAGGAGAATCAGCAGCCACAACCACTTCTTCGACCTCGGCAGAATGCACCTCCCATTCAAGTCCGTCTGGGTGGACGATACGTGCTATGTGATGTCCGGCCGCTGGCCTGAATGATCCAGACCCTCACGAGGTGGCATCAAGGTTGGGGAACGTGGAGATCTTCGGAGCCATGCGGGGAGATTCCTACCTCCGGTTCGTTCTCCAGGATGAGGTCTCTGACTACAGCGGCCCATTTCACCTTCTTCCGCACCAGGTGCACGTGCTCTTCGTCCCTGACCCAGGGTTGATAGAGGCTCTGGCCACCTCCGGCCGATAGAGCTGGCCCTGGCTCGAACTTGAAGTAGCACGGCGCGCACACTCTGGCCACCTCTGGCGCGTCGTAGAACCTGTTGAAGCCCCCGAAGGAGATGGACGTGTAGATGTAGAAGTCCAGAGGGATGCTCACCGCGCTTCTGATGGAGGCCAGTTGTGGCAGCGTCAGGTCGCCTGGCGGGTTGAAGGAACTGGCCCCCAGTTCCTCCAGCAGTTTGCCTCCGGCCGCCGAGCTGTGGGACGTCCACACGGAGATCTTGAGCGCCACGTCTGAGGGGAAGTTGCCTTGCTGCTGCATCCGGCCCACCAGCCACAGCAGGCCCTCATCGACCAGCATAAAGCCTCTGATGCCCGCGTCGTACATACGCATCATGTCCGCGATCACCTTGCGCAGCTCGTCCGAACCCCGATGGTGCATCCCGGCTCGCATACCTTCAGACGAGGCGTACTGCCGGCCTATGTCCCACCCGTTGCGCGGGCCGGGCACGGCCACCACTTCCATCCTTTCGTTTGCGGCCATCTGCGCGAAGTCTCGGAGCTCAGTGTTGTCGAAGAGGATTCCTCCCTGGACGAGAGAGATAAGCCTGTGCACGGGGACATCGAACTTGCGTCTCTCCTCGATCAGCGCCTCGAGGACCCTGGGCCCCTCCACCCCCGAGATCTCGATTCGGTAGTGACCGTCGTCGGGGAAGCGCTTGTCGCTCGAGGGCAAGTCGTAGGCATCTCGTCCGGGGATGCCGGCCTCTTCCATGTATCTCGATACGTCATCCAGTCTCATCTTGGAGAACCTCCTCCGGTTGTTGGTGGGAGCCTGGTGAGTCCGATGGTCGACCTGATATTACCACGTAACGCGGACCACGGCCCCTTCACTCTGACGGACCTGGGAGAACACGATCAGTCCGGCATCGCTGGTCCAGTGGCGGAAGGAGCAGAGACGTCGAAATCCGCTGGTGTTCCCCAGTCCTCGACGCGGTCGTAGCGTGGCTCCCTGGAGTGGAAGTGGACCAGGATAACTGCCTGGTCCAGCTGCGGATGGGCCTCGAACAGGGCGCTATCTCCGTAACGGATGGCCTCCAGGACCAGGGGCAACTCCCTCTGGAAGATCTCGAACCTGAACCTCGATGGCCCCAGCACCAGTCCACCGCTCACGTGGCAGTGCACGTGAAGCGCGGTGCCTTGATCCCCTTCGAGCCACTCCGCCAGGACCTCGTCGCGCATCAGCCTGGTATACCATCCCGATACTTGCTCGTGGTCGTATTCCGGTCCGATGGTCAGGAACAGATCCCCCGTGGCGTCGGAGTGCGTGAGCGTATAACGCCTTGGGGCTGCTGGCCCGAGGGCCGCGGTCTGTTCGGCGAAGGTCACGTGCAGTTTGTCCGGATTCAGTCGGGCCATAGTACCACGCTCGCTGTCCATCACAGTGCGGAGAGACGCGGCCACAGCTCTCGAGGCTGCTAGCTCCGCGCGGCAGGGGTGATCTCGTCTTGGTCGCGGTGTGCGAGAGCTGCCACGGGGTGTTGCAGCAGCCGCCACCAGACGTACAGCAACGCCAGCATCGCCAGCAGACTACCGAGAAGGCCCAGCGAGAACGATCCCAGTTGCTGTAACGAAACGCCCGCTATCGCAGGGGCGACAACGCGGGCCAGGCTGTCCAGGGAGGCCGAGAGGCCAAGCGCCCCTCCCACCTCCTCGGGGTACACCGACTTGGTGATCGAGCTGTTGGTTACTGTGTTGAGGACACCTCCCGCCAGCGGCAACGGGGTGATCACCAGCAGAAGCAGGGCCAGGTTGGGCACGAAGGCCCAGGCAAACAGCGCGACAGCGAGCAAGGCGAGTCCGCTGAAGATGAGGCGACTCTCGGTGAATAAAACGGTGAGCTTTCCGATGGCCACACCCTGCACCAGCACGACGAGGACGCCGACGTAGGTCAGGACGTAGCTGGTGGTTTGGTCGCTCAAGCCCAGACTGTACTGCGCCCACAATGCGAAGTTGGCGGTGAAGAGCGTGAAGGCAAGCATGTAGAGCAGGCGCACACGGAGCAACGTGCCGAACAGTGGTCGCGTGAGGCACTCCCAGAGGCATCGGGCTGTGAAGGCAGCACGAGGACTGCTAGCCAGACGAGCCCGCTCCTCAGGTGGCAGTGACTCGGGAAGCCAGAGGAGGACAGCCAGCAGGTTGAGCGCCGACAAGAGCGCCGCGGCGAAGGCCGGAACTGCGTAGCGCGACAGGCCCACGATGGCGAAGGCCGAGGTTGCGTACGGCCAATTGGCGAGGCTTCCGCCTATGACCGGACCGACGATGAAGCCCAGTCCGAAGGCGGCGCCGATCATCCCCAGGCCCCTGGCCCGGTTGGTCTCGTCGGTGATGTCGGTGATGTAGGCACGGGCCAGCGACACGTCTCCGCCGAAAAGGCCGTCCAAAATGCGGCTCACGAAGAGCATGACCAGGGTAGCAGTGCCCACGCCCAGCCGGTCGGGGCCGAGGCTAGCCAGCCAGGCGCCCAAGGGCTCGACTAGGCCCAGGACCAGGAAGCTGAGCAGGGTACCGCAGATGCTGAAGATGAGCAAGGGACGCCTGCCGAATCGATCGGAGAGCCGGCCGATGACGGGGGTCGCTATCAGTTGGGCGAAGGCGTTGGAGGCGATGAGTAGGCCGACCACGAGTGCATTGGCGCCTAGGTTGGCTGCGTAGAAGGGCAGCAGGGGCAGGAACAGGCTGTATCCCAGGAGGTCTACGAAGACGAACAAGAATACCAGAATCAGTCGATTCCTGGCCATGGAAGTCAACCTCCACGTGCTCTGCTCATGCGATGCAGAGCCGCGTCCGCGATGAGAAGCGACTGGTCGATCTGGAGGATGCACCTATTCGGCCGAAGATCAGGGTCTGAAAGACGCCAGCCATCGGCCCTGGAGAGGGGACGGGACGGTGGCTCACGTCGCCTGCTCTCGCCACCTGTGACCCATCCAGAAGCGCCTCCAGTCGCCGCTGCTGGTCTGCAAGGCAATGAGAGAGTACAGGCTACAGATGAAGGCCCCCAGGACCATGATCAAGAAGACCCAGATGACAGACCTGACCACCGACTTCTCGCGATACACGACCCACACTGAGAAGAGGGTGAACATGGTGTACACGTCCACCAGCGATACGATACCCCAGGGCATGGCGAGCAGTTGCGCGCCTTCCCCAGTGAAGTCCCCCACCATGAAGCCGTAGATGAGGACGCTTCCCATAATCAGGGCCCCGAGCAGAGCCACAATCCTAGCCAGTCTCATGGTGTGTACTCTCCTTTCCGTGCACAACCCCTCCTGCCGTGGAATGTCGGTGGGGCGTGCTTCG
This sequence comes from Anaerolineae bacterium, assembly GCA_034430275.1. Classification (GTDB taxonomy): domain Bacteria; phylum Chloroflexota; class Anaerolineae; order UBA7937; family B3-Chlor; genus JAUVXJ01. Next base: position 379 of record DAOUEW010000323.1, on the reverse strand, counting down.
TTACCACATCTCCATACTGGCCCAAGTCTGTGAGAAGAGCAAGAGCAGCTTCGACTTGGTCACGTTGGCCAGTCTGTGCAAGAACAGCCGCGCGTCAAGGAATCAGGATGACGGCGAAGAGGATCTCCACGGCCAGGCTGATGACGTTCGAACGTTCGACCGACTTGTCCAAGATCAGCCCCACGATCCTCGTGGTGCCGATGACCAGGTAGACGATACCCAACATGCGTAACGTCTCTGGCGTGCGTAGGAGCAGCGGCGCCGCCCCCAATGCAATGAAGGCACCGCCCAGGACAGCACGGATTTCGGTGACACCGCGCGGGCCCGGAGCACCCAAGCCCGTGAAGCCAAGGACCGCCAAGGGGCGGACAAACGCCAA
>DAOUEW010000322.1:0-1860 GCA_034430275.1 Anaerolineae bacterium | reverse complement strand
TACAGGGCATTCTTTGCCGCCCTCAACGTGCCTGACTGTGCGCGCTGGCGGTTGCGTCACGCTGCGTTGCCCTGCTATAATGCCCATGGACCGCCATGCACGAACTCCCCGTCACCCAAGGAATGCTCTCCATCGCCCTGGAGCATGCAACTGAAGCCGGTGCCCACAAGATTACCGCCATCAACCTGGTGATAGGGGAGATGTCGGGCATCGTCGACGACTCAATCCAGTTCTACTTCGACTTCATCAGCAAAGGTACCCTCGCCGAGGGTGCCTCACTGAACTTCGAGAGGATCCCCGCTCGCTTTCGCTGCCACTCCTGCAACATAGACTTCTCGCCTCCAGAGGGGCGGTGGGTCTGCCCGGAATGCGACGAGTGGAGCGTGGACATCGTGGCCGGCCGAGAGTTCTACGTGGACAGCATCGAGGTAGAGTAGCCGCAAACCACCCCCAAGGAGAACCTTCATGAAGATCCCCATCGTAGAGAACATCCTGAGCGCTAACGATCGCCTGGCAGAGGAAAACGCACGCCTGCTGGCTGCGGAGGACGTACTGGCCGTGAACGTCATGGCCTCGCCTGGCGCCGGCAAGACCAGCCTGATCGTGCACACCATAGAAGCTCTGCGCCATCGGGCGCGCATCGGGGTCATCGAAGGCGATGTGGCTTCCCGCGTGGACGCCGACACCATCGAAGCCCTTGGCGTGCCGGTGGTCCAGATCAACACCGGTGGTACCTGTCATCTGGACGCCAACATGGTGCACGGGTCCCTGGATCAGCTACCCCTGGCAGAACTGGACCTTCTCCTCATCGAGAACGTGGGCAACCTCATCTGTCCCACCGACTTCGCTCTGGGCGAGAGGATCAAGGTCATGATCTCCAGCATCCCGGAGGGCGACGACAAGCCCTACAAGTACCCGGCCATGTTCGCCGCGGTGCAGGGTATCGTGATCAACAAGATAGACTTGCTGCCCTACGTGGAGTTCGACCTGGAGAGCTTTCGCAAGCTGGTCACCGGACTGAACTCTGGGGTGCAGGTCTTCGAGGTCTCCTGCAAGACAGGTGAGGGCATACCGGCCTGGGCGGACTGGCTGGCCTCCGCGATAGCCGAGATGGACGCCTAGAGCAAGGCACGCCCGCCCGTGGAGCAGGTCGCACCACACCGGGAGGAGAGCGATGGCACGTAAGCAGCGAGAGGTTCTACGCACCACCACCTGGTCCGCCGGGCCAGGCTGTCACGGCGGCTGTGGGGTGCTGGCCTACATCGAAGACGGCAAGCTGGTCAAGATCGAGGGCGACCCGGACCACCCGTGGAGTCAGGGGCGCCTCTGTGCCAGGTGTCTGGCCATGACCCAGTACACCTATCACCCCGACCGGTTGACCAAACCCCTCAAGAGGGTGGGAGAGCGCGGTGAGGGCAAGTGGGAGGAGATCTCCTGGGAAGAGGCCTTCGACCTCATCGAGCAGAAGATGGGCCAGATCCGCGATGGCTACGGGCCCGAGAGCGTGATCTTCGCCATGGGCACGGGGAGGGACATCCCTCCCTGGATCTGCATGCTGGCCTACGCCTACGGCAGCCCCAACGTCATGTTCGCCCTCAGCGGCATCGCCTGCTACAGCCCCCGGATATCCGCAGTGGAGACCGTCCAAGGCGACTACTGCATCCTGGACGCCTCGCAGTGGTTCGAGAAGCGGTACGACGACCCCAGGTACGAGGTCCCGGAGTGTATTATCGTCTGGGGCTACAACATCCCCGCCACCTGCCCGGACAACGTCTTCGGCCATTGGATCGTCGACCTGATGAAGAAGGGCACCAAGATCATCGCTATCGACCCCAGGCTCTCCTGGTTTGCCTCCAGAGC
>DAOUEW010000321.1:0-6091 GCA_034430275.1 Anaerolineae bacterium | reverse complement strand
CATCGAGAATTGGTCCATCTTCTTCGATCTGAAGATCCTCATCAGAACCGTCTTCACCTTCTTGCGGGACAAGGCTGCCATCTGATCTAACTCGGGCGCAAGAAGCCGACCAAGGTGCGGGCGCGCTATGGCGGCCCTCTGCACTGCACGAGGCAAGGGCGGTTTGTTCTTGTCCGGCACTACAGATCATGCCGTCACCATCGTGTGCGGCGCTGTCCTGAGTGGTGATCTGTGAGCTTGACAACGAGAGGCTTCTGAGCGACACTATATGCCGATACTGCACTTCATGGAAAGCACTTTGTGACGCGGGGTAGAGCCGAGCATTGTGCTTTCCGTTTTATGGGGCGAAAGGACAGTAGTGTAGGAGGATGGGAATGATAGAGGTCGAAAACCTGACCAAGTACTATGGCAAACTGGCGGCCATCAAGGACGTGACGTTCAAGGTGGAGGAGGGAGAGATCCTGGGGCTGCTCGGACCCAATGCTGCGGGCAAGACGACGACCATGCGCATCCTGACGGCTTTCATGCCGCCAAGCGCCGGCACCGCGCGAGTAGCCGGATTCGATGTCTTCGACGACTCTCTCGAGGTGCGCAGACGAATCGGCTACATGCCGGAGACTGTGCCTCTGTATTCCGAGATGACGGTGTCTGCGTACCTGGATTTCGTAGCCAGCGTACGTGACGTGCCGGATCGACGAGAGAGGGTAGAGGAGATCCTGGAAACGTGCGGGCTCTCCAGCTTTGCTCACTCTTTGATCGGCAAGCTGTCGAAGGGGTACAGACAGCGGGTGGGGTTGGCGCAGGCTCTGGTGCACGATCCTCAAGTCCTCATTCTCGACGAGCCTACGATCGGTCTAGATCCCAAGCAGATTCGGGAGGTGAGGCAGCTCATCAAGAGCCTGGGTGGAGACCATACCATGGTTCTGAGCACACACATCCTTCCTGAGGTCAGCGAGGTCTGCAGCCGTGTAGTCATCATCAATGAGGGACGAGTCGTGGCGGATGGTCCGCCTCAGATGCTGGAAGCCAGGCTCCAGCCAGCGCAGCGAGTGTTTGTCCAGCTCCAGCGTCCGTCGCCAGATGTGTCAGACCGACTGGGTCGGCTGGATGGTGTGACGGATGTGCAGGTCAGAGGAGAGGGGCAGTATGAAGTCATCTGCACTGAGGGTGCTGACCGGCGGGAGGAGATCGCCAGGGCGGCGGTGCAGGAAGACTGGGGATTGCTCGAACTGCGGCCGGTGGGCATGAGCCTGGAAGAGATCTTCCTGCAACTGACAACACACGAGCAGGATCAGGAAGTGGAGGAGGCGGCATAGATGAGGAACATGCTCTACATTGCGAAGAAGGAGTTGCGGGTTTACTTCGCGTCTCCCATAGCGTACGTGGTGACGGCGGCCTTCCTGGCAATCATGGGCTTCTTCTTCGCGCTCATAGTCTACATCACGCGTGAAGCCTATCTCGGGAACGTGTTCGCCAACATGGCCGTAGTCCTCCTATTTATTTGTCCTGCGCTGACCATGCGGTTGCTGGCTGAGGAGCGGCGATCGGGGACCATCGAGCTCCTGCTCACGCTGCCTGTGCGGGACTGGCAGGTGGTGGTAGGCAAGTTCGTGGCCAGTATGGCCGTCTATGGCGTGATGCTTGCTCTGACGTTGTACTATCCGTTGCTCTTGACGCGATTGGGCAACCCTGATCGCGGCCCCATGCTCAGCACGTATCTGGGCCAGGCGCTGTTGGGAGGTGCTTTCCTCTCCATAGGCGTGTTCGCGTCAGCCTTGAGCCGGAATCAGGCTGTCGCTGCGCTCCTGGGATTCGGAACGATGATCATTCTCTGGCTGGTTGACGTCGCTGGGAGTCTTTTCGGATCTCCAATAAACGATTTCGTGACCTACTTATCGATGTCTGGTCACTACTATGACTTCCTGCGGGGTGTGGTCGACACCAAGGATGTGGTCTACTACCTCAGCGTCATGGCAGCCTTTCTTTTCCTGTCGGTGCAAGCCCTGCAGTTGAGGAGGTGGAGATAGATGCGTGCGTGGATCAGAAGACTGGCTATCGCCCTGGGCGCAACTGGTCTGATAGCCCTGGTGCTGGCTTTGACCGTCTGGTCGCTCACCCGGGAGCTGGATCTGCGTGTGGAGGCCCTGCTGGGCGTGGGGGCAGTCCTGGTGCTGCTGTCAATCGCGGGCAGGCCAGAGATGTTCAGATCTGCGCTCACCGGACGCACAGCCAGGTACGGTTCGAACGCTGGAGTGGCTATTGTGGCTTTCCTCGGTATCCTCGTCCTGGCCAACTTCCTCGCTGATCGCCATCACCGGCGTCTGGACCTGACCGAGACTGGGGAATACACGCTCTCTCCTCAGACAATCCAGATCCTGTCGGAACTGGATGAGCCGGTGAAGGTCACGGCCTTCTTCACCGAGGGCGACTACGGAGAACAGGAGCTGACGGACCTGCTCACCGAGTACTCTTACCGCACTGACAAGATCAGCTACGAGTTCGTGGATCCCGACATAGATCCCTTTGTGGCACAGCAGTACGAGATCGGTTCCTATGGCACCGTCGTTTTCGAGAGCAGCGGAAGGCGCCAGGACATCTTCACCGTGGATGAGCAGGAGATCACGGGGGCAATCCTGAAGGTCACCCGCGAGACTCAGAAGGTGGTTTACTTCCTCACAGGGCACGGAGAGCGCGATGCCAGTGGCTATGATGAGACAGGCTACAGTGGGGTGAAGGACTACCTGGAGAAAGACAACTACATTGTCAGTACGCTCAACCTGGCGATCAGCGGCACCGTCCCCACTGATGCCTCGGTGCTGATCGTCGCGGCGCCGCAGTCGCCCTTGCTGGAGCAGGAGAGCAGCGCCATACAGTCGTACCTTCAGGGCGGCGGCAAGGCGCTGGTGATGCAAGAGCCGGGCGATGAACCGGTCTTGAGCGGCGTTCTGGCAGAGTGGGGCCTGGGATACGGAGCCGACGTGATCGTTGATCCAGAACGTGCTCTCTTCGGGATGGACGCGTTGTCGCCTGTCGTGGAGAGCTTGACCTACAGCGAGATCACCAGAGATTTGCCCGCTGTCGTGATCGTGACGGCTCGGTCGGTGACTCGCACGGTGGAGCAGCCTGAGGATGTGTCTATCCTGGCTCTGATAGAATCCAGCGATGCAAGCTGGGGTGAGACGGACTTCGAGGCATTGACGAGACAGGAGGCCGCCTACGATGAGGGTGTAGACCTGGAAGGCCCTCTGGCCATGGTCATGAGCGTGGAGGCCTACGGCGAAGATGAGAGCGCAGTGGGCACCCGCCTGGTCGCCTTTGGGGATTCCGATTTCGTGGCCAACGGCAACATGTCGCTGGGCGGGAACGTCGATCTTTTCCTCAATAGCGTGAACTGGCTGGCCGAGGAGGAAGAACTGATCTCTATCCGGCCTGAGGCTGAGGTGTCGCGCGAGATCATCCTGTCAGCCGGGCAGGCTCGTTTCCTCCAGTACTCCAGCGTCATCTTCTTGCCGGTCGCCGTACTGTTGGCAGGTGTGGCGGTCTGGTGGAGGCGGAGGTAGCAGCGATGAGACTACAGCAGCGAACCACGATCATAGTAGTCGTCGTCTTCGCTGTCCTAGCGGCGTTCGTCTACATGGTGGAGATGAGGACTGACCAAGACAGCTCGAGCGAAGAGGACGATACCACCTCCGTATTCTCCTTCTCGGCGAGCGAGGTCACCTTGCTGAAGGTGACGGACCTGACGACCGACGAATCGGCCACGGTCAGTAGGGGGGCGGATGGTGCCTGGCAGATTACGGAGCCCTTCGAGGCCGAGGGTGACGACACACGTGTGGAGAGTCTGCTGGACAGTCTCTCCTGGTTGTTGTCCACTCGGACCATAGAGGGTGAGGATATGGACCTGGAGGCCTTTGGCCTCGCCGAGCCCGTCCTGCGGGTGGAAGTCGATCTGGAGGAGGGTGCGGATCAGGTGCTCCTGGTGGGCAATGAGAACCCTGCTGGGTACTCCCGCTATGCACAGCGCGAGGGTGAGGTGCGAGTGTACCTCGTCTCTTCGTCCACCATTGCCGACCTGGAGGAGTTGATAAGCGATCCGCCAGAGAAGCCCACTCCGACTCCGGTGCCCACCGAAGCAGCACCGTCCACGGTCATCACAGAGACCCAGACTCCGCCGGTGAGTGGTACGACGCCCGTGACTCCCACGGTATCCCAGGGGGACTGACGTGCTCTCGGCCGGAGCCATGGACGGACATGCCAGTGGACAGCAACACGGAAGAAGCCGGGGGCGGTGGCGATCCTTTGCCACTGGCCCGCGTGAACAGTGTGGAACGAGCACTCCCCTTGTGGCCACCTCGAGGTGTACGATCTGTGGGCTACGGGCTGAGGCTAGCAGGTCTATCAGGTCGACGCGCGTATACAGGCGTCGAGGTGGCGAGTCTTTAACTCACGGCGCCTCCCACTTCTTCTCCTCTGGCAGCTCTTGGGCAGGGTCCGCGACGCCTGTGCTCACTTCTGTGATCCTCTCTAGCGGCGTGGAGAGCGTTGGTTCTAGATGCCTCTGCCCTCTGGCTTGACACTGCTGGCACGCTATGCTTGAATGATGTCTTAGACTGGCCTGTCGATGCGTTTTCCTTCCGCTGGGAGGGAGTGGCGTGGCACCGAGCCAACTTCGTGGTTCTCGCGGCCGAAGTGTCTTGCTGTTGGAGGCAAGCCACCATCGTGCCGCAGAGGTAGAGGGGGCATTCGCTGGGGACTGCCCAACCTGGCAGGTTAGGGTCGTGGCGAGGCCGGAGGAGGCGATCCGGCAGCTTGACGGCCAGACGTACGACGCAGTCATCCTCGATCTTGATCCTCCGGGGCCCGACGACCTGGATCTTCTCCGTCGGATCGCGAAAATGGGTTGTGAAATCCCCATCGTGGTGTTGGCCGGGCCGTGCGGTGAGCAGGTACGGGACGCGGCCGGGATGGGAAGCACCGTGGTCTACCTCCTCGGGTCTGGAGAAGACCTGGAATCTCTTCCCCAGAGGTTGGCTGGCCTGTTGGACCTTCAAGGCCCGCGATTGGAGGAGCTCCAGCTCCAAGACGAGATCCTCAGCAGACAGCGGGAGCTCGGCGCACTGGATGCCTTTGCTGGAGCGGCGGGTAGAGCAGGTGGGGCTGACCAAGTCTTGAGGTCTGCAGTCGAAGCGGCCACCAATGCCATCCCGAACGTAGACGTGGCTATCGGCCAGGTGCTGGACCGGGAGAATGGGTGGCTGGTGGTCAGAGAGCCGGCCGATGCGAGTTCAGAGTCCCCGGCTCACCAGGGTCAGCCTCGACGAAAGGACATCCGTTCGTCTCCAGCACTCAATTCCGTCGAATGGCAGGTCAGCGAGGACCTCCGCTGCCCCGAGCTGGGTCCGGGTTTCAGATCCTCTCTCACCGCGCCTTTGCTTGTGCAAGGGAAGACGGTTGGCGGCCTGAGTCTAGGGAGCGCACAGGCCAACTCCTTTGACGAGATACACCAGACGGTGCTGACGACTCTGGCCCGGCAGGCTGCCGCGGCTCTCCAGAACGTTGATCTGTGCCATCAGCTCCAGACAGGCCGACTGGAATATGGGCTGTTATTGGAGACTGTGAGCGATGCAGTCTGCGTGGTGGATCTGCAGGACTGGAGACTGGTGGAGGCCAATGCACAGGCAGCGGAGCTGACCGGCCACGGCCTGGAGGGGCTGCTGGGCGAGACGGCCGATCACATCTACTGTGTGCAGCGAGACCGTCCGGAGAGGGTTACGCTGAGGGATGTACTGGCGACTGGCGAGACTGGCTTGGAGGATCTGAACCTGGTGAGGAAAGACGGCCGGTTGGTGCCCGTGTACGTACGCGTCAATCGCCTGATGCACGGGCACGTGGGCCTCGCTCAGGTGGTAATGCGGGACCTGAGCGCTACGAGGGAGATGGAACAACGACTCATCGACACGGAGAAGCTGGCCGCGCTGGGGCGTCTAACTGCCTCACTGGCTCACGAGATTAACAACCCCCTGCAAGCCCTCCGTAGCAGCATCAGCCTTCTTTCCAAGGATATCCATGCTGATGAGAAGACCATGCGGTA
>DAOUEW010000320.1:0-2544 GCA_034430275.1 Anaerolineae bacterium | reverse complement strand
CCCCTCCCATCCAGGGAGGGGAACAGGCCGAGCATGGGCTAAGGAGCTTGAGCCCTCCCCCTGGAGGGGGGAGGGTTGGGTGGGGGTGAGTGCTCCCTCTGGCATCCTACCCTGCGCTGCCTCGCAGCTACTCAGGAGGCTTTCTTGAGGGAGTGCAGATTCTCACTCCGCGGTGAGGCCGTTGATGCCGTCCTCGCGGCATTCACAGGCGGTGCGCACGTCCTCTCCCCTGACCAGAGTCCCCTCGTAGGGCACGCTGGCCACAGCACGCCACCCCGACAGAACCAGGGGGCAAGGCCCGTCGGCCGGGATCCATTCCCCATTGTACTTGCGGGCGAAGTGGAGGTGGGTCGCGGTGGAGTAGCCCCCCTCACAAGAGGGGTGGCCGATGCGCTGGCCCTGGTCCACGAAGGTGCCGACGGAGGCCCTGTCCTCGGCGGCCACGTGCATGTAGAACAGATTCCAGCCCGTCTCCTCGTGGCCGTCCCCGTCCAGGTCGATGACCACCACCCCGTCGTCACTGCGCACCACCAGCCCCGAAGCGGCGGCCACGGCCCAATCGGGCGACATCTGGCAGCCCAGTTCGCCAGGGGGGATGAAGTCTACGGCCGCCCAGGCGCTGCCGTCGTTCCAGCCGCCGTGGGGACCGCCGGTGTAGTACCACATTCGTCCCTTCTCCCAGGGCAGACACAGATCGGGCTGCGTCAGGTTTGAGGGCACGGAAGGGTCCTGGTCCCGCTCGAAGGGATCCCCGAAGAGGCCCCTGTAGGTGGAGAGGAAGGAGTCGGGCCCGTCCCCGGAGATGGCCTCCCATTCGTCCCAGGTTGCGTTGTAGGCCAGGAAGTACTGAAGGGCGGCGGTCCCGGCGTTGATGCCGGTGTCGTACTGGGCGCGCCGGCCCTCGAGAAGGTAGACGATCTCCCTTCCTCGGCCCTTCCAATCGTAGTACCCGGCGTTCATCTGGTCGGCGGCCCAGGCGAGCTGGTACAACAGCTCGGCCTGGTATTCCTCCGTCGCCCCCAGGGGATGCTCCAGCGCCCAGCCCACGGGCGAGGGGTTGTCCACCCACCCGCTCTGGAACTCGATCATGGCCAACAACACGCGGGGCCCGATGCTATAACGCAGGGCGATCAGTTCCACGATCTGGGGTCCGGTCAGCATCTCCCCATCCACCAACTCCTCGTAGTCGTTCAGGTAGCCAGGCCGCGTAGCGCAGAAGCTCTCTGTGTTGAACCCCAGGTGGGTGGGTCCGTAGACGAACTCGCTGTCCGGCAGGAGCGGTGTGGAAGGGCCGGATGGCAGATCGAGGGAGGGAAGCACCAGGCGCTGCCCGATTTGGAGGGCGTGGGGGCTGTCCAGGCCGTTGGCCTCGATGATCTCCTCGGCGGAGCAGCCCAACTGGGCGGCGATGTAGTCCAGGGTCTCGCCGGCTTCCACCAGGTGAACGTAGGGCGCGGGCGTCGGTGTGGGAGCTGGGGTGCCGGATGTCGCCGAGACAGACTCAGCGACGAAAGTGGTGCTGGCAGAAGGTGCAGCCACGGTCTCCGTGGCGGGAGGCGTACGCGCGCACGCCAGGGTCGTGGCGAAGACGAGGGCGACGATGGTCAACCTGAAGAGTGAAGATGGGTCTGTCGGTGGCTTGGTCCGTTGCTTGGTAGGTTTCACTGCTTCGTGTCGGACTGGGATGTGGTGCCTCTACCTGGTGAGAACGGGCTTTCGCGTCTAGTCTGAGACTCCATGCAAAGCCCTAGGCGCGTGGCGTCGAGGACGATTATAACGCAAGATGGTGGATGGGGAAAGTGGGGGAAGGGTCTCGACCTGGCGGTGCGCTCTCTCGCGTCTACGGGTCCGGTGACGCGGTCTCATCATCGCGCCTGAGCCGCTTGCTTTGCGCCCCTCGTGGGCTTGTGGTAGAATGCGCCCCAATGGCGAAGGCGTGCCTGGCCCGTGGATGTGCGGCACCGGCGGCGACCTTCGCTTCTTGATGTCTGGGAGGTGTGGGGATCATATGAAGCAGAGACTAGGAAGACTGGTCAGTGCAGCAGGCAACTGCTATGCGCTGGCGGTGATCCTGCTCCTGGTATTGCGTATCACCCCGCTGGCTAGCCAGTGGTGGATGAGGATGGCGTCCGCTTTCCAGCCCTTCTGGTTCCTACCTTTGCTCGTGCTGGCGCCGGTGGTCCTTCTTCTGTCCAGGTCCAGGCCAGCCAAGGTATTGATCTGTGTGCCCTGTCTTCTCTTCGTCGCTCTCTACGGGGATAGGTTCCTGCCCAGTGCCGCGGCGGCCCCGAACAGCGAGCGCCGGACGGCATTCACGGTGATGACCTACAACGTGACCAGGGGCGAGCCGGGAACAGAGGTGATCCTATCCATCATCGCGGGCGAAGCCGCGGACGTCGTAGCGCTACAGGAGGTATCACGTAAGGTGGCTGAGGCTGTGTCGGGACTGAGCGACAGGTATCCGTACCAGGCGTGGCATCCCACGGACACGGGCTACGCGGGATGCGCAGTTCTCAGCCGCTTTCCTATCAGCGAGGATGAGGC